>NZ_JAVREH010000010.1:0-133460 GCF_031845305.1 Jatrophihabitans lederbergiae | reverse complement strand
GCCGCCGGCACTCCGCCTGCGGCTACCGCAGCCCGATCACCTACGAGAACACCACCACCGCGGCTACGCTACGACCGGCCGCATAACAATCAAATCGCGTGTCCACTTTTCGGGGCGAAGGCCCCACCACCCACCCATCTCGGTTCTTGGAAGGAAGCATCAGCATGCTTGGCAAACTACGTTCGGCACGGCGTCGGCGAGGATTGGCCGCAGTCGGGGTGATCGCGCTGGCGACGTTGACGCTCTCGGGGTGTTCGAAGAGCAATGCGGCAAAGGTTGACCTCAACCAGGCGAAGCCGAAGACCCTGCGAATGCTGTACGCATCGACCGAAGCGGACTCCGCTGCTGTCATGGCGCTCGTACCGGCTTTCAAGCAGAAGTTCGGAATCGATCTGCAGATCGACTCGCAGGCGCAACCAGGTCTGCAGACCAAGGCATTCGCCGAGCTCGCATCCAGGAGCTCCGCGTACGACATCATGATCGTGGACTCGTCCTGGATGCCTTCACTGGTCGGCAAGCTGGAGCCACTGAACTCGTATCTGACCAATTCATCGCTCAATGACATGGCGAACACCGATGTCGGCGACTTCATCCCCAAAGTCTTTTACGACACCTCGGTGTACAACCCCAAGAACATCCTGGCCCACTACCCCGATCCGGCGGCGAAGGTGGACCCGGCCGCGATCAAGGCCAAGGGCTTCGACATCTACAACCTGCCCATTCAGGCCAATGTGCTGGTTCAGGCCAACCGGATGGACCTGTTCAACGATCTGGCTCAGAAGGCGGCCTACCAGGCCGAGTTCGGCAAGCCGTTACAGGTGCCGAAGACTCTGGACGAGTACCGCCAGGTCGCGAAATTCTTCACCCAGCCGGACAAGAAGCTCTATGGCACCACGGTGATGGCGGGCGTCGGTGACTGGGCGACCGACGACTTCAAGTCGTTGCTCGCGGACTACGGAGGCAACGGAGAGCTGGTCGGGGACAACCTCAGCATGGACTTCAACAGCGCGGCCGGCGTCAAGGCTCTGACCTACTACCGCACGCTCATCACAGATGGGTCGGTACCGCCGGGAAGTACGTCTGCCGACTGGAATACGACGGCCGAGGCTTTCGACAGCGGTACGACTGCGATGACCCAGAACTACCACACGGTCGCGCTGAACAAGGGTGTGCAGGGAACGATCGGATACTCGCTGGCTCCGTCGGGAACGGCCAGCGGTCCGCACTTCGGCACCTGGGGCCTGGCGGTCAACCCGTACGGCAAGAACAAGGCCTGGGCCTACCGGGCGATGACGTGGCTGACCGCAGCGACACAGCAACTGTCGATGACCAAGGACATGCTGCACCCCACGCGGACGTCGGTGTACAAGGACGTGGAGTCACAGGCCAAGAACCCGAGCCTGGTCGAGTTCTACAAGGTGATGGGGCAGGCCCTCGCAGTCGGTGTCGGCCGACCTCGGTTGAGCAACTACACCGAGGTTGCGCAGGCGATCGCAGTAGCTGTCAACCAGGCGGCGACCGGCAAGAGCGATCCAGCCAGCGCCCTGTCCAGCGCCGCGAGCCAGGTCAAGCGCCTGGTCGAGCAGGCAGGAATCAAGCCCGGCCAGTAGCGCGCCGGCCCCCTCAGCTTCACCGGATCTAGAACGGAGCCCGACCATGAACCGGACCACCGCGCCTGATCGTTCAGTGGTGGCCGCCGCGCGACCGACAGCAGCCCCCGTCGGGCAAGAGTTCGACACTCCTGCCCGACGGCGGGGCAGGCGGACCCCTCGCTCCGGCGCCAACCTGGCTGGCTGGACGCTCATGAGCCCCGCGCTCGCGCTTCTGCTGATCATGACGGTCGTGCCGACGGTCTATCTCGTACGTGCCAGTCTGCGCAACGACACGTTGCTCGGCATCGGGGGCGGCTTCGTCGGCTTGCAGAACTACCGCGATGTCTTGACCGATCCTAACGAACTGCATGCTTTGCTGCGTACGGGATTTTTCGTGGTCGTCGCCGTCGCGCTCGAGCTCCTTCTCGGCATGCTGCTTGCCGTTCCACTGGCTGCCCAAAGTCGCAGCAACAACCTCGCCGCAACGCTCATGCTGCTGCCGTTCGCGGTGACACCGGTGGTATCGGCCATGATCTTCCGGGAGTTGCTGAGCCCGACCACCGGCTGGGTCGACTACTACATAGGCAGGGTGGGCCTCGGAGCACACTTCGACTGGCTTGGTGGCTCCAACACCGCCTGGCTCGCGATCATCGGACTGGACGTATGGCAGTGGACGCCGTTCGTCGCGCTCATCCTGATGGCCGGACTGCAATCACTGCCACCCGAACCGAGCGAAGCCGCTGCGATCGATGGCGCCTCCAACTGGCAAACCTTCCGGTTCATCACGCTCCCGATGCTGATGCCCTTTGTAGCGATCGCCCTCACTCTGCGCACCATCCAAGCCTTCAAGACGTTCGACTCGTTCGCGGTGTTGACCAACGGTGGCCCGGGAACCAGCACCGAAATCATCAACCTCAACATCTACCGCGTGGCTCTGCAGAGTTTCCGGATCGGTGCCGCATCGGCATTGGCGATGGTCTTTCTGATCTTCCTGTCGCTGCTGGTTCCGCTGCTACTCAGGGTCGCCGGCCGTGATCCCGAGGAAGGTGCTGCCTAATGACTATGACCATGCGCCTGAGCGGAAAGCGCTCCGCTGCCACTACTAAGCCGCGGTCGCACACTTCGCTCGTCGGCAGGGCAGGCAGGGCCGTGCTGTGGGTGTGGATCGTGGCCTCACTCGTGCCCTTGCTCTTCATCGTTGTCACCGCGTTCAAGCCTGAGAACATTGCCAAAAGTATCCCGCCCCGCTGGCTCTTCCACCCGACCCTGGGCAATTTCAAGCATGTGCTGGTCGGCGGCGGCGGGCTCAGTCAAGGTTTCGACGAGCTGCTCACACACAGCTTGATCGTCACGGCAGCCTCGACCATCCTTTCGGTCGCGGTATCCGTTCCGGCCGCCTACGCGATGTCGCTCAAGGGTTTCCGACCGCGGAAGGCGCTTTCGTCATGGGTGTTGTCGACCTACATGTTCCCACCCATTGTCGCGGTGATCCCCGTCTTCATCTTCGCCGGAAACCTCAACCTGATAGACACCTACTGGGTGCTGATCGTGCCGTATGCCGCGTTCAATCTGCCGATCTCGGTATGGATCCTGCGTGCGGCCATCTTGCAGATCCCCTATGAGGTGCAGGAATCCGCGATGGTCGACGGTGCCAATCGCTGGGTCATACTTCGCCGCATCGTCGGCCCGCTGCTCGGCCCCACGATCGCCACCGCCGCGATCCTGTCTGCCATCCTCTCGTGGAACGAGTACCTATTCGCGCTCTCGTTGACCCGCACAGCGGCGAAGACGGCCCCGGTCGGGGAGCAGGAGTTCACCGGAATGTTCGGAACCCAGTGGGGCTCCCTCACCGCGGGAGCGGCGGTCATCATCGCCCCGATTCTGATCATGACGTTGGTATTGCGACGACGCATTGTGTCGGGCCTGACCCTCGGTGCCGTGAAGTAACAACCGAACAACACAGGAGATGAGTTGTCAGTGACCTCGATGATGAAAGCGGTTCTCTTTCCGGGTGACCGGAAGGTAGTGGTCGAGGATCGACCGATTCCCGAGCCACACCTCGGCGAGGTACTGGTGCAGACCAAGGCATCTGCCATCTGCCGCAGCGATATGGGGCTGTACAGCGGCACTTCGGCCATCGTAGGATCGGTCGCCGCGGGAAGCGGCTTGGTAGTGCCTGGGCATGAACCCGCCGGAGTCGTGGCGGCGGTCGGCGCCGGCGTCACGTCGTTACAGCCTGGGGATCGAGTGTCCGGTTACCTGCCGGTCGGTTGCGGGCATTGTCAGTACTGCGCCTCGGGCTACCTGATGCTTTGCCCGCAGTGGAAGTGCCTGGGCTTCGACATCGACGGTGGGGATGCCGAATACTTCGTGCTGCCGGAGCGGAACTGCCTGCCGCTGCCCGACTCGTGCTCCTTCGTCGCGGGTGCACTGATGACTGACATGATCGGCAGCCAATATCATGTGCAGCGCGAACTCGGTGTGCGCGGCGGCCAGACCGTCACCGTCGTCGGTCTGGGACCGATGGGTGCGGCTGCCGTGCTGGTCGCCACAGCGCTTGGTGCTCGGGTGATCGCCGTGGACCTGTTGCCCGCGCGGCTCGAGCTGGCCGCCGAACTGGGTGCCGCGCAGGTAGTGGACAGCAGCCGTGAGGATGCTGCGAAGGCAATCCTCGACTACACCCGGGGCGTCGGTACCGAGGCCGCCATCGACTGCTCGGGCGTCCCCGCCGGGCAGAACCTGTGCCTTGACGTCGCTGCCAAGCGGGGTGCGGTGGCCTTCGTCGGTGAGTCGCGCTCGACGGAGATCAACCCGAGCGATCAGATAATCCGCAAGCTGCTGACGGTCGTCGGTGGTTGGTACTTCCCACTCGGTGACTGGCATGACATCGTCCGGCTGGTAGTCGGCCAGCAGCTGCCCATAGAAAAGCTGGTTTCCCACACCTTCGCGTTGGAACAGGCTTCTGACGCATTCGCTGCCTTTGACCGCCGGGAGACCGAGAAGGCGGTGTTCGTATGGGACTGAGCCACCCGATGTGTCGCGCTGCGCTCTCGCGTCCGCCGACGCAGGGCCAGGTACCGGTGCCGTCCGAGTTCCGCCAAGCTTGAGGAGAATCATGTTTCGCTATACGGCTGAAATATTGCCCTACCACGACTACTCGCTAGATGACGCGCTCCGCGAACTGGCCGGTCTCGGGTTCACCGAGGTGAACCTGTGGTCCTCGGCCAGTCCGCTGGCCGGACACGTCAATCCCGGCGACGACATCGGCAAGATCAAAGCCACGCTGGACCGCTACGGCATTCGCCCCTGCGGCTTGACGATGTACGGCAAGACGCAAGCCGAGATGCTCGAGCGAATAGACTTCGCCGCCGAGTTGGGTGTCGATACGGTGGTCTTCGACTGCGAGGCCAATTATGCCGACTTCGTGGCCTCCTTCCTACCTCCGCTGGTCGAGCACGCCGCGCGGCGCGGCGTACGGATCGCGGTTGAGAACCACCTCACCGTTCCGTTCAGCGCGGACTTCGAATCCGGCGGCAATGAGGATCGTCGTTGGGACGAGGGCGTCGACACGTTCGCCCAAATCCGGAGGCTGGTCACCGACATCGACCATCCGAACCTCGGAGTTTGCCTGGCTCCACCACACCTGTGGGTTATGGGGGAGACGATCAGCGACGCGATAACTTTCCTCGCCGAGCGCAAGCGACTTTTCTATTACTACATCTGGGATATCGACCGTAACTACCAACATGGCGTCGACGGTCTGAACTTCGGACCGGGTGAACTGCAGCTGCCTCGGCCCGACGGGACCCTCGACCACCGCGTGCCGCTGAGCACCCTGGCTCGGGTGGGCTATTCGGGACCGGCGAGCCTCAAGTGCCACGGGACGCACGGTTGGCCGCTGGACAAGGTGACGGCCGAACTCGGGAAGGCCGACTCCTACGTCAGGAAGTGCATCGCCGAGGTCTGAGCCGTCCACGGTCCCAGCCGACTCGTCACCGCGCGGACCGTCGACCCCTGACCGCTGACTGGAGACCATGATGAAGGCTGACCAGCCGTGCCGAGATGAGTGGAGGACAATTGACCGGGGCGGCATGATTGGCACCACGGGTCAGCGTCTGACAGTGTCATTCGTCAGAGACCCGCTCATGACCGATCAGCGCACTCAAGGAGTGGCAGGAATGCCTAACCGACTGGCCCAAGCGACGAGCCCGTACCTGCTACAGCATGCCGACAATCCCGTCGACTGGTGGGAGTGGTCCGAGGAGGCCTTCGCAGAGGCCAAGCGCCGGGACGTGCCGGTGCTGCTCTCGATCGGCTACGCGGCCTGCCACTGGTGCCACGTGATGGCCCACGAGTCGTTCGCCGACGACGAAGTCGCGGCGGTCCTCAACGACCGGTTCGTCTCGATCAAGGTCGACCGCGAGGAGCGTCCCGACATCGACGCGATCTACATGTCGGCCACCACCGCGATGACGGGCCAGGGCGGCTGGCCGATGACCTGCCTGCTGACCCCGGACGGTGCCCCGTTCTTCTGTGGCACGTACTTTCCGCAAGAGGGCTTCCTGCGGCTGCTCGATGCGGTCATCGACGCCTGGACGCAGCGGCGCGACGAGGTACTGGCCTCGAGCGCTCACGTGGTGGATGCCCTGCAGTCGGTGATCGTGGCCGCCACCCCGCTGCCCATCGGCCCCGACGAGCTGCAGCAGGCGGCCGACCGGCTGGCGAGCCAGTACGACGGCCGCAACGGCGGGTTCGGGTCGGCACCGAAGTTCCCACCGTCCATGGTGTTGGAGTTCCTGCTGCGCCATTATGGAAGAACCGGATCGCAGCCGGCGATGCAGATGGTCGCCGGCACCTGCGAGGCGATGGCACGCGGCGGGATGTATGACCAGCTCGCGGGCGGGTTCGCCAGGTACTCCGTGGACGCCCAGTGGGTGGTGCCGCACTTCGAGAAGATGCTGTACGACAACGCCCAGCTGCTGCACGTCTACACGCACTTGTGGCGGGCCACCCGGTCCCCGCTGGCCGAGCGGGTCGCCCGCGAAACAGCAGATTTCCTGATCCGCGACCTCGGCACCGCGCAGGGCGCGTTCGCGTCCGCGCTGGACGCTGACACCGACGGGGTCGAGGGCCTGACCTATTCGTGGACGCCCGCCCAGCTCGCCGACGTGCTCGGGAACGAGGACGGCGCGCGGGCCGCGGCGCTGCTCACGGTGACCGGCCAGGGCACCTTCGAACTCGGGTCGTCCACGCTGCAGCTGCGTCAGGACCCTGACGACGCCACGTGGTGGGCGACCGCCCGGCAGCGGCTGCTGGCGGCACGTGACGAGCGGCCACAGCCGGCCCGGGACGACAAGGTGATCACCGCGTGGAACGGCCTGGCCATCGCCGGGCTCGCCGACGCCGGCGTCCTGTTCGAGGAGTCGCGCTACGTCGTCGCCGCGGAGCGGTGCGCTCGGTTCCTGCTGGACACCCACTCCGACGGCGATCGGGTGCACCGATCCTCCCGCAACGGTGTCGCGAGCGCGGCCATGGGTGTGGCCGAGGACTACGGCGACCTGGCTGAGGGGCTGCTCGCGCTGCAGCAGGCTACCGGCGACCCGGGCTGGCTGCGTGCCGTCGAGCGGCTGCTCGAGGTGGCCCTGCGCCACTTTGCCGACAGCAGCGGGGGATTCTTCGACACCGCCGACGATGCCGAGCAGCTGTTCACAAGGCCGCGCGACCCCTCCGACAACGCCGCCCCGTCCGGGCAGTCCGCTCTCGCGGGCGCCCTGCTGAGCTACGCGGCGCTGACCGGCTCGACCCGGCACCGGGCCGCGGCGGACGCGGCGCTGGCCTCCGCGGGCGAGCTCGCCAGTCGCGAACCGCGTTTTGCGGGCTGGACATTGGCGGTTGCCGAGGCGGCGATGGCGGGTCCGGTTCAGGTTGCCGTGGTCGGCGAGGGCCCCGTTGCCGACGGCTTGCTCGCAGTGGCCCGCAACAGCACCTCGCCCGGGCTGGTGCTGGCGCATGGTGCCCCGGACGTACCTGGCGTCCCGTTGCTGGCCGACCGTCCGCTGGTGGCAGACGGGGCCGCCGCCTACGTGTGCCGAGGCTTCGTCTGCGACCGGCCGGTCACCTCGGTGGGTGACCTGGTAGCTGCCCTGGAACGCCCATGATGCGCACTCAGCCACCCGGCTTCCGCTGGATGGTTGGCGGCGCGGCGCTGGTCGGGGCGTGCGTGTTCTTCGCCAGTTACTGGTCAGGCCACGACAAGGGCAAGCTGATCTTCGGCGTGGTGTGCCTGGCGCTGGCCGGTTACTGGCTGATCTTCGACCGCGAGCCCGGTCCGGACGACAACCTCGACCCCTGAGCCGGCTCGCCGCCCAACGGGGCGCCGGTTCCGAACGGGGCACCGGTTCAGGCGAAGGCTCCCTCCAAGGACAACGCTGGCGCTGTCCACGATCCTGAAGAACAAACGGGCGCGGACGCCGTGGTGGCGTCCGCGCCGCGCGTGCCGAAAGGTCTAGCTGAACGAGAAGCTGTTCACGTTCACGAAGTCCTGGCCGGAGCCGGTGACGAACTTCAAGTACACCGTGTGCGTCCCGGTGACCGAGCCGATGGACCCGGGAACGGTCTTCCAGCTCTGCCAGCCACCGGTGTTGCCGACCGAGAAACTGCCGACCGCGGCGTTGCTGAGGCTGTCCAGATGGACCTCGACGATGCCGCTCACGCCGCTCGCCGCACCGCTGGCGACCCGGGCGTTGATGGTGTGCAGGGCGGTGGTGCCGAAGTCGGTGTTGTTGTACTGCAACCAGTCACCGTTGCCGATGTTGCCCACGTCCTGGCCGCCACCGGTGTCGCTGCACGCCTCCGTGGCGGTTCCGGACTGCGCGTTGTATGCCTCGGCCTGGGTCGTGGCGGTGGCGCTACCGCCACCGCCACCGGTTCCCGTTCCGCCGCCGGTGCTGGTGCCGCCCTTGGTCATCACCGACACGTAGTCGACCAGCATCGGCTGGCCGGAGACGGTCGCCGCGGTCGGGCCGCCGCCGAAGGCGTTCGGGAACCCGCCGCCCATGGCGACGTTCATAATCAGGAAGAAGCCGTGATGGGTGGCGTTGTTCCAGGTCGTGGCGTCGACCTGGTTGGAGTTGATGGTGAAGAAGTTGGTGCCGTCGAGGTAGTAGCGGAGCTGCTCCGGGCTGACCGACCGGTCGTACTCCATCGCGTACTGGTGGAACGCCGTCTGGCAACCGGAGCACGCGCGCTCGCCGCTGCCGATGCCGGTCGTCTCGTTGCAGGGGCCGCCCGAACCGGTTCCGCAGTGCAGCGTCGCGAATTCGGAGCTGCGGCCGTTGATGTCCTCCATGATGTCGATCTCACCGATGCTCGGCCAGTTCGTCGCCGAGGCGGCCCGGGCGGCATCGCCGAGCATCCAGAACGCGGGCCAGTAGCCGGCGCCGTTTGCGGTGGTGACGTCGGGCTGCTGGATCGAGGCCTGCACCCGGAGCACCCCGCCGGTCGGGGCGGCGAAGTCCGTCCGCTGCGTCTCGACGCGGCCTGAGGTCCAGTGCCCGCTGGCGTCCCGGATCGGCTTGATGGCCAGGTGTCCGGCGCCGTCCTGGTAGACGTTGGCGGTGCTGTTCGTGTTCGACTCCACCTCACCGGTGCCCCAGTTGCCGGCGCCGCCGGGGTAGCTGGTGCCGAGGTCGTAGAGCCAGTTCGAGGTGTTGAGGCCGGTGCCGGATGCTCCGGCGAAGTCATCGCTGAAGACCGACGTCCAGCCGGTGGGCGGTGCCGGGACGGCGGCCGTTGCGGAGTGTGCCAGCGCGGTCGTCGCCGACAGCGGCAGCAGGACGGCGGCTGTGCCGACGAGCAGTGCGCGCCATCTCGGGCGGCGCCCAGCGGGTGGGGTACCGGGGGTTCGGGTCATGGTGGGAATGCCTTTCGGGTTCGGTCCAGCGGAGGAGAACAACGCTTCCGGGGAGAAGCATGTGAGAGCGCTCTCACATGGCGAAATAATAACCATTGTCGGACCCGGGAGGGAAGCCCCTGCTCGTACCCGACTGAGATCGAAGCCGGTGCTCGGCCCTGGAAGACGCTCGGACGGTGTGGCGTTGCAGCGGTACGTGAGCACACTCTTCTCGCCGCTGACTCTGCGCGGCACGACGTTCCGGAACCGCGCCTGGGTGGCGCCGATGTGCCAGTACTCCTCCGAGGGTGGGCACCCGACCGACTGGCACCTGGTCCATCTCGGCAGCCTGGCGCGCGGCGGCGCCGGCCTGGTCCTGACCGAGGCGACGGCGGTGACGCCGGAGGGCCGGATCTCGCCCTATGACGCCGGCATCTGGTCCGACGAGCAGGCCAAGGACTACCGGCGGATCACCGATTTCATCCGGTCCCAGGGCGCGTTGCCCGGAATCCAGCTGGCCCATGCCGGCCGCAAGGCCTCCACGGCTCAGCCCTGGAAGGGTGGTGGCCCGCTCGCGGTCGCCGACGGAGGCTGGCCGACCGTTGGCGCGTCGCCGGTCGGGTACGCCGACTGGCCGGCTCCCCGCGAGCTGAGCGAGGCCGAGCTGGCGCAACTGACCCAGGCCTGGGCGCGGGCGGCGGTGCGGGCGGACGCGGCCGGTTTCGAGGTTCTCGAATTGCATGCCGCGCATGGCTACCTGCTGCACCAGTTCCTGTCGCCGCTGTCGAATGTGCGCGAGGACGGCTACGGCGGTGACCTGGCCGGCCGCAGCCGATTGCTCTTCGAGGTCGTCGACGCGGTGCGAGCAGTGTGGCCCGAGAACCGCCCGTTGTTCGTCCGGGTCAGCGCGACCGACTGGGTCGACGGCGGCCTGCGGGTGGACGAGGTGGCCGAGGTGTCACGGCAGCTGGTCGAGCGCGGTGTCGACCTGATCGATGTGTCCAGCGGTGGCAACAGCCCCGACCAGCAGATCGTGGTCGGCCCGGGGTACCAGGTGCAGTTCGCGCGCGAGATCCGTACGGTGAGCGGTCTGCCGGTGGCCGCGGTCGGGCTGATCACGGAGCCGCAGCAGGCGGAACAGATCCTGCTGGAGGGTTCCGCCGACGCCGTGCTGCTGGCGCGTGCCGTGCTGCGCAACCCGTCCTGGCCGCAGCACGCGGCGCACGCTCTCGGCGACCGGGTGTATTGGGCGCCCCAGTACGAGCGCGGCAAGCCCCGGCGGTAGATAAATCCGAGCTGGGGGCGCGGCTCAGGCGAAGACGGCCAGCCACACCGCGACGTAGTGGCAGCTGGCAGCGACCAGCGTGCACAGGTGGAACACCTCGTGGAATCCGAAGGTCCCCGGATAGGGGTTGGGTTTCTTGAAGCCGTACGCCAGGGCGCCGAGGGTATAGATCAGGCCGCCGGCAGCGATCAGCACCAGGGTGGCGACCCCGTAGTTGTGCAGCAGTTCAGGCAGCACGAAGACGGCAACCCAGCCGAGCGCTATGTAGAGCGGTACCGACAGCAGTCGCGGCGCGTCCGGCCACGCCGTCTTGAGGAGAACGCCGAAGACCGCGCCCGTCCAGACCACCACCAGCACGGCCTCGGACGAGGCCCGCGGCAGCGTCAGCGCTGCGAACGGGGTGTAGCTGCCGGCGATGAACACGAAGATCATCGAGTGATCGAGCCGCTTCATCAGGGCGCGACCGCGAGGTCCCCACGCGCGGCGGTGGTACATCGCCGAGGTTCCGAACAGCAGGGTGACCGTCACGGCGTAGATGGTGGTGGGCAAGGCCGCCCGCTCGCCGCGGCTGGCAGCGGCGACCGCCACCAGGGTGATGCCGGTGACCACCGAGATCAGCGCCGCATAGGTATGCAGCCAACCGCGTGCCCGGGGCTTGAGTTCGGACGCCAGCACCGCCAGCGGGGACTCCTGCGATGCCGGGCTGAGGCTCGTCATGCGGTCGAAGTTACGCCACCGTAGGTTGCACCGCCAGCTGTCCTCGCCACCCGCACGGCCACGCGCACGGCCACCCGGACGGCCGTTCGCTGAGCCGAGCACCGTTTTCGGGTCTATGCTTGCCCGTCGTGGATCTGCGAGCCGGCGTTTACTCCCTGTACGAGCGTCGACTGCTGCGTCAGCTCGCCGGCCGGCCGGTTCCGCGGCACGTCGCGGTGATGCTGGACGGCAACCGGCGATGGGCCCGGGCGGCCGGCCTGGAAGACGTCAACCACGGCCACGTGGTGGGCGCGAACCACATCGACAGCCTGCTGGGCTGGTGCGCCGAGGCGGGCGTCGAGCACGTCACCCTCTGGCTGCTGTCCACCGACAACCTGCACCGCGACCCGACCGAGGTGGGCCCGCTGCTGCGGATCATCGCCAATGTCGCCGACGAGCTGTCCGCCGCCGACCAGCCGTGGCAGCTCAACGTCATGGGCGCCCTCGACACGCTGCCATCCGACACCGCCGAGGCGCTCAAGACGGCCGCCGAGCGCTCCGCGGGCAAGACCGGAATGACGGTGAACCTCGCGATCGGCTACGGCGGCCGGCGCGAGATCGCCGACGCCGTCCGGTCCCTGCTGCAGGAGCACGCCCAGGCCGGAACCTCGATCGAGGAGCTCGCCGAACTGATCGATGTCGAGCACATCGCCGACCACCTCTACACCAAGGGTCAGCCCGATCCCGACCTGGTGATCCGGACGTCGGGGGAGCAGCGACTGTCCGGGTTCCTGCTGTGGCAGTCGGCACATTCGGAGTTCTACTTCTGCGACGCGCTGTGGCCGGACTTCCGCCGGGTGGACTTCCTGCGTGCGCTGCGTGACTTCTCCGAGCGCCATCGCCGCTTCGGCAACTGAGCCGGTGTACGGCCGAAGTTAACCTAACGGTTGCCTAACAGATGCGGCGTGGCGGCGGTTTCGGCTATCGCGCCGGCCGTACCTTGTGGCCAGGTGGACCGGCCCGATCGGCCCATTCAGGAGGTCCCTTGACGGTGGTGACAACCAGCGAGGGGGCCGGCATCGCCCCCGTACGATGGGGACGACCGGAACCCTCAACAGCGGTAGGCGTCGGTGCCACGTCTACCCAACGGTGTCGGTACCGCATCCGAGCCGTTGTGCCAGCGCTCAGGAGTGTCAGATGACCCCAGCTCGCGCCACGTCAGCCAAGAGCAACCTCGCCGATGCGGGCGAAGGGCCCGTGCCGGTCACGGCCAAAGCCCCGGTGAAGACGTTCGTCCTGGACACCTCGGTCCTGCTGTCGGACCCCGGGGCGCTGACGCGATTCGGTGAGCACGAGGTGGTGCTTCCGCTGGTCGTCATCACCGAACTGGAAGGTAAGCGCCACCACCCGGAGTTGGGCTGGTTCGCTCGGCAGACCCTGCGCAACCTGGACGAGCTTCGGATCAAGCACGGACGGCTCGACTCAGCGGTGCCCGTCGGGGAAGACGGTGGCAGCCTGCACGTCGAGCTCAATCATTGCGATCTGTCGTCACTGCCCGCCGGCTTTCGGGTCGAGAGCAACGACTCCCGGATCCTCGCCGTCGCGCTGAACCTGGCGAACGAGGGCCGCGACGTCACGCTGGTGTCCAAGGACATGCCGCTGCGGGTGAAGGCGGCGGCGGTTGGGCTGGCCGCCGACGAGTACCGGGTGCACCCGGCGATCGACTCCGGCTGGATGGGGATGACCGAGCTGGACGTTTCCAGCGACGTGATCGACGCGCTCTACTCCAGCGACCGGGTTGAGCTGACCGAGTCGGACGAGCTGCTCGCGGTGGCGGGGATGCCGTGCCACACCGGCATCGTGCTGCACTCCAGCCGCGGCTCGGCACTGGCCAGGGTCACGCCGGACAAGGAGCTGCGGCTGGTGCGCGGTGACCGCGAAGCCTTCGGGCTGCACGGGCGCTCAGCTGAGCAGCGGATCGCGCTGGACCTGCTGCTGGACCCCGACGTCGGCATCGTCTCGCTCGGGGGCCGCGCGGGCACCGGGAAGTCGGCGCTGGCGCTGTGCGCCGGGCTCGACGCCGTGATGGAGCGACGCGCGCACAAGAAGGTCGTGGTCTTCCGGCCGTTGTATGCCGTCGGCGGCCAGGACCTGGGTTACCTGCCTGGCAGCGAGAATGAGAAGATGGCGCCGTGGGCACAGGCGGTGTTCGACACCCTCGGCGCACTCGTCAGCAAGGACGTGATGGACGAGGTGATGGACCGCGGCATGGTCGAGGTGCTGCCGCTGACCCACATCCGCGGCCGGTCGCTGCACGACGCGTTCGTGATCGTGGACGAGGCCCAGTCCCTGGAACGCAATGTGCTGCTGACGGTGCTGTCCCGGATTGGCCAGGGTTCGCGGGTGGTGCTCACCCACGACGTCGCGCAGCGCGACAACCTGCGAGTCGGCCGGCATGACGGGGTGGCGGCCGTCATCGAGGCGCTGCGCGGGCACCCGCTGTTCGCCCACGTCACCTTGACCCGGTCCGAGCGCTCACCCATCGCGGCGCTGGTCACGGAGCTGCTCGAGGACGTCGTGATCTAGCCCGCTGACGATTCAGACCGGGGCTGCCCGTCACGTCTTGGGCAGTGCTGGCAGCCCGTCGATGGACTTGGCGTTGCGGCCGTCACCGTTGTTCTCGAACGGCTCGGGGCCCTTCTTCTCCATGTACAGGTCCAGCACCGTCCGGTCCGCGACGAAGTCCATCAGCGGAACCGCGTACCCGCACGAGTCCTGCACCCGGTCGAGCTCCACCACCACGATCGCCCGCTGGCCGGTCGACTGCTCCTTGCCGAAGGACGTCCGGAGCTCGTCGAACTCGGCGTCCTCGGGTAATACGACACGGCCGCGGCCGTACAGCCGGACGATGTTCGGACGGCCCTGAAACGCGGCGAACATGAGCGTGATGCGGGCGTTCTCGCGCAGATGGGCGATGGTTTCAGCACCCGAGCCGAAGTAGTCCAGGTAGCCGATCCGGTACTGGTCCAGTACGGCGAAGGTGCCCGCCATGCCCTTCGGCGAGACGTTGACGTGCCCGTCGCCAGTCAGCGGCGCGGTAGCCACGAAGAACACCGGCTGCTTCGCGATCCGCCGGGCCAGCTTGGCGTCGATGCCGTCGAGGACCCGCACGGCTACTCTGCCGGACGCGTCATCGAGAGCACGTCGAGCACCTCGTCCAGCTTCTCTTCGGTGATCGCGCCGGATCGCACGTGGCCCCGCTCCAGCACCACCTCGCGGATCGTCTTGCGCTCGGCCAGGGACTGCTTCGCGATCTTGGCCGCCTCGTCGTAGCCGACGTAGTGGTTGAGCGGCGTGACGATGGACGGCGAGGACTCGGCGTACTCCCGGCAGCGCTCGGCGTTGGCCTCGATGCCCGAGACGCACTTGTCGGCGAACACCCTGCTGACGTTGGCGATGAGCCGGACCGACTCGAGGACGTTGCGTGCCAGCACCGGCAGCATGACGTTGAGCTCGAAGTTGCCGGACGCGCCGGCGAACGCCACGGCCGCGTCATTGCCGATGACCTGGGCCACGACCTGGCATACCGCCTCGCACAGGACCGGGTTGACCTTGCCCGGCATGATGGAGGAGCCCGGCTGCAGGTCCGGCAGGAACAGCTCGGTCAGGCCGGTCCGCGGACCGGAGCCCATCCACCGGATGTCGTTGCTGATCTTGTTCATGCTGACGGCGATCGTCCGCAGCGCTCCGGACAGCTCGACCAGTGCGTCCCGCGCGCCTTGAGCCTCGAAGTGGTTGCGGGCCTCGGTCAGCGGCAGGCCCGTTTCGGCGGCGAGCAGGGCGATGACCTCGGCGGCGAACCCGGCGGGGGCGTTGATGCCGGTGCCCACCGCAGTGCCGCCCAGGGGCAGTTCGGCCACTCGCGGAACGGCAGCCTGCAGGCGCTCGACGCCGTAGCGCAGTTGTGCGGCATAGCCGGCGAACTCCTGGCCGAGGGTCACCGGGGTGGCGTCCATGAGGTGGGTGCGGCCGGACTTCACGACGGTGGCGAACTCGCCGGCCTTGGCCTCGAACGCGGCCGCCAGGTACTGCAGGGACGGGATCAGGTCGACCACAACCGCCTTGGTCGCCGCGACGTGAATGGCCGAGGGAAACTGGTCGTTGGACGACAGCGGGTCGTTGACGTCGTCGTTCGGGTGCACGTTGAAGCGTTCACCAGCCGGCTCCGCGGCGGCATCATTGAGCCGCTCCGCGGCAGCATTGTTGAGCCGCTCCGCGGCGAGAGAGGCGAGGACCTCGTTGGCGTTCATGTTCGACGACGTGCCGGACCCGGTCTGGAAGACGTCGATCGGGAACTCGGCGTCCCAGTCGCCGCGCGCGACTTCGCCGGCGACCGCCGCGATGGCCTCGGCCTTGGTGGCATCCAACAGCCCGCGCTTGGCACGCACCCTCGCACCGGCGCCCTTGATCAGCGCGAGTCCGGCTATCAGCTCACGCTCGATCGGCTGGCCCGAGATCGGGAAGTTCTGCACCGCCCGCTGGGTCTGCGCGCGCCACTTGGCGTTCAGCGGCACCCGGACCTCGCCCATCGAGTCTTTCTCGACCCGAAACTTCGCGGACGAGTCGGCATCGAAGTTGCGGGACTCAACGTTGGACTGCTCGTACATCTGCGGATCGCTCCCTGCGGCGTCGGCAACTCTGCCGTGACGACTGTTCTCGGACACGCTTGCTCGGACTGGGCTGTTACAGCCTCGCCAGCCTATCCACGGGCGCCGACAATTCGTCCGGCCGTGTGGCGGGAGTAACCTCACGACCCGCTCAGGACGGCTGCTGGTAACTCTGCTCCGGCGGCTGGGCAACCGGCGGCTGCCCGTATCCCAACTGCATCGCCGTCTGCTTGGCTCCCTCCGTCACCGGCACCGCGACGACAGCCGTGGCGTAGGCGCAGATCTCGGTCCAGTTGGGCCCGAGCTCGGTGGTGTCGAAGCGCATCGCGATCAGGGCGTTGCCGCCACGGGCCTGCGCCTCGGCGAACAGCCGGGTCATCGCCTCGTTGCGGCTCTCGAGCACGTTGCGGGTCATGCCCTGGAGCTCGCCGCCGACCAGCGACTTGAAGTTGGCGCCGATCTGGGAGAAGGCGTTGCGGGACCGGACGGTCACCCCGAACACCTCGCCGCAGACTCGCTGGATTTCCCAGCCGGGGATGTCGTTCATCGTGACGCAGAGCATGTGGCTGTCTCCCGAGGTCCGCCGGAAAGGGCTGCTGGCTAGTGGCGGTCGAAGTCGACGGCGGCGTAGGCGCGCAGCTTCGACAACTGGTGCAACGATTCGACCACGCGGATCGTCCCCGATTTGGACCGCATGACCATCGATGACGTGGCGACGGCGCCGCGGTCGTAGCGAACCCCTGACACCAGCTCGCCGTCGGTGATGCCGGTCGCGCAGAAAAAGACATCCTCACCCGCCACCAGGTCCCGAGTCGTCAGCACCCGTGACAGGTCGTGCCCGGCAGCCTGGGCACGCTCCTTCTCCTCCGGGCCCTGCGGCCACAACCGGCCCTGGATCGCGCCGCCCATGCAGCTGATGGCGGCCGCCGCGATGATGCCCTCGGGGGTGCCGCCGATGCCGAGGAGCAGGTCGACACCCGTTCCGGCGCGAGCGGCCATGATCGCCCCGGCGACATCGCCGTCGGAGATGAACTTGATCCGGGCGCCGGCCTCTCGCACCGCGGCCACCAGCTCGGCGTGCCGGGGCCGGTCCAGAACGACGACCGTGACGTCCTCGGGTTTACCGCCCTTGGCCTTGGCCACCCTGGCGATGTTGACCTTCACCGGCGCGGTGATGTCGATGACGTCGGCCGCCTCCGGACCGGTGGCGATCTTCTCCATGTAGAAGACGGCGGACGGGTCGAACATCGACCCGCGCTCCGCCACGGCGATGACCGCGATCGCGTTCGACATGCCCTTGGCCATCAGGGTCGTCCCGTCGATAGGGTCGACCGCCACGTCACACTCCGGACCGGTGCCGTCACCGACCCGCTCGCCGTTGTAGAGCATCGGGGCGTGGTCCTTCTCGCCCTCGCCGATGACCACCACGCCGTCCATCGAGACGGTGCCGATCAGCGTGCGCATGGCGTCGACTGCCGCGCCGTCGCCACCGTTCTTGTCGCCGCGGCCCACCCAGCGGGCCGCGGCCATCGCGGCGGCCTCGGTGACCCGCACCAGCTCAAGGGCGAGGTTGCGGTCGGGGGCCTGCCGACTGACGGCCAGTTCGGGTGGCACGCTGCCGCCAACTGGCTCGGCGGGCTGGGACGGTTCGATGCTGCGGCTCATCTGGCCGGGCCTTTCTCGAGGTCCGCGAGGCCGCGGCACGGGTGCGGCGACGTGTCGAACCCTAGCCGCTCGGCCGGGGGCGGCTGGTGGCCGGCGGCCGGCACCGATCACCATGGTGGGGTGACCCGTCCGCTGACCGCCTCCGATCGCCAACGCCTGCGCACACCGGCCTACCTGTGGCGGGCACTCGTTCCGTTGCTGGTGGTCATCGGTCTGCTGGTGCTGTTCACGTGGCCCCGGGGCCAGGTGTCCGACGGGGTCCACGTGGTCGACACCAAGGGGCCGATCGCGACCGCGCGACAGCAGGCCGGCTTTCCGCTGCTGGCACCGACGGGGCTGTCCAGCGACTGGCGTGCCACGTCCACCGAGTTCGTCCCGGCCGGCCCGGACAGCGCGGCGACCTTCCGGATCGGCTACGTCAGCCCGAACGGGCAGTACGCCGAATTCCTCGAGGGCGGTGACGCCCCGGACGCCGTCGCGGCGCAGTACGGCCCGTTGTCGGTGGACGGCACGGCCACCATCGCCGGTGCGGTCTGGCAGCAGTACCAGACGGCGAATTCGCGGCGGCTGTTGCGGCGTACGGTCGGCAAGGTCACCGTCGTCGTGACCGGCAGCGCGCCGCAGGCCGAGCTGGAGCAGCTGGCGGCCTCGCTGCGCTGAGCGGGGGATCGCTGACCCGCTGCTGCTCCCGCCACGCGGCTGGCCTCAGCGCTTGCCCCGGTTGGCCGCGGCCGGTGCTTCGTCGGCCGCGTCCGTGGCGGCGATGGCGGCGTCCAGCCGTACCCTCGCGCCATCCAGCCACCGCTGGCACAATCCCGCCAGTTCTTCGCCGCGCTGCCACAGCGCCAGGGACTCTTCCAGCGGCTGGCCGCCACTTTCCAGCGCCTGGACGATCTCGCGCAGCTCGGCGCGGGCCTCCTCGTAGCTGAGTTCTGGCTCGGGATTCTCGGTCATCGTCGCTCAGATTAGCCTTCCGCCGGGTTATCTGCAGTTACCAGGCGTCCGCGCATCCGATGTCATGCCAACGACACGGGGGCCTGCCAAACGGTGAAGGTCACGCGAAGACCGTCTCCCAGCTTCGATTGGATCATCTCTGATCGAGCGACGCGGTATCGGTCGGAAAGTGAACAGGCCCTTCCATAGGCTCTGTTCTCGGCCTGCAAGTGGGACGAGTCGAAACAGGTGAGAGAATTCGTCCCGCGGTGTCCGCGGTGTCACCCAGCGGTCTCGGCTCAAGTGCCGACTGCGCTGACATAGGCCGCGAGGTGCTCGCCGGTGAGGGTGCAGCGGGCGGCGACGAGGTCGGCGGGTGTGCCCTCGAAGACGATCCGGCCGCCGTCGTGGCCGGCGCCGGGGCCGAGGTCGATGATCCAGTCGGCGTGCGCCATGACCGCCTGGTGGTGCTCGATGACCAGAACCGACTTGCCGGAGTCGACGAGCCGGTCGAGCAGGCCGAGCAGGTTCTCGACGTCGGCGAGGTGCAGGCCGGTGGTCGGCTCCTCCAGGACGTACACGCTGGGGGCGCCTCCCTTCTCGGCCATCCGGGTGGCCAGCTTGAGCCGCTGCCGCTCGCCGGCCGACAGCGTGGTGAGCGGCTGGCCCAGGCTGAGGTAGCCGAGTCCGACGTCGGCCAGTTGGGTGAGGATCCTGTGGGCCGACGGCGTCTTGGCCGCGCCGTCGCCGAAGAACTTCTCGGCCTCGGACACCGACATCGCGAGCACCTGGCTGATGTCCTTACCGCCGAAGGTGTACTCGAGCACGTCGGCCTGAAACCGCTTTCCGTCGCATACCTCGCAGACCTCTGCCACCCCGGCCATCATCGCCAGGTCGGTGTAGCTGACGCCGGCGCCGTTGCAGTTCGGGCAGGCGCCCTCGGAGTTGGCGCTGAACAGCGCCGGCTTCACGCCGTTGACCTTCGCGAAGGCCTTGCGGATCGGATCGAGTAGTCCGGTGTACGTTGCCGGGTTGCTGCGCCGCGAGCCCTTGATCGCGCCCTGGTCGACCGACACCACACCGTCCCGGCCGGACACCGAGCCCTGGCTGAACCTGCCGTTCGCTCCGCAAGCTTCGCGAATCAGCGAGCTCTTGCCGGACCCGGCCACGCCGGTCAGCACCACCAGCACGCCGAGCGGTATGTCGACATCGACGTCCCGCAGGTTGTGGGTGCTGGCCCCCCGCACCTTCAGCACTCCCGACGGTGTCCGCACGGACGGCTTCAACGAGGCCCGGTCGTCCAGATGCCGACCGGTGAGCGTGCCGCTGGATCGCAGCCGGTCGACGGTGCCTTCGAAGACCACCTCACCGCCCTCGGTGCCGGCGCCGGGGCCGAGGTCGACGACGTGATCGGCGATCGCGATCGCCTCCGGCTTGTGCTCCACGACCAACACCGTGTTGCCCTTGTCGCGTAGCTGCAGCAGCAGGTTGTTCATCCGCTGGATGTCGTGGGGATGCAGGCCGATCGTCGGCTCGTCGAAGACGTAGGTGACGTCGGTGAGCGACGAGCCGAGGTGCCGGATCATCTTGGTGCGCTGTGCCTCGCCGCCCGACAGCGTGCCCGACGGCCGGTCGAGCGAGAGGTAGCCGAGCCCGATCTCCACGAACGAGTCAAGGGTGTGCCGCAGCGACGCGAGCAGCGGCGCAACGGATGGTGCGTGCAGAGCACGCAACCACCCGGCGAGGTCGCTGATCTGCATCGCACAGGCGTCAGCGATGCTGATCCCCTCGATTTTCGAGGACCGGGCCGCCTCGGACAGCCGAGTGCCGCCGCACTCGGGGCAAACGGTGAAGGTCACCGCCCGCTCCACGAAGGCGCGGATGTGCAGCTGCAGCGAGTCGACGTCCTTGGAGAGCATGGACTTCTGAATCTTCGGGATCAGCCCCTCGTAGGTCAGGTTGATGCCGTCGACCTTGATCTTCGTCGGCTCCTTGTGCAGCAGGTCGTGGAGCTCCCGCTTGGTGAACCTGTGGATCGGCTTGTCCGGGTCGAAGAAGCCGCAGCCGCTGAAGATGCGGCCGAACCAGCCGTCCATGCTGTAACCGGGGATGGTGAGCGCACCGTCGTTGAGGGACAAGCTGTCGTCGTACAACGCAGACAGGTCGATGTCGGTGACCGAGCCCCGGCCCTCGCAGCGTGGACACATTCCGCCGGTGATGCTGAAGCTACGACGCTCCTTGACGGTCTGTCCGCCGCGCTCGATGGAGACCGCACCCGCCCCGCTCATCGAGGCGACGTTGAACGAAAACGCCTGCGGGGAGCCGATGTACGGCTGCCCGAGTCGGCTGAAGAGGATGCGCAGCATCGCGTTGGCGTCGGTGGCGGTGCCGACCGTGGAACGGGCGTTGGCCCCCATCCGCTCCTGGTCGATGATGATCGCGGTCGTCAGCCCCTCGAGGACGTCGACGTCCGGCCGCGCCAGCGTCGGCAGGAAGCCCTGCACGAAGGCGCTGTAGGTCTCGTTGATCATCCGCTGCGACTCCGCGGCGATCGTGCCGAACACCAGCGAGCTCTTGCCCGAGCCGGAGACACCGGTGAACACCGTCAGCCGGCGCTTCGGGATCTCGACGCTGACGTCGCGGAGGTTGTTCACGCGCGCGCCGTGCACGCGGATCCAATCGTGGCTGTCGGCAACGTGTAGCGCAGACGACTGCGGGTCCGTCCTGGTGGCCATGCTCATCGTGTCTCCATCTGTTAGGCGGGGCCGCCTTCGTTGGCCGTTCGTCTAACCGGGCCCAGCCCGGTTAGAGCAGGAGGACCACCGGGACCACCTCCGGGCGGTCGCGATAGAAGGCCCGGGATGCGTCCGGGTCGTCGTGCGGGAGAAAGCTCGCGGAAATGATGATGTCCATGGCGGTCAGGCTAGTTGCGGCTCGGTGACCGGCGCTTCTCGATTCCTGATCGACTCGCGTATCCCGTCGTCAGCACGTTCGTAGACCACGACGCGTTTCGCGGCGGCGGACGGCAGAGCGACCATCCACAACAGAGACCCGCGACGCTCAAACGCTCTCTCGTCGTCGTTACAGTCGACTATCCGTTGGTACCGGATAAGCGGCGACGGTGACGCCGAACTCGCCCTGAGCGACCCGGACCTGCAGCAACTCATCGGCCGAGACGTCGGACGCTGCCCGGACGAGCGCGCCGTCGGTGTTCCACAGCACCGCATAACCCCGGTTGAGCACGGCCTGCGGTGACAGGCTGACGACCCGCGCCAGCAGTTGGGCATTGTCGGCCTCAGCCAGCTGCAACATGTTCGCGAGGCGGCTGCGCATCCGGGTCACCGAACGCTCGCACTCGTCCTCGCCGGCGGAGATCAGCCGGCTGACGCCCTGGCGCAACCGCTCCGGCAGGCCCGCGATCAGCTGCTCCTCGGTGTCGAGGCGGCGGTGCACGCTGGCTCGGAGCCGGGTGCGGAACTCCGCGACGTGCGCCAGTTCGGCTTGCAGGTCCGGCACGATCCGCTTGGCCGCGTCGGTGGGAGTGGACACCGCCAGATCCGCGACCAGGTCGAGCAGCGGCTGGTCGGTTTCGTGCCCGATGGCACTGACCACCGGCGTCCGGAGCGAGGAAACGGCTCGTAACAGTGCTTCGTTGCTGAACGGCAGCAGGTCCTCGACGCTGCCGCCACCGCGGGCGATCACGATCAGGTCGACGTCGGGATGCGCGTCCAGCCGGTGCAACGCCGCCACCATTTCGCTCACCGCGGCGTTGCCCTGGGTGGCGGTGTTCTCGATGGCGAAGATCGCCCCCGGCAGTCGGCGCCGGGTGTTCTCCACGACATCGCGCTCAGCCGCGCTGGCGCGTCCGGTGATCAGGCCGATCGTGTGCGGGAGGAACGGCAACCGCAGCTTGCGGTGCGCGGCGAAGAGTCCCTCAGCAGCGAGCACCTTCTTCAGCCGCTCGATCCGAGCCAGCATCTCGCCCAGGCCGACCTGCCGGATCTCGGTCGCCCGGAGGCTCAGCGTGCCGCGCTCTGCGTAGAAGTCCGGCCGCGCCCGGAGCACGACCCGGGCCCCCTCAGCGAGCGGCTCCTGCAGCACCGACCGGTGGCAGGTGACCTGGATGGAGAGGTTGGCGTCGGTGTCGCGCAGCGTGAGAAAGCAGGTGGGGACGCCTGGGCGCTGGACGAACTGCGCCACCTGGCCCTCTACCCACACCTCGCCGAGACGGCCGATCCACTCGGCCAGCGCCTGGCTGATCCGGCGGAGTGGAAGCGGGTTCTCCGGGCTGGAGTCGAGCCTGCTCACTCGTCGGTGGAGTCGGCCTCGTGGGCCTGCACGATCTCGGCGGCCATCGTGGACGGGGTGGGCCGGGTCGCGCGCCGAGCCTTCTTCGCGGCGACCTCGAGTGGCTCGCTGGTGCGGCCGGCCCGCTTCTTGGCCGGCGCCTTCTTGGCGGGTGCGGCCGTGGGAAACTCCTGCTCGGCCGGGCCGACCTGGGCCGGGGCGGTCTTTTTCGCCGGGGCTGTCTTCTTGGCCGGGGCTGTCTTCTCGGCTGGTGTTGCCTTCTTGGTCGGAGCCGGCTCTGCCGCGACAACCGCCGTAGCGGGCGCGGGAAGCAGATCGGTCGACTCCGACTCGCCCGGCGCCCCATCCTCGGTGACGGAGCTGAGGTCGTCCGGAAGGTCGGTGAGGCTCGCGTTCTCCGCCAGCGCACCGGTGACCTTCTCCTGTACGAGCACTTCGGCGATCCCGAGGGCTACCCCGGTAACGCCTGACCCCGCGCCGACGGCGTCCCAGCGGCCATCCTCGTCGTCGTCGCTCTCCACGAACCCGGTGGCGTCGTAGTCGATGCGATCGAACGCGGCCAGCGGCTGCTCCGAGCCGCCACTGTCCGCTTCGCCGTCTGCCTCGTCGTCTGCCTCGTCATCGAACGTCGCCCACGCGGGCGGTTCGGACGGCGTGCCGCGGAACTCGCTGAGCACCTGATCGCCCTTGGCTGTCAGCGTGGCGATGCGCTGTTGCATCCGCATGGAGGCCCGCATAGCTAAAGACACCGCGACCACAGGCACCGTGGTCACTGCCTGCGGCAGCGTCTCAGGGAGTTTCCGGGCCTCTTCCACAGCTGTGGCGGCGAGTCCGAGGGCTGCTCTGATGGGGATCGGAATGTTCGGCATCTCCTCAGCCTGCCCGAACACCTAGGCGGATGCGAGTGACAGCGTCAGATAGGTGCGCTGATGTGGGATGGGACAAAGGCGGCCACGGGCGCGGCTGGCATGGTCGGGAGTCCGTAGGATTGGGGTATGCCTCAAGCCGCGCACGCCTCCGAGCCCGCGAAGCGGGTGCTGCTCGCCAAGCCCCGCGGCTATTGCGCGGGCGTCGATCGTGCGGTGCAGGCCGTCGAGTTGGCGCTGGCGCACTACGGGGCGCCCGTCTACGTGCGCAAGCAGATCGTGCACAACGCCTACGTGGTGCGCACGCTCGAAGCGGCGGGTGCCGTCTTCGTCGAAGAGACCGACGAGGTGCCCGAGGGCGCCGTGGTCGTGTTCTCGGCACATGGCGTTGCGCCGGAGGTCCACGCGGAGGCGGCGACCCGCAACCTCAAGACGATCGACGCGACGTGCCCTCTGGTGACGAAGGTGCATCACGAGGCGCGCCGTTTCGCTGCTGAGGACTACGACATCGTGCTCATCGGCCACGACGGGCATGAAGAGGTCGTCGGCACGACCGGCGAGGCTCCGGACCACGTCCGCCTGGTTGACGGACCGGCCGATGTGGCTGCTGTGAGCGTCCGCGATCCGGAGCGGGTGGTCTGGCTCTCGCAGACGACCTTGTCGGTGGACGAGACGATGCAGACGGTGGACGCGCTGCGAGAGAAGTTCCCGTCGCTGCAGTCGCCACCGAGTGACGACATCTGTTACGCGACGCAGAACCGGCAGGCCGCGGTGAAGGCGATCGCGCCGCAGACGGATCTGTTCCTGGTGGTGGGCTCGCAGAACTCGTCCAACTCGGTGCGGATGGTCGAGGTGGCCAAGGCTGCGGGGGCGCGGGCGGCGTACCTGGTCGATGACGTCCACGCCGTCTCGCCGGAGTGGTTGAGCGGTGTCACCACGGTCGGACTGTCTTCGGGAGCGTCGGTACCCGAGATCCTGGTGCGAGAGGTCGCGGGCTGGCTGGCCGAGCGCGGCTACGGCGAGCCGGAAGAGGTGGCGCACACCGAGGAGCGCCTGACGTTCGCACTGCCGCAGGAACTGCGCCGGGACCTGAAGCTGTCCGCCAAGTCCTCCTGAGCCGTTACCTGCTGCGCAGCGATCCGTCCTGCTGAGCGGTCCGTCTGGCTGGTCGACGCGCCCTACCGCCGGACGGCCAGCCGGATTCCGGCGATGACGAGCACCACCGCTGTGGCACCGGCGATCGCCGGGAACCCGTAGACCACCCAGTTCGTCGCGGCGTCGTACAGCTTGCCTCGGTTGTGTAGGCCGCCGGTCCGCACGTAGAGCAGGCCGGCTGAGGCAACGAAGTACACCAGCGGCGGCGCCACGATGACGCCGAACATCTTGGACCGTTTGACGGCGAGGATCGCCACCAGCGAGGCGAAGACCAGGCCGTAGTTGAAGGCGCCCTTGATGACGGTCCCGCTGATGGAGTCGATCAGGCCGCCGACTCCGGCGATCGCGATGAGCAACAGGACTGCCGCCCAGCCGGGCAGTCCCCGCTCCCTGCTCGACCGCTGGTCCCGGGCGTCGCCGGAGTCGTAGGGCAGCGGCTCACTTCCGCGGCGGGTGCCGCGGGACGGCTCCGACGACGGCGGCTGACCAGCGACGCGGGAATACGACGTCTCTGGTTGATCCGGCACGAAAGTGGCTCCGTTCGCAGGTTGCACGGAGGCTTACGGTACCTGGCTGGCGAACTCCTCCGAGGTAAGAGCACGGGTAACTGCCAGGATCTGATCCGCTTCGGCCAGCTCGCCGTCGGTTTTGGGATCGGCGACGGCAAGATCGGACAGCCGTCGCGCGCTGACCATGACTCGCCGCTCCAGGGTCCCCACCGTGCTGTTGAAACTTTCCACCGACGCGTTGAGGGACCGACCCAGCTTGTCGAGGTGGCTGCCCATGGTGGCCAGGCGTTGGTACAGCTCCCGGCCGAGCTTGCTCACCTCGGCGGTGTTGCGGGCCAGGGCTTGCTGGCGCCAGGTATAACCGATGGTTCGCAGCATGGCGACCAGGGTGCTGGGCGTGGCGAGCACGACGTTGCGGGCGAAAGCGTGCTCGAAGAGGGCCGGGTCCTCTCGCAGAGCGGCGTCGAGAAAGGTGTCGGCCGGAATGAAGCAGACGACGAACTCGGGTGAGGGCGTGAACCGACTCCAGTAGTCCTTGGAACCGAGATCGTCCACATGGCGACGCAGGTGGCGGGCATGTGCCTTCAGGCGGTTGGACCGGATGGTTGCATCCGGTGCCTCCATCGCTTCCAGGTAGGCCACGAACGCCACCTTCGAGTCCACCACGATGTTCTTGTCGCCGACGAGCTTCACGACCAGATCCGGGCGCAGGGTGCCGTCCTCGCCGGTGGAACTGGCCTGCGTCACATAGTCGATGTGCTCCACCATCCCGGCGGCCTCGACGGCCCGTTCGAGCTGCAGCTCGCCCCAGCGGCCGCGGATCTGCGGAGAACGCAGGGCGGTCACCAGCTGCGCGGTCTCGGTGCGCAGGCCGGCAGCGGACTCGCGCATGGCAGAAAGGTGCTCGTCCAGTGCGGCAGAGGCGGCGAGCCGGTCCCGCTCGGAGGCGTGCAACTGGGTCTGGACCCGCTCGAGGGTGTCGCGGATAGGTGAGACCAGGGACTCGATGGAGTGCTGGCGTTCGTTGAGATCGGCGGCGGCCGAGCCGCGAGCGGCATCGACCTGTGCTTGTCCGAGCGCGGACAGCGCGGCCCTGGTGCGTCCGAAGAGAAAGCCTACGGCGGCGCCCAGAACGAGCCCGATCAGGAGCAGCAAGAACGAAGTGGCGGTCATGGCGCCATGGTGCGGGATGCCTCCGACAATTCTGACTCGCCGGGCGTGATGAGGGCCTGCAGAACCGGTCCGTACCAGGTGGCGACCTCGGCTGCGGAGGCCTGGGCTAACGGCTCGATCTGCAACACGTACCGCAGACTCGCCATCCCGATCAGCTGTGAGATCAGCAGGCTCGCGCGGAGCTCCCGCTCCTGGTCGCCGTCGATGGCATTGGCGAGCGTCACCAGCACCACGCCCCGCAGCACCTTCAGCATCGGGGCGCTGCGGTCCGCGGAGGCGACCGTGGTGCGGATGAGGCCGGTGAAGACGTCTCGGTGCGCGTCCCAGGCGTTGAGGAAGGCGGTCACCAGGCGCTCGCCGAGCCTGTCGGTGCCGCGCTCCAGCAGGCTGCTCAGCAGGTGGACGAGGTCGACAGGGAGTTGCATGGTGGCCACCAACAGCCCCGACTTGTCGCCGAAGTAGTGCCGGATGAGGCTGGCGTCGACGCCCGCGTCGCTGGCCACCGCCCGTAGCGAGGTGCCGTCGAAACCGTCGTCGGCGAAGCGCTGCCGCGCCGCGGCGATAATCTGGCCTCGCGTGTCGGCGTTGCTGTCGGCGCGGGGACGGCCCCGTCCGCGACTGCGGTTGGGTCTCGATGAGCCATCCGGCCGGTCAGGCGCCGCCTGCATGGAACTTAATGTCAACTTAACCTCGCGCATGCGGTCATTGAAGCGCACATTGAATTCGCGCGCAGCCGATGGGCCAAAATCGGTGGCACTCGAACGCCGTAGACTGCACGTCCGTGGCTCTCACTATCGGCATCGTCGGTCTTCCCAACGTCGGCAAGTCGACGCTGTTCAACGCGCTGACGCGCAACAACGTGCTCGCGGCGAACTACCCGTTCGCGACGATCGAGCCCAACGTCGGCGTGGTGGGTGTGCCGGACGAGCGGCTGGACGTGCTCGCCAAGATCTTCTCCTCCGCTCGGATCTTGCCCGCGACCGTGAGCTTCGTCGACATCGCCGGCATCGTCCGGGGCGCGTCCGAGGGCGCCGGTCTGGGCAACAAGTTTCTGGCCAACATTCGCGAGGCCGACGCGATTTGCCAGGTGATCCGCGCGTTCACCGATCCCGACGTCGTGCACGTCGATGGAAAGGTGTCCCCGGCCGACGACATCGAGACCATCAACACCGAGCTGATCCTGGCCGACATGCAGACCGTCGAGAAGGCGCTGCCGCGACTGGAAAAAGAGGCGCGTACGGCCAAGGACCGGCTGCCCGCCGTCGCCGCCGTCAAAGAGGCGCTCAAGGTGCTCGAAGAGGGCCGGACCATCTTCGGTGCCGGCTTGGACCTCGAGCCGCTGCGCGAGCTGCACCTGATGACAGCCAAGCCGTTCCTGTACGTCTTCAACGTCGATCCGGACGAGCTCGAAAACGAGGAGTTCATCGGCTCGCTGCGCGCCATGGTGGCACCCGCCGAGGCGATTTTCCTCGACGCCAAGACCGAGGCCGAGCTGGTCGAACTCGAGCCGGACGAGGCCCTGGAGCTGCTCCAGTCCATGGGTGTCGAGGAATCCGGGCTGGACAAGCTCGCCCACGTGGGATTCGGCACGCTGGGGCTGCAGACCTACCTGACGGCGGGGCCCAAGGAGGCTCGCGCGTGGACCATTCCCAAGGGGGCGACCGCGCCGCAAGCTGCCGGAGTGATTCACACCGACTTCGAGCGGGGCTTCATCAAGGCCGAGGTGGTCTCGTTCTCCGACCTGGTCGACGCCGGTTCGATGTCCGAGACCAAGGCGCGCGGCAAGGTTCGTATCGAGGGTAAGGACTACGTCATGGCCGACGGCGACGTCGTGGAGTTCCGCTTCAACGTGTGAGGGGACTCAGAACCCACGCCGCGGACCACGCGGCGCATAGATATGTGAGCGTGTCCTGGCGATTGCCAGCATCACACCCCTAGGATGTAGTTAGATGTACTACAAATAGGAAGGCGGTTATGGCTACCGTTACCGCAGCTGAGTTCAACCAGCGCCCGAGCCAGGTCAAGCGCGCGGCTGAGGAAGAAGCGGTGGTGATCACAGAGCACAGCCGTCCGTCCTTCGTGCTGTTGACCTACGCCGAGTATCAGCGTCTCCTTCGCACGCCCGGCGACCTGGCCGAGTGGCTGGAGATGGACGAGGACATCGAGTTCGAGATCGACCCGATCGGCCTGGACATCCGACCCGCGAACGTGTGATGTACCTGCTCGACACCAACGTCGTCAGCGAACTCCGAAAGCGGCGCGGCGACCCCGGGGTCAAACAGTGGGTGGCCAAGCAGAGCGCGGCTGACCTTGCCATCAGTGTCGTGACTGTCATCGAGATCGAGACCGGGATCCTGCGGAAAGGGCGGACCGACCCCGACCAGGCCCGGATCCTGGCCCGATGGTTCGAGCAGAACGTGCTCACCGGATTCGCGGACCGTATCCTCCCCCTCGATCTGCCCGCCGCCCGCCGCGTCGCTTCGCTTCACGTACCCGACCAAGCGCCCCCGCACGACGCGCTGATCGCGGGCACGGCGCTTGCCCGTGCCCTGACCGTGGTCACCCGCAACACCCGAGACTTCGAACGCGCCGGCGTCGAGTACCTCAATCCCTGGTCAGATAGTTGACTTCCGGCAGCCGCTGCGCCCAACCGTTCCGCGGGAAGCGTGCGACGATGGGCTCCTAGTTCCCCACCGTCCCCCGGGACTGGTGGGGCATTTTCGTTGGAACCGATCGAAAGGACGGCGTTGGCCACACCGGCAGGGTTCGAGAACAAGGTCGCGTTCATCTGGAAGATAGCCGACAAGCTGCGCGGTCATCTGAAGCCGCATGAGTACGGCTCGGTGATGCTGCCGACGCTGGTGCTGTTCCGGCTGGACGCGGTGCTGGAGCCGACGAAGCCGGCGGTGCTGGCCCGCAAGGACGGCCTGGACTTGAACAGCCCGGCGGCAGATGCGCTGCTGAAGCGGGCCGCGGGTGGGCTGCCGTTCTACAACACCTGCCCGCTGTCGATGAAGACCATGCTGTCTGACGACAAGAACATCGCCACCCAACTGCAGACCTACGTGGCCGGGTTCAGCCCCGCGGCGGCTGATGTGCTGGACGCATTCGGCTACCAGCAGACGATCGCGAGGCTCGACAAGGCCGGCGTGCTGTACGCGGTGCTGGGCGACTTCGCCGACGTCGAGCTGCACCCGGACGTCGTGTCGAACGAGGCCATGGGTTACATCTTCGAGGCACTCCTGCGGAAATTCTCCGAGATGAGCAACGAGACGGCGGGTGAGCACTACACGCCGCGCGAGGTCATCCGGCTCATGGTCGACCTGCTGTTCGACGAGGACGCCGACGCGCTCACCGGGCAGTCCCCGGTCCGGACCGTCTACGACCCCGCAGCCGGCACCGGCGGCATGCTCACCATGGCCGACCAGCGGCTGCGCGAGCTCAATCCGGCCGCGACGGTGGAGATGTCCGGGCAGGAGCTGAACCCCGAGACGTGGGCGATCGCCTGCTCGGAGCTGATGATGCGCGGCGTCGCGCCGGAGCGGATGGCGCCGGGCAACTCACTGGTCGACGACGCGTTCCGCGGGACGCGCTTCGATTACATCCTGGCCAACCCGCCCTACGGCGTGGACTGGAAGGCCTACGCCGACCCGATCAAGTTCGAGGCGCTGACCGCGGGTGGGTCGAACCGCTTCCATGCCGGGCTGCCGCGGATCAGTGACGGGTCGTTCCTGTTCCTGCAGCACATGATCAGCAAGATGAAGCCGGCCTCTGCGGCCGGTGGCGGGTCGCGATTGGCGATCGTGCTGTCGGGTTCGCCGCTGTTCTCCGGTGGCGCAGGTTCGGGGGAGTCGGAGATCCGGCGCTGGATCATCGAGAACGACCTGCTCGAAGGCGTCGTCGGCCTGCCCGACCAGATGTTCTACAACACCGGCATCTCCACGTACGTGTGGATCGTGACCAATCGCAAGCCCGCCGAGCGAGCGGGCACTGTGACGCTGGTCGACGCGCGAGAGCTGGGTACAAAGATGCGCAAGTCGCTCGGCGGCAAGCGCAAGGAACTCACCCGCGACGCGATTGACGAGATCGCCCGGCTGTTCCGCGACGCTGTTGAACTCGACGGCTCCGACGTGCGGGTGAAGGTGATGCGCAACGAGGACTTCGGCTTCGCGCGACTCACCGTCGAACGGCCGATACGACGGACCTGGCGGGTGGACGAGACGACCACCGCCGCGCTGTTACCGGAGCTGGCGGCTGCCGTTACTCCGCTGCTCGGCACGTCGTGGACGGACGAGAAGAAAGCACGCATAGCAATGTCGGCACGTGGTCTGGACACGAAGCAGATCGCGACCGTCCTGAAGTCGATCGCCGTGTTCGACGCAGAGGCCGACCCGATCAAGGCCAAGAAGGGCGGCGGCTACGAGGCCGACGCCGACCTGCGCGACCAGGAGAACATCCCGCTGCCCGACGGCTATCTCGGGCTGTCGCTTGCCGAGCAGGTCAATGCTGTGCGCGCGGCGGCCGAGAAGCACCTGGTCGACGAGATCCACCCCTACGTGCCCGATGCCTGGATCGACCACGACAAGACCAAAATCGGCTACGAGATCCCCTTCACCAGGCAGTTCTACGTCTACACGCCGCCACGCCCGGTAGCCGAAGTCCGCGCCGAAATCGACGCACTCGAAATGCAGATCCAGCACTGGATGAACGGGCTTGCCACGTGACGAAAGTTGCCTGGGCGACCTCACGTTGGCCGCTTGCGCCGGTGGGGTCGATGGCGCGCCTGGAGAACGGGTATCCGTTCGACAGTGAGCTCTTTTCCGCTGAAGGGGACGTGCCCCTTGTGCGGATTCGTGACCTCACGGCAGATACTTTCGAGACGTTCGTTCCGGCGCCAGTGTCACCGCGAGTGATGCTGCAAGACGGTGACATCGTCATTGGCATGGACGGCGACTTCAACGCCGTGCGATGGGGCCGGGGCCCGGCGGCGCTAAACCAGCGCTTGTGCCGCCTGCGGCCGGCGCCTGGTTCGGATATTCGGTTCGTGGAGTACACTCTGCCGACGCCGCTGAAGTGGATCAACGAGGCCCAGTATGCAACAACGGTCAAGCACCTGTCGTCTGGCGAGGTGCTCGCCGCGAGGATCCCGTGCCCGCCATACGAAGAGCAGCGGCGGATTGCTGACTTCCTCGACGACCAGGTCGCCCGCATCGACAACATCATCACCGCCCGTCGTCGTCAGTCATCTGCGATTCGTGAAGCGATTCGTGAAGCGATCGCAAGTGGAGTGGAAGCCGATGCAAGCGCGTACGGATGGATCCCGCTGCGCCGGTGGGTCACCGCTGTAGATCAGGGCTGGAGTCCGCAGTGCGACAGCGTTCCGGCTGGTCAGGGTGAACCTGGCGTGCTGAAGCTGAGCGCGGTCCGTGATGGACGTTTCGACCCCACCGAGAACAAGGCGATGCTGCCCGAGTCGGAGCCTGATGCGCGCTACCTCGTTCGCGCTGGAGACTTGTTGATGAGCCGGGCAAATACCCCTGAGCTCGTTGGCGACTCGGCCGTTGTGAGCGGTGAATGTCGTGACCTGTATCTGCCCGACCTCCTGTACCGGGTAGCCCTGAGCATCAACGAGCCAAGCTATGTTTGCGGCGCTCTTCGCACGCCAAGAGTGCGCGGCTTGCTCCGCGTGATCGGCCGAGGTACCTCGTTGTCGATGGCGAAGATCCGCGGAGAGGACATTCGTGCTCTTCCGGTGCCAGCTGCGCCACCGGCGGTTCGAGTCCAGCGCGCACATGAGTTCGATCTTGCCGAGCGGGACTCAATGGAGGGAATTGCGCGCCTCGCGCTTTCGATTGGGCGGCTTGCCGAACTGAAGCGGTCGTTGATCACGGCGGCGGTGACTGGGGAGTTTGACGTCTCGGCCGCCGATGGGTCGCGAGCGCAGGCATGACTGTTGCCGGACCTGCACACAGCGTGCCGCCGGGTGATCCAGCAAGTATGGTGAACGGTATGGATGCTCCGAAGGCGAAGATCACGATCACGCTGCGACCTGAGGTGCTGGCCGACATCCGTGAACGTGTGGCGGCGGGGCAGGCCCGCAGCGTCTCGGCGTACGTCGAGCACGCGATCGTGGGGCAGTTGGCTGCCGAGGCCGACTTCGACGCCCTTCTCGCTGAGGTGCTGGCCGAGACCGGCGGCCCGCTGACCGACCAGGAGCGTGCGTCCGCGCGGCGGGTGCTGCACGGCGGCGCCGCGTGACGGCCTGGACCGGCTCCGGTGCCGTATTCGACACCGGAGCCCTGATTGCGTTGGACCGCCGCTCCCGGGAGGTCGCCGCGATCGTGGACGAGGCGCGGCGCGGCAACGCCAGGATCTCGATCCCGGCGGGATGTGTTGGGCAGGCATGGCGTGATCCCGCTCGGCAAGCGCGGCTTGCGTCGCTGTTGCGGTTGTCGAACGTCGACATCGTCGCGCTCGATGACGCCGAGGCACGGCGGGTCGGTCTGCTCCTGGCGGCGCGACGCGGACGCGATGTGGTGGACGCCCACGTGGCGATCGTCGCGTCCCGGCTGCGGCAGACAGTGGTCACCAGCGACCCGGACGACATTGCGCGGCTCGCGCCCTCGGTCCGCACCCACCGGGTCTGACGGGACTGCGATGGCCAAGGTGACGTCGGAGTTGGCGTTCGAGGACTCGATCGAATCACACCTGCTCGCGAACAGCTGGTTGAAGGGCGACCCGTCCGGCTACGACCGCGCCCTCGGGCTCGACCCGGCCCAGCTGGTCGCGTTCCTGAAGGCGTCGCAGCCGGATGAGTGGGAGCAGCTGACCCAGCGGCTCGGGGGTGTGGGGAGCGCGGAGGAGCGGGTCGCCAAGTACGTCGCCGATCAGCTCACCCAACGTGGCACGATCGATGTGCTGCGCGGCGTGACGAAGATGAACGGGGTCTCGTTCCGGCTTGCCTTCTTCGCCCCGGCGAACGGGCTGACCGCGAGTCTGTGGGAGCGGTACCGGGCGAACCGGCTGACGGTGGTTCGGCAGCTGCATCACAGCGAGTCGAACCCGGCAGACTCGGTCGACCTGACCTTGTTCGTGAACGGCATCCCGACAGCGACGGCCGAGTTGAAGAACCCGCTGACTCAGCAGCGCGTCGGCCACGCGATCCGGCAGTACCAGCGTGATCGCAATCCGTCCGATCTGATTTTCCGGGCGCGGACCGTCGTCCACTTCGCCGTCGACCCGAACCAGGTCTACATGACCACCCGGTTGAAGGGGGAGCAGACGCGGTTCCTGCCGTTCAACCAGGGCTCCGGGGGCGCAGGCCAGAAAGGTGGTGCCGGCAACCCGGCCAACGCCGACGGCTACGACACCGCCTACCTGTGGGAGCAGGTGTGGCAGCCCGACGCCTGGCTCGGCCTGCTCGGTGAGTTCGTCCACGTCGAGGACGTCTACGACGCCGGCGGGGGAAGGCAGAAGACCGGCGAGACCACGACGCTGTTCCCGCGCTATCACCAGTGGGACGCGGTGCAGCAGCTGCTCGCGGCGACGAGGCAGGCCGGCCCGGGAACGAATCGGTTGGTCCAGCATTCGGCCGGGTCGGGCAAGTCGAACACCATCGCCTGGACGGCGCACCACCTGTCGCGGCTGCACACCTCGTCGTGGCACGGCGAGCTGACCGACGCGGTCAGGGCGGCCGGGTTGGGCGTCGACCAGCCGATCTTCAACAAGGTCATCGTCATCACCGACCGCGTCGTGCTCGACCGGCAACTGCAGTCGACGGTGGCTGGATTCGTGCACACGCCGGGCACGTTCCTGAAGATCGACGAGGACTCCGCGCAGCTGCGGGCAGCGCTGGCAGGCAACACCGCGCGGATCATCATCACCACGCTGCAGAAGTTCCCCGTGGTCGCCGAGCAGGCCGGCTCGGTGGCTGGCAGCCGGTTCGCGGTGATCGTCGACGAGGCGCACTCGTCCACGTCGGGCGAGGCCATGAAGGACATGAAACGCGTTCTCGGCGCAGCGTCGACGCTGGTGGCGGCCGACGCCGATCCGCTAACCGTGGCCGAGCAGGCCGAAGCGAAGATCGAGTCCGAGACCGACGACACCGTCGACTTGATCGCGTCGTCGATGACCGCCCGCGGCGCGCAGGGCAATCTCGCGTTCTTCGCGTTCACCGCCACCCCGAAGCCGAAGACGCTGGAGTTGTTCGGCGACCTCGTGACCGGCGCCGACGGTGAACCCGTGCGGGTGCCGTTCCACCTGTATTCGTTGCGGCAGGCGATCGAGGAGGGCTACATCCTCGACGTCCTCGCCAACTACACGACGTATGACACCTACTACCGGCTCGCCAACACCGAACCGTCCGAGGACCCGGACGTCCCCACCAGCAAGGCATCCGCTGCGCTGGCCCGGTTCGTGTCGCTGCACCCGACCAACCTGGCGCAGAAGGCCGAGATAATCGTCGAGCACTTCCGGCAGAAGACCGCTGGCAAGATCGGTGGCCGGGCGAAGGCGATGGTCGTCACCCGGTCGCGGTTGCATGCCGTCCGGTACAAGCAGGCGATCGACGCCTACATCGCCGCGAAGGGCTACGACCGCGGGCCGGGCCGGATCGCTGCGCTGGTGGCGTTCTCCGGAACCGTCGTCGACCCGACCGATCCGGCGGTCAGTTACACCGAGCCGATGATGAACGGCTTCGGTGAGGGGAAGTTGCCGAAGCGGTTCGCCTCCGACGAATACCAGGTCCTCGTCGTCGCCGAGAAGTACCAGACCGGCTTCGACCAGCCGCTACTGCACACGATGTACGTCGACAAGAAGCTCGCCGGGGTGAAGGCTGTGCAGACTCTGTCGCGGCTCAACCGCACCCACCCCGGCAAGACCGACACCTTCGTCCTGGACTTTGCGAACAAGGCCGAGGAGATCCAGGACGCCTTCGAGCCGTTCTTCGAGCAGACCTCGGCCGCGCCCACGGATCCGAACCTGCTCTACACGCTGGAGCACACCATCGCGGCCGGGCACGTCATCCACCCCGACGAGCAGAAGGCCGCCGTCGACGCGCTGCTGGCCGGCGGCTCGGTGAACCAGAAGATCGTCTACGCCAACGTCAACCCCGCGGTGGGGCGTTTCGTCGGGCTCGACGAGGAAGCGCAGGACGTGTTCCGCGACGCCTTGAAGGCATTCGTGCGGACGTACTCGTTCCTGGCCCAGGTGATGCCCTGGACCGACCGTGACCTCGAATCGCTCTACCTCTACGGTCGCGCGTTGCTGCCACTGTTGCCGACCGCACCCGGGGAGCCGCTGCCGCAGATCAGCGAGTCGGTGCTGCTCACCCACCTGCGCACCGAAGCCCAGGGCGAGGAGGAGAACCTGTCGCTGACGACGGGCACCGACGAGCCGGGCGTCGCGCTGCCCGGCGGCGGCACCGGCAAGGCGTACGAGTCGCCGATGGAGAAGCTGTCGCAGCTGATCGAGCACCTCAATCAGCGCTACGGCATGAACCTCGACGACGCCGACCGGGTCTGGTTCGAGCAGCAGAAGCAGGCCATCAAGTCCGACGAACAGATGCGCGTCGTGGCGCTCAACAATGACCGCGACCAGTACGGCGTCGTGCTGCAGAAGAAGGCCGAGAGCATGATCGTCGACCGGCACGAGGCGAACGGGCAGCTGTTCAACGCGTTCTTCGAAAAGCCCAGTTTCCGCGAGGCGCTGCTGAAGTACCTCGCCGAGTCCTACGACGAGATCCGCGACGAGGACGTGTCGTAGGTCGGCGCCGGTCAGCAACGATCGCTTCTCGCGCGATCCCTGCTCCGGGGGATCGGCTTGTTGCCGAAGCCGCGGGCGTAGTCGATCTCCGGTGGGCGAGGCTGCGCCGGCTTCGGTTCATCGACACGAGGGCGCGCAACGACGCACAGGGTCCGCGCGGGCACAGTCTTGTCCGCATCGACGTCCCGTTTGGTCTTGCTCGCGGCGATGGCGTCGACGAGGCGCCAGCGCAGCGCGGCGGCGGGCTGGTCGTCGGATAGCGGCCGGGCGGGCGCCCGACGGGTGCGAGCGGCGATGTCGTGGCCGTCGCGATGCGATGTCGAGCTGCCGCTCCAGCGCGGGCCAGTGTGCGTCCCGTGTTACCCGGGGATCGATGGTGTCGGCCAGTTCTCGCGACGAGAATTGTGGTTGGGCGGAGCAGCGAGGACACCTCTTTCGGCTTCCCGGTCGAGGTGGGTCTGGCTGCGCCAGCCGGCCAGGTCGCGGTCGCGTCCGGCGAACCGAGCGGCCCACGCTGGTGCGGTCTCGGCTGTCCACACCGCCGCCTCGGCCCGGCACCGGTCAGCGTCCCGGACCAGCAGCTCGATGCGTCGCCCGAAGTAGCCGCCCCAGTCGGGCGCTGGGCAAGCGTCGTGGGCACGGGCGGCAGGCCGCGGGCAACGGTCCGGGCGTGCGGGACTCCTCGTACTGCAGCCGCCAGGCCAGCACCGCCGTGGTGTCGGTGGCAGTCTCGACTCGAATCCAAGCTGGCGCGGATCGAACTCGAGGCGGCCTGGGGTAGTTCCGATGGCCGCCACACCGGAGGCGACTCTCTCCGCCGACGCGTTCCCCACCAATTTCGCATCTTGTATCTGGACGAGGTCGAAGCAAACCGTCCGGACTCACTCTGCGATTCACAGCAACATCGAGACGACGATCGCAGCCTTCGGCCGGACGAGACAGCTGCTGCTGCTGTTGGGCTGGTCGAGCGCGCGGGATGCTCCCGGGTGGTCAGCGCGTGCTTGGCTACTCTGGCTATCGGTGTATCGGGGCCGTGCGCGTTTAGCTGGCTTGAATGGGACAGACTTCGGCGTGTGCCGGCCGATTGATCTTGGGGCCTCGGAGGACACTGCCCTCATGGCGATCAGCGACGACATTCCCATGCGGCCCGAGCTCGCGTACTACTATCCGGAGCCCTACTGGGTGGCCCACGAAAGCTCGTGGATCAAGTCGCTGTTGCTGTTCTTTGACGGCGTGGCGATTCTCCTGCCGAATTACATGACCGGACGGGAGTTGGTAGCCGACCCTTCGCTGGCCGAGCCGCTGGCCGACCTCGGCTTGCTGACTGTGCTCGAACCAGAGTGGTTCGTTGACGACCAGCTCTCCAACCGTCTTGCAGAGGGCATGGTCGAACTCATCACGGGCGGCGCATTCGACGGCGGCACCGGGGATCCGGCTCCGTTTGACGCCCTCTCGATGAGCCGCATGGGCTTCGCTGAACTGTCCATGTCACGCATGGGCTCTCGCGATCGCGGTGTGTTCGACATGATCCACGACGAGCTGAAGGCGCGAGGCCTCGCCCGCGATACGGAGGATGGACTGTCGATCCCCCTTCGGCGCGACGTCAGACAGGTCTACCTTCTGCTGCTCGCTCAGGAGGCACGGGAGGCCGGTCAGAGGCAGGGCCTGGATCTCCAGCCGATAACCAACGGCAGAAACATGGAGGAGGTGATCCGCAGATTCCTTGAGCTGGCGCCGATGCCCTCGCGCGAGGACGTCGTGGCGTTCGATTTGGCAACCGCATCTATCGATCTTGATGCCGTTCCGCTCGATGAGGTGCTTGACTTTCGGAGCCGACACCGCGATGAGCACCGTGACTACATGCTGAACCTGCGGCTGTTCATCGCCGACGTTTCTGCCGCTGATCCGGCTGACAGAAGTCGCCTGCTGCAACAACGGCAAGCGCGCCTCAACGACCAGGCGCGAGGTCTGACAAAGCTCACCTTCGCTGCATTTAAGAGACCAACCGACGCTGGTGGCTTCGGTCTCGGACTCACTGGAGCCGCCTGGAGTCTCGCGGCAGGCAACCCTGTGCCAGCTGGGCTCGCTGCACTCGGCGCAGCGCTCCGGATCGCTCCAAGCCGGGAAGCTGGCTCGGCATACTCCTACATCTTCCGCGCACACAGGCAGTGGGGCTAACCGGGCTGATGGTGGGTAAGGTTCAGCTCTCTCGTGACGGTCAGGATCTACAACAGCGAAGCGTCGCGCTAATCGGCTCGTGGCTCCGTCCGTTGCGTCGTCGTCGCTGGGCTCGTCGACCCCTATCGGCGGCGCACACCGACGGCCACGGCCTGTCGCGCATCTCGCCGCAAGGCGCGCCGGTGCGATTCACTGTGGCACCGTAGCTGATCCTTGTCGGCTGCCGTGCTGAACGGCATTTGTCGATCGCAAGCAGCGAGCAGTTGGTCTCTCTGGATCATGGTTAGTCCGCAGCTAGTTCACAAAATATCCGAGAAATGCTGGCGGCAACCAGCGCAACCAAACGCATCTAGCCCAGCAAAACATGCGGGATTTCTGCGTCGATCTTCCTGGCTAAACGGGGTCGTCTAAGTTCCGCTTCAACGTGTAGAGATCGCTCGGACGCCGTAGGCACCTTCGCCCCAGCGCTTCTGGATAACTAAAAACGCAGCAGGGCCACCTTCCAGTCGCGAAGGTGGCCCTGCTGCGTGCTGTGGTTTGACTTAGATTCGACCCCGACCGGTGCCAGAACCGCTGTCGTCTCCGTCGTCGTGACGGCTGGCCAGGCCCATGCCGAGGACGGCGGTCTGAACGAGGGCGGTGAGCAGACCGAGGATCAAACCGATCTGGACACCCACCTTACTGCCGGAGTCGGGGCTGATGCTGCCCTTGCCGAGGTAGACACCTACCGCGAGCAGCAGGCTGGTAGCGGCCAGGGCGGTCGGGATGGCGCTGGGCACGCCTCGGCCGCGGCGCCGCTCGGTGGCCCCGAGAAGGGCCAGCAGGCCGGCTGCTAGCGAGAACCCGATGATGGCGGTGGTCGGCATCTGGAAGGCGTAGCCGGAGTACTTGTGTGCGCTATCGCCGTCGCCGAACTTCAGCCACTTCAGGAACCCCCAGATGAACATCAAGATCCCGAGGGCGCCGGCGACCATAGACAGCATGCGCTCGCGCTGCATTGTGGAGCTGGAACCACGTGACGGTGAATCGTGAGCGGACATGGCTGAACCTCTCTTCGTTACACGGGCTTGTTTGCCGTTGCACATAGAAGTATCTCAGAATCAGCTGAGAGCGGTGGAGGCACGCGGTCGTCGCCTTTCCGGAGGTCGGCAGGGCTAACCGCTTGGCCCGTACTGCGTTGTATAGAGGCATTCGACCCAGCGGGCGGAGTCAGCCGTCGAGCACCTGGTTCTTCTAGTCGCAGCGCAGGCCCTGCTTCGCCGTCCGGCGTGCTGCCCGTCCATACTTTGCGCGTGGCCATCGTCGACCAGGCCGCCAGCTGCCCACCCGAGGAGTGCCCGTGCCCGACGCCGAGCAGTTGACCGACCCGGTCGCCCACCACGCCGAAGGCCCGGTGTGGTTTCCCGATCCGGGGGAGTTGCGGTGGGTCGACATGCTCGCCGGGGATGTGCTGAGCCTCGGTGCCGACGGTGCGATCAGCCGCCGGGACGTGGGAACGATCGCCGCGGTGGTGCGGCCGCGGGCCCGGGGCGGATTCATCGTCGGGGTGGAGCGCGGCTTCGCCCTGGACGACGGGGACGGCTCGTCGCTGCGCACCCTGCCCGAGTTGTGGCAGGACAGCGGGGTGCGGATGAACGAGGGCGGCTGCGATCCGGACGGCCGGTTCTACTGCGGGTCGATGGCCTATGACCAGGCAACCGGTGCCGGGTCGCTGTACCGGCTCTCGCCCGACGGATCCGTCGATGTCGTCCTGGACTCGGTGTCGGTGTCCAACGGCTTGGAGTGGAGCCCGGACGGAACGCGGGCCTATTACAACGACACCCCGACCCAGCGGGTTGACGTGTTCGACTACTCCACCGAGCAGGGGCTGCACAATCGCCGTCCGCTCGTCACCATCTCCTCCGATGATGGTTCGCCGGACGGCCTGACCGTGGACGCTGACGGGGGTATCTGGGTGGCTCTGTTCGGCGGATCCGCGGTGCACCGGTACTCCCCTGACGGCATCCTCGACCACGTGGTCAGCGTGCCGGCGAGCCAGGTGACCGCCTGCACGCTCGGTGGAACGTCGATGGACACGTTATTCATCACCACCTCGGCGGATGGCCTGCCTGAGGGCAAGGAGCCGCTGGCCGGCTCGGTCTTCCAGCTGCCGCACGCCGCCCCCGGACGGCCGGTCCGGCCGTTCCACGGCTGAGTCTCACGGCGGTGCGTGGTTACGTTCCATGAAAAATCGCACACGTGCCATGCAACTCGGTGTGCGCGTGCTCGCCGCACCAGACAAGTTCCGTGGCACGGCCACGGCCGACGAGGTGTGCGCGGCGATCGCGGCGGCGGTCGAGAGCGCCGGCGGTACCTGCGTCACCCAGCCGATGGCCGATGGCGGCGAGGGAACGCTGGCGGCGTTCGGCGGGGCGAACCGGTCAGCGGTGGTCACCGGCCCGCTGGGCTACCCGGTCACCGCCGGCTGGCGGCTACGCGAGGACGGCCTCGCCGTGATCGAGGCCGCGCAGGCGAACGGGCTGCTGCTCGCCGGAGGCAGTCAGGGCAATGACCCCGTCGCCGCCACCAGCCGCGGCGTCGGCGAGTTGATCGCGGCAGCCATCCAGGCCGGGGCCGCCCGGGTGCTCGTCGGACTCGGTGGCTCGGCGTCGACGGACGGCGGGATGGGAGCGGTCACGGCGCTCACCGAAAGGGGCATGCTCAGCGCTGCCACGGTCACCCCTATCGAGGTGTGCTGCGACGTGGACACCCGGTTCACCGACGCCGCCAGGATCTTCGGCCCGCAGAAGGGCGCGGATCCCACGCAGATCGCGCAGCTGACCGTCAGCCTGCGCAACCAGCGATCCGAGTACCTGCGGCGCTTCGGGATGGACGTGGAATCGCTGCCGGGTTCCGGGGCGGCAGGCGGCCTGGCCGGGGGACTGGCCGCGATCGGTGCCACCCTGGTCAGCGGGTTCGACCGGATAGTCGACGAGCTCGGACTGGACGCCCTGATCCGGAACGCCGATGTGGTCATCACTGGCGAGGGCAGCTTCGACGCGACCTCGCTGACGGGCAAGGTCGTGGGTGGCGTCGCTCGACTGGCGCAGGCCGCGGGCGTTCCGGTGGTGGCGGTGGTCGGAGTGGTCGACGAGCGGAGCGCTGCGCAGCTACCGGACGAGCTGCGCGTCGTCTCGTTGACGGGCCTGTTCGGCAAGGACCGGTCTCGCACCGACACCGCCGCCGCTGTTCGGGATGCGGTGGCCGGCTACCTCAGCGAGCTCCGGCAGCGGTGAGGTACAGCACCGTCCAGGGGTGCCGATCAGGTCACTGACCTGCAGCGCCGATCAGGTCGGCGACGCGGCCATCCGGCGTTGCTCGCGGCGCAGCTCGCGTCCAGTTCGGGCGTACCACTGGGCGAGCAGAGCCACCGCGAGCAGGATCTCGACCACGTCGCCGCCGTAGAACAGCAACTGGGCGCCGGCTCGCAGCCCCGCGGCGCTGTCCGCGCCCACCGGGAAGGCGTGGGCGTACATCAGCTTCGCGAGCACATCGTGGCTGCCGGCGGCGAGCAGCAGCACCACCAGCGGCCCCCGGGCGGATCGCGGCCGAGGGAGCGGATCGCGGCCGACGAGGTACCAGCTCAGCAGGCAGCCGGCCAGAAACATGTGCAGGTGCAGCAGCAGGTGCAGCCAGGCGTTCCGCTCGGCCGCGGCGAAGAGCGGGGTCAGGTAGTAGGCGTACAGCCCGCCCACGTCCAGCAGCAGGACCACCGGGCCGAGGGTCAGCAGACGAGCGAATCTGCTGTGTACAACAGCCAATACTCGATCGCGGGCACCGCGGGGCAGAGTGCGCAGCGCGAGCGTGACCGGAGCGCTCAGCGCCAGGCCGAGCGGCGCGAGCATCGCCAGCAGCAGGTGCTCGCTCACGTGCGCCGGAAAGGACTGCGCTCCCACTGGCAGCAGGCGCGCCGGCGGGAACAGCAGCGCGGCGCTCAGGCACCCGATGCCGACCGCGCCGGCCACCGTCCGGCCGACCGGCCACCGGTCGCCGCGGAGGTGCAGCTGCCGCAGACCCAGCCCGTAGCCGAGCACCGGCAGCACCAGGCAGGCGAGCAGCACCAGCTGCCCGGCTGGATTTACAGCGGCGTCAGCCATCACGCCACGGGCTGTGTCGAGGATCGTTGCGCTGCCCGGCGCAGCAGCAGCAACCCGATGAGCACCCCCGCCCCGCCTGCGACGTTCCACACCACGTCGTAGGGCAGCACGTCCACGTGGTATCGGATCTGGTGCAGGCCGAACACCTTGTGCTGGATCAGCCCGTCGTACAGCTGAAACGCACCCCAGCCGAGAAAGCCGCCGCCCCACAGGCGGTTTCCGGAGGCCGCCCGCCGCCGCTGCAGATCGGCGAACAGGAACAGCCCCACCACGATCGCCAGCCAGCCACCCGCATGGAAGAAACCGTCCGAAACCAGCCCGACGTCGGCGGTCGACTTGTCGTAGAAGTGGTGCCAGTGCAGCAGCTGGTGAAAGACGGTCTCGTCCACGAAGGCCGCCACCCCGACGCCTATCAGGACCCCCGACCAGATGGAGCGGCGGGTCGCGATGGCGGGCGTGTCCACAGCCGGCTCCCTCGGGCAGGAGGCAGGCCGGTGCTGGGCCGCCCTCAGGGTAACGCCGGCTGCTCCCAGCGCGTGACTGTGCCGTCTGCTCGCACTGTCCCAGCGCGTGACTAGGCTGCATCGAGGGCCGCCGAAGAAACGCGAGCCCGACCTCGGTTGGGACGGCCCAGCCGACCGCGCAGTCGCGTAAGCCGATCCGGGGATGTACATGACACAGGCGACACCGTTGACCTCGTCGACGCTCGAGCAGTTCGCTGCCCAGGTTCCGGTTCCCGGCTACGACCGCGCCGCGGTGAGCGTCGGCATCGTCCACTTCGGTGTCGGCGGCTTTCACCGCGCGCACGAGGCGATGTACCTCGACCGCCTGATGAACCAGGGCGAGGCCCTGGACTGGGGCATCTGCGGCGTCGGTGTGCTGGCCGGCGACAAGCGCATGGAAGAGGTCCTCAGCAGCCAGGACGGCCTGTACACCCTGATCGCCAAGCACCCGGACGGAACGCTCGAACCACGCGTGATCGGCTCCATCGTCCGGTACCTGTTCGCGCCTGAGGACCCGGAGGCGGTGCTGGATGTGCTCACCGACGAGCGCACCAAGATCGTCTCGCTGACGGTCACCGAGGGCGGCTACAACTTCAACCCGGTCACCGGGGAGTTCGACGAGACGAATCCGGGTGTCGCCGCGGATCTCGCGCCCGGCGCCCTTCCGAGCACCGTGTTCGGGTTCGTCGTCGAGGCGCTGCGCCGCCGGCGCGCTTCGGGAACGGCGCCGTTCGCGGTCATGTCGTGCGACAACATCCAGGGCAACGGCGCGGTCGCGCGGTCGATGTTCAGCGCGTTCGCCGACCTCAAGGACACGGAGCTGGGTAAATGGCTGCGCACCGAGGTGGCCTTTCCGAACTCCATGGTCGACCGGATCACGCCCGTCACGGCTGAGCACGACCGGGCACTGCTGGCCGAGCGCTACGGGATCAACGACCAGTGGCCGGTGGTGTGCGAGCCGTTCACCCAGTGGGTGCTGGAAGACCACTTTCCCGGCGGCCGGCCGCGCTGGGAGGACGCCGGTGTCCAGGTGGTCACCGATGTCGAGCCCTACGAACTGATGAAGCTGCGGCTGCTCAATGCCAGCCACCAGGCCATGTGTTATTCGGGCTACCTCACCGGTTACCGCTACGCCCACGAGGTTGCCGCCGACCCGGTCTTCGTCGAGTTCCTGCTGCGCTACATGCGCACCGAGGCGAGCCCGACGCTGGCCGAGGTGCCGGGGGTGGACCTGGCGGCCTACCAGCAGACCCTGCTCGAGCGCTTCGCCAATCCTGAGGTCCGCGACACCGTGGCGCGGCTGTGTGCCGAGAGCTCCGATCGGATTCCGAAATGGCTGGTGCCGGTCATCCGGGCCAACCTTGCCACCGGCGGCGACATCGCGTGCTCGGCGACGGTGGTGGCCAGTTGGGCCCGCTACGCCGAGGGGGTCGACGAGCAGGGTGGTGACATCGTCATCGTGGACCGGCTCCGAGACGAGCTGATGGACCTCGCCCGGAAGCAGCGGAGCCGTCCGCTGGCCTTCCTCGAGAACCCCGAGCTCTTCGGTGATCTGGCGGCCGACGAGCGTTTCGCCGCGGCCTATCTCGACGCGCTGGCGTCCTTTCACGAGGTCGGCGCGCGCCGGACGTTGGAGAAGATCAACACCGCTGGCTGACCCCGGACGGGCTTGCGGCGTGACCTGCTGGAGCTGGCCCGTGCCGCGGCGGCCGCGCCCGGCGGAACGGGGTTGGAGCAGCTCGTGGTGGCAACCTGCGAGCTCCAGGCGGCGGCACCTGGAACTGCTGCTGGCAGGGCTTCGGCCAGCTGGCTTCGCCGACTCAACGGAACTACGTGAGCAACCGCTGACGGACGAGCAGGCCCACCAGATCATGGTCGGCGTCCGCTGAGCGCTGAACCGGACGATTCTCGCTGGCGGGTTGTCGTACCCCGTTATTAAGCTTTCGCTTCATGACTGCTGCCCCGGGTTACCTGCGCTTTCCGCATATCGTCGGCGACCAGATCGTCTTCACCGCTGAGAACGACGTCTGGCTGGCTGACACGACCGGAGGCCGGGCCCATCGGCTGACGGCGGAAGGGGTTCCGGTCAGCTCGCCGCGGCTCTCGCCCGACGGCGCGCAGGTCGCGTGGGTGTCCGAGCGAGCGGGTGAGCCCGAGGTCTTCGGAATGCCGACAGCTGGTGGCGAGCCCCGCCAGCTCACCTTCTTCGGCCAGCCCCGGACGCGGGTGCTGGGCTTCGACCGGGACGGTAGGCTCCTCGTCGTCTCCGATGCATACCAGCCTTTCCGCACGCATGCCTGGGCCTATGCCATCGATGTCCGCGAAGGCGCGGACGCCCGGCCGGAGCGCCTGCCCTACGGCTCGGTGAACTCGCTGACCGTCTCCGAAGCCGGCGCTGTGGTCCTCGGTACCGGCAGTGCGCAGGACTACGCGCACTGGAAGCGGTACCGCGGCGGGACAGCGAGCAGGCTGTGGCTGGACTCCGACGGCAGCGGGCAGTTCACCGAGCTGCTTGCTTCAATCCCCGGCCCGAAGATGGCACCGAATTGGACCGGGAACCGGCTCGCCCTTCTCAGCGACTTCGAGGGGCACGGCAACGTCTACTCGGTGGCGGCTGACGGTGGCGACCTGCGCCGGCACACCGACCACGAGGCCTTCTACGCCCGCCAGCTCAGCGGCGACGGCAGCCGGCTGATCTATCGCCACGCCGGTGACCTCTGGTTGCTCGACAGCCTCGACGCCGACTCCCGGCCGCGTCAGCTCGACATCTGGCTGGGCAGCTCGCGCGCCGGCCGTGCCGTCGCCCCGGTGAAGGCCGAGGACTTCCTCGGTGACCTGAGTGTCGACCGGACCGGTCGCGCCAGCGCGCTGGAGGTCCGCGGCAACATCGTGTGGCTGACCCACCGCAACGGCCCGGCCCGGACGGTGGCCTCGGTCGCCGGGGTCCGGCACCGGCTGCCCGTGGTGCTGGAGCCGAGCGCGCCCGACGCCGACCCGTCGGTGGCGTATGTGACCGGGGCGGAGGGACCGGACGCGCTCGAGATCGCGGCCCCCGACGGCTCCACCCGCCGTTTCGGCGCAGGCGAGATCGGCCGGGTGCTCGAACTGGTTGCCAGCCCGGACGGCAGCACCCTCGCGGTGGCCACCCACGACGGGCGGCTGCTCGCCATCTCGACCGCCGACGGCGGGATCCGGCAACTCGAGCGCAACGCCAGTGGCGATCCCAGTGGGCTCTCGTTCTCCCCGGACTCCAAGTGGCTGGCCTACTCCGCTCCGGAGGCAACGCGCGAGCTGCGCAGCATCCGGTTGGCCGAGCTGGCGACCGGGGCGGTGACCGCTGTCACCTCGCAGCGTTTCGAGGACACCAGCCCCACCTTCAGCGAGGACGGCAAGTACCTGACCTTCCTGTCCGCCCGCACCTTCGACCCGGTGTACGACGCCCACGTATTCGACCTGGCATTCCCGCTGGCCACCCGGCCGTACCTGGTCACCCTGGCCGCCGACACTCCGTCGCCGTTCGAGCCGGAACTGCACGGCCAGGCCGACCCCGACACCGAGGCCGCGGCGCTGGCGACCGCCCAGCCGGAAACCGCCCCGGCCGATTCGGACAGTGCTCCGGCCACGACCGCCGCCGTCCGGGTAGACGTCGAGGGCATCGACGCGCGCGTCGTTCCCTTTCCGGTGGCGGCCGGTCGGCTGGATGAACTGCGGGCGGTCAAGGGTGGCGTGATCTGGCTGAACTCACCGATCACCGGCGAGCTCGGCGAGTCGCGCAACCCCGGGGACGAGACCCGCCCCTCACTCCAGCGCTGGGACTTCGGCAAGCGCAAGCTGGTCGAGTTGGCCGAGCGGGTCGACGCTGTCGAGGCGTCCGGCAACGGCACCAAACTGGTCGTGCGTGACGAGCACGCCCTGAAGCTCGTCCCTGCCTCGTCGAAGCCGGCGGAGGACGGGTCCGACACCGTCGAGATCGACCTCAGTCGCATCCAACTCACCGTCGACCCGCCCGCCGAGTGGCGGCAGATGCTCGACGAGACCGCGCGGCTGATGCGCGAGCACTACTGGATCGAGGACATGGCCGGCATCGCCTGGGATGCCGAGGTCGACAAGTACCGGCCGCTGCTGGACCGCGTCACCACCCGGGACGATGTGTCGGACCTGCTGTGGGAGGTCAACGGCGAGACGGGGTCCTCGCACGCCTACGAGTCCAAGCCGCCCGGTGAGAAGAATCCCCTGCTGAAACCTGCCTATCTGGGCGCCGACTTCGAGCGGGACGAGAACGGGCGCTGGGTGATCACGCGGATCGTGCCGGGCGACAACTCGGCCCGCAACGCCCGGTCGCCGCTCACCGCTCCGGGAGTAGCGGTCCATCCCGGTGACGCGATCCTGGCTGTAAACGGCCACCCGGTAGGCCCGAACGGGCCGGCGGAGTTACTGCGCGGAAGCGCCGACAAGGCGGTCGAACTGCGGGTGCAGACGCCCGACGGCGAACGCTCCACGGTGGTCATTCCCCTTGCCGACGAAGCGGATCTGCGCTATCTCGATTGCGTGGCGAGCCGGCGCGCCCAGGTGCACGCCCTCGGTGGTGGCCGCATCGGCTACGTCCACGTGCCGGACATGATGTCACGCGGCTGGGCGGCCTTCCACCGCGACCTGCGGGTCGAGATGGCCAAGGACGCCCTCGTGGTGGACACCCGCGAGAACGGCGGCGGTCACACGTCGCAGCTCGTCATCGAGAAGCTCTCTCGCCGGGTGCTGGGCTATGACACCTCTCGCCACTACTCGACCACCTCCTATCCGGACAGTGCACCGCGCGGACCGCTGGTGTCGCTGGCCAACGAGTGGGCCGGCTCGGACGGCGACATCGTCAACGCCGCGTTCAAGGCGATGCGGCTGGGCCCGGTGATCGGCACCCGCACCTGGGGCGGCGTCATCGGCATCGACGGCAGGTACCAGCTCGTCGACGGCACCCGGGTCACCCAGCCCCGGTTCTCGTTCTGGTTCGAGGAGTTCGGCTGGAGTGTCGAGAACCATGGCGTGGACCCCGACCTGGTGGTGGAGCGGCCGCCGCAGGCCTGGGCCGCCGGCGAGGACCCGCAGCTGGAGGCCGGGGTCCGTTACCTGCTCGACGAACTGGCCGGCCGGCCGGCTCCCGCCCTGCCGGACGTCTCGCAGCGCCCGCTGCGGCGTGCCCCGGCGCTGCCTCCGCGCCCGTAAGCGCCCTGGCCGGCGCACGCTGATCACGCCGGGCCAGGCCCGGCGCCGGGAGGGCGCCGGCGAGAGTTGGTCATGCGGGCGCGCCGCGGCCGCTAGAATGGTGTTATTCACCTTTGGCGCGGCTTCGACTCAGAGAAGCGCGCTGGGCTCGTTTCACAGATTGCCGCCGCGGCTGCACGCCGTCCGCGGATCGTCGAGACGTGCCATCAGTCTCGACGGGAAATTTTGTGACTTCGTATGCCCAGCGGCCTTCCGCTGGCTCGCGCTCCTCGCGCAATGACCTGCATTCCGGCGCAAGCCGCTACAGCAACTCCTCCAGCCGTCCCCGTGGCGGTTACTCCCGCGGCAACAGCAGCCGTCCCGCCAAGTCGGCCGAACGCGGCCCCTTCGACGACATTCCGCTGACCGTCCTCGACGCCGACAACCTGCCGAGCTTCGCCGAGCTGGGGCTGCCCCGCTCGCTGACCCAGGCGCTGGGCCGGGCCGGTATCGAGACCCCCTTCCCGGTTCAGGCCGCCACCATCCCCGACGCCCTCGCGGGCCGGGACGTGCTGGGCCGCGCCGCCACCGGTGCCGGCAAGACCCTCGCCTTCGGGCTGCCCATGATCGCCCGGCTCGAGGGTGACAAGGCCCGGCCGCGCCGTCCGCGCGGGCTGATCCTGGTCCCGACCCGGGAACTGGCCATGCAGGTCGTCGACAGCCTCGCGCCGCTGGCGCAGGCACGTGACCTGTCGTTGCGCCTGGTGGCCGGCGGGTTGCCGATCCACAAGCAGATGCAGGGACTGATCCGCGGCACCGACATCGTCGTCGCCACCCCGGGCCGCCTGGTCGACCTCATCGAGCGTCGCGCCTGCGACCTGTCCGACGTGCAGGTCACCGTGCTGGACGAGGCCGACCACATGGCCGACCTCGGCTTCCTGCCGGTTGTGCGCAGCCTGCTCGACATGACCCCGGCCGGCGGCCAGCGGCTGCTGTTCTCGGCCACCCTGGACGGCGATGTCGCGAGCCTGGTCACCCAGTACCTGAGCGATCCGGCCATCAAGGCGCTCGCTTCACCCCGCGCCGCGGTGGACACCATGGACCACCACGTGTTCCGAGTGCCGGCCGGCCTCAAATGGCAGTTGATCACCCAGATCGCCGTCCGTGAGGGGCGCACCATCCTCTTCGTCCGGACGAAGTTCGGCGCCGAGCGGCTGGCCGACAACCTGAACCGGGCCGGCGTGGCAGCCAGCGCGCTGCACGGTGGCCGCACCCAGGCCCAGCGCACCAAGGCGCTGAACGGCTTCAAGAACGGAACCGTCTCCGCGCTGGTCGCCACCGACGTCGCCGCGCGCGGCATCCACGTCGACGACGTGTCGCTGGTACTGCATGTCGACCCCCCAGCAGATTCCAAGGACTACCTGCACCGCTCCGGCCGCACGGCGCGCGCGGGTATGGCGGGCCTCGTCGTGAGCATCGTCACCCCGAACGAGGACCGAGCCGTCCGCAGCCTGCTGTCCGGTGCGGGGGTGCACGCCGAGCAGCGCGACACCATTCCTGGTGACCCTGCGATGGTCGCGCTCACCGGCGCGCGCGAACCGTCCGGAATCGCTCTCGTCGAGCCGACCGTACCGACCCGCAACCGCGACGGTGGCCGGCCCGAGCGGTCCTGGCGCGACCGCACCGGAGCCGAGCGCCAGCCGCGCCCGTCGTCCTGGCACGGCAGGTCCCGCACCGAGCCCGGCCGGCCGGCCGGGCGCTCCGCCTCGTCCACGCCGGCGGCACGCCGCTCGCACGGATAGCTGCTTGCCCGGATAGAGATGTGATGATGTGCGGTGATGACCACCGAGCAGTCCACCCCTGAGCAGTCGCACGAGCGGCGCTCGGCGAGCTATCTCGCCGAGGCGTCCGGCGATCTGGTGGCGATGTCCTTTCCGGGCGCCCGCCGGGTTGCCGGCTGGCTGTTCTGGGTGGTCTTCCCGGCCCTGTGCCTGGCGGCACTCGTCCTCGCCGTCCTCAACGTCGCCCATCACGTGGGCAGCAAGCCGGACGGCATCCGAGGCTCGTTCGTCGTGGCGGCGCGCTCCTGCAGCCAGGGAATCTGCTCGTTCGGTGGATCGTTCACCAGTGACGACGGCAGGTTGAAGAACCTGCCGTTGCTGGGTGATCCGAGGTGGCACTCGACCGAGGTGCACCGGGTGGTCTTCGATCCCAAGAGTGTCGAGGTGACCGCACTGCCCGGTCACTGGGACCCGACCGGCTCGGTGATCGCCGGTGTCGGCGCCGCCACGTACCTGGGACTGGTGGGCTACTTCGTCCGCGGCACCCGGCGAGGCAGGCAGGACTAGACCAAGATCTACCTGGACGTCGGCCGCCGAGCACCATCAGGCAGCACCATCAGGCCGAGCACCATCAGGCCGAGCGTTCCCAGCAGTTGTCAGGCCCGCACCAACAGTGACCGGCTCCGTCGGTCGAGAAAACCGACAAGCAGGCGGACATCGGTCCGCACGCAACGAGAGAAGAGTCATGTCCGACCACAGCGCTGCCGAGATCGGCAACGACACCATCCGCTCCTCGATCCGCAACGTGGCGATCGTCGCCCACGTCGACCACGGCAAGACCACACTGGTGGACGCGATGTTGTGGCAGTCCGGCGCCTTCGGAGCCCACGACCACGTGGACGAGCGGGCGATGGACTCCAATGACCTCGAGCGCGAGAAGGGCATCACCATTCTCGCCAAGAACACCGCGGTCAACTACGTCTCGCCCGACGGCGAGAAGATGATCATCAACATCATCGACACCCCCGGCCACGCCGACTTCGGTGGCGAGGTCGAGCGCGGACTGTCCATGGTGGACGGCATCGTGCTGCTCGTCGACGCCTCCGAAGGCCCGCTGCCACAGACCCGGTTCGTGCTGCGCAAGGCGCTCGACGCGAAGATGCCGGTCATCCTGCTGATCAACAAGGTGGACCGTCCGGACGCCCGCATCGCCGAGGTGATCGACGAGACGTACGAGCTGTTCCTCGACCTCGACGCCACCGAGGAGCAGATCGACTTCCCGATCGTCTACGCCTGCGCGCGTGATGGCAAGGCCTCGCTCAAGCGTCCCGAAGACGGCACCATGCCGGACTCCGCTGACCTGCAGCCGCTGTTCAGCACCATCCTCGAGACCATTCCCGCGCCGGCGTACCGCGAGGGCGCCCCACTGCAGGCGCACGTCACCAACCTCGACGCCTCGCCGTTCCTCGGCCGCATCGCGCTGTGCCGGGTGTTCCAGGGCACCATCCGCAAGGGCCAGCAGGTCGCCTGGTGTCGTCACGACGGCACCATCTCCCAGGTCAAGATCACCGAGCTGCTGATGACCGAGGCACTGGAGCGCAAGCCCGCCGAGTCCGCCGGCCCCGGCGACATCATCGCGATCGCGGGCATTCCCGAGATCATGATCGGTGACACCCTCGCCGATCTGGAGAACCCGGTTCCGCTGCCGCTCATCACGGTGGACGAGCCGGCCATCTCGATGACCATCGGCACCAACACCTCGCCGCTGGCCGGCCGGGTGAAGGGCTCGAAGGTCACCGCCCGTCTGGTGAAGGACCGCCTCGACCGCGAACTGGTCGGCAACGTGTCGCTGCGCGTTCTCAACACCGAGCGCCCCGACGCCTGGGAGGTGCAGGGCCGTGGTGAGCTGGCGCTGGCCATCCTGGTGGAGCAGATGCGACGTGAGGGCTTCGAGCTCACCGTGGGCAAGCCGCAGGTCGTCACCAAACTCATCAACGGCAAGGTGCACGAGCCGGTCGAGCGCCTCACCGTCGACGCGCCGGAGGAGTACCTCGGCGCGATCACCCAGCTGCTCGCGATCCGCAAGGGCCGGATGGAGACGATGACCAACCACGGCACCGGCTGGGTCCGGATGGAATTCCTGGTGCCCTCGCGTGGCCTGATCGGCTTCCGTACCGAGTTCCTCACCGACACCCGCGGCACCGGCATCGTGCACCACGTCTTCGAGCGCTACGAGCCGTGGTTCGGCGAGTTGCGCACCCGTAGCTCGGGCTCGCTGGTGGCCGACCGGGCCGGCGTCGCGACGCCGTTCGCCATGATCAACCTGCAGGAGCGCGGCACGATGTTCGTCGAGCCGACGACCGAGGTGTACGAGGGCATGCTGGTCGGCGAGAACTCCCGCGCCGACGACATGGACGTCAACATCACCAAGGAGAAGAAGCTCACCAACATGCGGCAGTCGTCCTCGGACGAGTTCCAGCACCTGGTGCCGCCGCGCAAGCTGTCGCTGGAGCAGTCGCTGGAGTTCTGCCGCGAGGACGAGTGCGTCGAGGTCACCCCTGAGACGGTGCGGATCCGCAAGGTGATCCTGTCCCAGACCGACCGGGCACGCAGCCGCGGCAACCGCCTGAAGGCCGGAGTCTGAGCGACACCACCGTCCGGTGCGACCCGGGCGCGGCCTGACCTCCTCGTCAATCGTTACGGGAGGTCGGGCCGCGTAACACGCGTACGGGTCTTATGGTGGGCCGGTGACCCCATCGGACAGACCAGCCCGCCTGGACGCGTTCGGAACCACCATCTTCGCCGAGATGTCGGCGCTCGCGGTGGCGACCGACAGCATCAACCTCGGCCAGGGCTTTCCCGATGTGGACGGGCCGTCGGCCATCCTGGAAGCTGCCGTTCGCGCGATCCGCGAGGGCCGCGGCAACCAGTACCCGCCCGGCCCGGGCATTCCGGAGTTGCGGCACGCCATCGCCGCCCACCAGCGGCAGCACTACGGGCTCGCCTTCGATCCGGACTCCGAGGTGCTCGTCACCGTCGGCGCCACCGAGGCTCTCGCGGCCAGCATCCTGGGCCTCACCCAGCCCGGTGACGAGGTGGTGCTGTTCGAACCGTTCTACGACTCCTACCCGGCCTGCGTCGCCCTGGCCGGTGCCGAGCACCGAGCCGTGACACTGCGGCCCGGGCGCGGCGGCTGGACCTTCGACCAGGACGAGCTCCGCCAGGCCATCACCAGCCGGACGAGGATGATCCTGCTCAATACCCCGCACAATCCCACCGGCGCGGTGCTCGGCCGTGACGAGCTGAGCCGGATCGCCGAGGTGGCTCTCGAGCATGACCTGATAGTGGTGTCCGACGAGGTCTACGAGCACCTGGTCTTCGAGGGTGCGCATGTGCCCATCGCGACCCTGCCGGGCATGGCCGAGCGGACCGTGACCATCTCCAGCGCGGGCAAGACCTTCAGCGTCACCGGGTGGAAGGTGGGCTGGGTCTGCGCGCCGGCCGGCCTGCTGGCCAAGGTGCGGTCGGTCAAGCAGTTCCTCACCTTCGTCGGCAGCGGCCCGTTCCAGTACGCGATCGCCGAGGCACTGCAGTGGTCCGGCGACTTCTACGTCGAGGTGGCCGCGGCGCTGCGCGCCAAGCGAGACCTGTTCGTCAATGGCCTTGTCGAGCTGGGCTATTCGGTGCTGCCGCCGCGGGCCGGGTACTTCGCCACGATCGACGTCGGCGACGACGCCGAAGCCTGGTGCCGGTCGCTTCCGGAACGGGCCGGGGTGGTGGCAATCCCGTCCCGGGTGTTCTACGACTCGGACATCGATCGCTACGTCCGGTTCGCGTTCTGTAAGAAAGTGGACGTGCTGGACGAGGCGCTGGCGCGGTTGGGCAAGATGTCCTCATGAAGATCGCAGCGATCCAGCACGACATCGCGTGGGAGGACGGCGCGGCCACCCGGCATCACCTGGTGCCGCTGATCGCCGAGGCAGTGGGTTCCGGGGCCGGTCTCGTGGTGGTGTCCGAGATGTATGCCACCGGCTTCTCCATGGAACCCGAGCGGGTCGCCGAGGAACCGGGCGGCCCGAACGAGCAGTTCCTGGTGCGGCAGGCTGCCGAACACGGCGTCTGGATGATCGGCTCCATCGCCCAGTGGGCCGAGGCCGCCGATCAGGGCTTGGGGCGGCGGGCTGCCAACGTCGCGGTCGTCGCCGGCCCGGCCGGACAGCTGCACCGGTACGCCAAGATCCACCCGTTCAGCTACGCCGGCGAGCACGAGCGCTACCGGGCGGGTGAGAAGTTCCTGACGGTACCCATCGGCGACCTCAACGTCAGCGTCTTCATCTGCTATGACCTGCGCTTCGCTGACGAGTTCTGGGCACTGGCCGCGAACACCGACCTGTACGTCGTGGTTGCCAACTGGCCCGCTGCCCGGCGCGAACACTGGCGGACGCTGCTGCGTGCGCGGGCGATCGAGAACCAGGCCTACGTCCTCGGCTGCAACCGGGTGGGCTCGGTGGACCGGCTGCACCACACCGGCGACTCCGCGATCATCGACCCGTTGGGCCGGACCCTCGTCGAGGCCAGTGAGGTCGAGTCCGTGCTGCGCGCCGAGGTGGACCCGGGCGAGGTTAAGCGGGTGCGGGACCGCTTCCCGTTCCTCGCCGATCGCCGATGACCGCGGCGCAATGACCGCTCGCCGGACCGCTCCCGCCTCGGGACGGGTATACCGCGTCGCTGAGTTGATCGACGCCGACCCCGATCGCGTGCGGCAAGCGGTCCGCTCGCTGCCGGGCCGGGTGCGCCCGATCGTCGCCGAGGTGCCTGCCGGTGTGCTGCTCACCCTCGAGGTTCGCCTGCCGTGGTGGGACCGCAGAGCGCGGCGTACTGCGCTTGTCAGGTTGAGCCGAACGCTCCGGAACATCGAGCGCCGGACCCAACGCCGGACGGTGGTCGCGGCGGCCCTCATCGTTGATCGGAAGGTGCTGGTGGCGCAGCGTGCCATGCCGCCCCAACTGGCAGGCCAGTGGGAGTTCCCAGGTGGCAAGGTCGAGCGGGGCGAGACCCGCGCCGCGGCGCTGATGCGGGAGTGCTGCGAAGAGCTGGGTTGCCAGGTCGCGGTGGGACCGGAGCTCGGCCGCGGGCCGCTGGCCGATCGTGCGGAGCTCGTCCTGTTCCACGTGAGCTTGCTGCCGGGGTCGCCGCAGCCCCGGGCGCTGGAAAACCAGGACGTTCGATGGCTCTCGGCGCGGGAGCTCGAAGGTCTTGACTGGGTAGGGAGCAATGGCCGATATGTGACCGAGGTGACAGCTCGGTTATAGCTGTCGGCTAAAGTCCGCCTCCGTAGCAACGGCGCGCTCGCGTGCCGTCCCGACCTGAACCAACGACTGACAGCGCAGGGAACTCTCAGATGCTGAAGTTTATTGCTCGCCGCTTCCTGAACTACTTGGTTCTGGTGTTCATCGCGACCAGCTTGGCTTACATCCTCGGCTCACTGACCTTGGATCCGCGTGCCCGGTACGAGGGCCACAACCCGCCGATACCGGCAGCGGTGATCCACGAGAACCTGCAACAGCGCAACGCCGACCCCGCCACCCCGGTGCTGCAGCGTTACGGCCACTGGCTCAAGGGCGTCGTACACGGTGACTTCGGCACCCAGATCGTCGGCGAGGACAAGGTCTCGACCGAGATCGGTCGCCGCGCCGGCGTGAGCCTTCGGCTGCTGTTCTTCGGAACCGTCTTCGGTGCCGTCGGTGGCGTGCTGCTGGGCGTCTTCGGCGCGGTGCGGCAGCGAAAACCGTCCGACGTCGCCGGAACGGTGGTGTCCTACGTCTTGCTGGCCTCGCCCACGGTCGTGGTGATCATCGTGGTACAGACACTCTTCGTCTGGCTTTATCACAAGGGCGGCTCAGCCTGGCTCTTCCCGGCCACCGGTGAGTACAACTCCAACCTGCACGGATTGGCCTTCTGGGCCAACCGTCTCAAGCGGCTGGTGATGCCCACGCTGGTGCTGGGCCTGTTCGGCGTCTCGTTCTTCAGCCGATACCAGCGCAGTGCGATGCTCGACGTGCTCGGCAGCGACTTCCTGCGGACGGCCCGGGCCAAGGGGCTGACCCGGCAGAAGGCGCTGTTCAAGCATGGCGTCCGCACCGCGCTCATCCCGATCGTGACGTTCTTCGCCTACTCCTTCGGCCTGTTGCTGACCGGCTCGATCTTCGTGGAGAACCTGTTCGGCTGGCACGGTATGGGGGAGTACCTGGTGTCCTCGGTGCAGTCCCATGACGTGAATGCCGTCGCCGGGGTGGCCTGCTTCACCGCGGTGCTGGTGTTGCTGTCCGGGTTGCTGTCCGACATCCTGTATGCCGCGCTCGATCCGCGCGTCCGGTCCAAGTAGGGGGTGCGGTCATGTCAATGTCGCCTCAGGAGATCTTCGAGGTCGCGCCACCATCGGTAGACGACCCTGATGCCACCACCCAGCACATCGGCGCGCCGGAATCGCTCAGCCGCGGGAAGCTGATCTTCAAGCGGTTCGTGCGGCAGAAGGCGGGCGTGGCGGCGGTGGTCGTCCTCGTGGTGATCTTCTTGCTGGCCTACCTGGGCCCGTACCTCTCGCACTGGAAGTACAACGACTTCGACCAGGACAACATCCTGGCCGGTCCGAACGGCAGCCACTTCTTCGGCGTCGACGACATCGGCCGCGACGTGTACGCGCGGACCCTCAAGGGCCTGCAGAAGTCGCTGATCATCGGTCTCGTCGCCGCCCTCATCACCACGGCGATCGCCGCGGTGGCGGGTTCGGTCGCCGGTTACTTCGGCCGGTACGTCGACATCGGCGTGGTCTGGATCATCGACCTGCTGCTGGTGCTGCCGAGCTTCCTGATCCTCGCGGTACTCAGCCCGGTGCTGTCCGGGCACAGCTGGCTGTGGCTGGTCGGGCTGCTGTCGGTGTTCGGCTGGATGGTCACCGGCCGCGTGGTACGCGGCATGGCCATGAGCCTGAAGGAGCGCGAGTACGTCCAGGCGGCGAAGTTCATGGGTGTCGGCTCGTTCACCATCATCCGGCGCCATCTGCTGCCCAACATGGCGTCGCTGCTGATCGTCGACGTCACCATCAACGTCGGCGGCACCATTCTCGCCGAGACCGGCCTGAGCTTCTTCGGCTTCGGTGTGCAGCCGCCCGACGTCTCCCTCGGCACCGTGATCAGTGATTCGCAGTCGCTGGCGACCACGTACCCGCATGTTTTCATGTTCGCCGGGCTGTTCCTGGTCCTCACTGTCCTCTGCGTGAGTGTGATCGGCGATGCCCTGCGAGATGCCATCGACCCATCGTCAGGATCGAGCAAACTGTGACCACCCCCACCACCCCGCTGCTCGAGGTGAGCAACCTCAACGTGAGCTTCCGCAGTGAGGCCGGCCGGGTGCGGGCCGTACGAGGCGTGTCCTATTCCGTTCAGCCGGGCGAGACGCTGGCCATCGTCGGCGAATCGGGCTCCGGCAAGTCCGTGAGCTCGCTGGCCGTGATGGGACTGCTGCCCTCCAACGCCCACGCCACCGGCACCATCAAGTTCAAGGGTGTCGACCTGCTGACGCTGAAGGACCGAGAGCTGTCCAGGCTGCGCGGCTCGGGCATCTCGATGGTGTTCCAGGACCCGCTCTCGGCGCTGACACCGGTCTACACGATCGGTGACCAGATCGCCGAGGCGGTCAGCATTCACCAGAACGTCAGCAAGTCCCGGGCCATGTCCCAGGCCGTGGAACTGCTCGATCTCGTCGGCATTCCGAACCCGGAGCTTCGGGCGTCGTCGTTTCCACACGAATTCTCCGGCGGTATGCGGCAGCGCGCCATGATCGCCATGGCCATCGCCAACGACCCGGATCTGATCATCGCCGACGAGCCGACCACCGCGCTGGACGTCACCATCCAGGCTCAGGTGCTCGATGTGCTGCGCAAGGCCAAAGAGGTCACCAATGCCGCCACCGTACTGATCACCCACGACCTCGGCGTGGTGGCCGGGTTCGCCGACCGGGTGATGGTCATGTACGCCGGCAAGGCGGTCGAGCTGGCCGGAGTCGACGACACCTTCTATCAGCCCCGGATGCCTTACACCATGGGTCTGTTGGGATCGATTCCCCGAATGGACGTGGAAGAGAAAGAGCCGCTGATCCCCATCGAGGGCGCCCCGCCGTCGCTGGTGAACCTGCCGGTCGGCTGTCCCTTCGCGACCCGCTGCCCGCTGGTGATCGACCAGTGCCGGGCGGTGGAGCCGATGCTGGACCCGACCGACCGGCCTCACCACGTCGCCGCCTGCCACCGCAGCCTGGAGATCGCGCAGAACCACTGGAGCGCCGAGGACGTGTTCGTCCGGCCGGAGCTGCCGACGGAGGTTGCCATCCGGGCGCCTCGGGAGGAGCGCGACGTGGTGTTGAGCCTGGACAATCTGCACCGGGCGTTCCCGATCCGTAAGGGCGCGGTGATCCGCCGGACGGTCGGCAGCGTCCGGGCGGTCGACGGCGTGTCACTGGAGATCCGCCAGGGTGAGACGCTCGGCCTGGTCGGTGAGTCCGGCTGCGGCAAGACCACCACGATCATGGAGATCATGAACCTGTTGAAGCCCCAGCGGGGCAAGATCGTGGTGCTGGGCAAGGAGACCGACCACCTCAAGGGCGAGGACCGCCGCAGGATGCGCGCGGACCTGTCCATCGTGTTCCAGGACCCGATGGCCTCATTGGACCCGCGGATGCCGATCGGCGACATCCTCGCCGAGCCGATGTGGGTGCAGAAGTTTTCCGAGCAGCGGATCAAGGCCCGCACCGCCGAGCTGCTCGAGTTGGTCGGCCTCAGCCCCGAGCACGCCAGCCGCTACCCGGCGGAGTTCTCCGGCGGTCAGCGCCAGCGCATCGGCATCGCCCGGGCGCTGGCGCTGGACCCCAAGGTCATCGTGCTGGACGAGCCGGTATCTGCCCTGGACGTCTCGATCCAGGCCGGCGTGATCAACCTGCTGGACGAGCTCAAGCTCAAGATGGGGCTGAGCTACCTCTTCGTGGCCCACGACCTCTCCGTCGTGCGCCACATCGCCGACCGGGTGGCGGTCATGTATCTGGGTCGCATCGTCGAGATCGGCAGCACCCGCGACATCTTCGCCGCGCCGTCGCATCCCTACACCCAGGCTCTGCTGTCGGCCATCCCGCTGCCGGACCCCGAGAAGGAGCGCACCCGCAAGCGCATCCTGCTCACCGGTGACCTGCCCAGCCCGGCCGACATCCCCAGCGGATGCCGGTTCTCGTCCCGCTGCTTCGTCTTCGCCGAGCACCTCAATGCCGAAGAACGGGCAAAGTGCAAGAACGATGATCCTGATTTATACAGTTTGGATCGAGACCATCGCGCAGCCTGTCACTTTGCTAGAGTTCGCGAGGTCGTGTGACACCACTGGGGCGTGTCAGCAGCATTTCGGAGGGTTCGGTTTGCTCTCTGGTACATACCGATTCAGCAACGGCTATGGCCCTGCGGCTTTGAAGTGCGTAGCAAGTACCAGGAACTGCGACATATTTCGTGGGTCCGCGAATCGAATTTTTCTGAGGAGGAAGTGTGAGGGTTTTCGGCAAGGTGGGCATCGCGACTGTCGTCGCGGCGTCCCTGGCCCTGACCGCCTGTGGGGGCTCGAGCAAATCGGGTACGGGCAGCAATAATTCCGGCAAGAAGGCCCAGGCGGTCTCGACCGCCAACGACGTGAACCCGATGCCGTACGACCAGGTGCCGGCCGGCGGAACGCTGCGCTGGCCGATCGACAGCTACCCTGCGAACTTCAACATCAACGAGATCGACGGCAACGAGAGCGGAATCAACGATCTGATGTGGTCGACGCTGCCGTTCGTGTGGCACTTCGACGCGGGCAGCAAGCCGATACTGGACACCGACGTGGTGGACAAGGCGGAGCAGACCTCCGCCAGCCCGCAGACCATCGAGTACCACATCAATCCGAAGGCCGTCTGGAGTGATGGCAGCCCCATCACGTACAGGGACTTCGCGGGCCTGTGGAAGGCGCTGAACGGCAAGAACAAGGGGTACAAGGCGGCCAGCACGAATGGCTACGAGCAGATCGGCAGTGTCGAGAAGGGCGCGACCGACCAGGACGTCAAGGTCACCTTCAAGACTGTCTACCCGGATTGGAAGGCGCTGTTCAGCCCACTGCTGCCGGCGAGCCTGAACGAGACTCCCGCCTCGTTCAACAGCAGTTGGGTCAACGGGCCGACGCTCTCGGGTGGGCCTTTCAAGATCGCGTCGATGGACAAGACCGCCAAGACGATCACGGTCGTACGCAACGACAAGTGGTGGGGTCCCAAGGCGAAGCTGGACAAGATCCAGTACATCGTGCTGGACCAGTCCGCGCAGGCCAAGGCGCTGCAGTCCGACCAGGTCGACTTCGTCGACATCGGCTCCAACGTCGCCAGCTATGCGACCGTCAAGGCGACTCCGGGCGTCTCGATCCACAAGGCCGGTGGCCCCAACTGGCGCCACATCGACCTCGGCAGCACCGGTCCGATGGCGGACGTCAAGGTGCGCCAGGCCGTCATGTTGAGCATCAACCGCGCCGGCGACGCCAAGACCCTGCTCAGCCCACTGGACTGGCCGGCGACCGTGCTGGACAGCCACATCTGGATGAACAACCAGAGCCAGTACAAGGCTACCTGTGGTGCCTTCTGCAACCAGGACGTAGCCAAGGCCGGCACGCTGCTCGAGTCGGCCGGCTACAAGAAGGGCTCGGACGGCTTCTACGCCAAGAACGGCAAGGTCCTCAACCTGACCTTCGTCATCCCGGCCGGCGTGAAGACCTCCTCGGACGAGGCCGCGCTGCAGCAGAAGGCGCTGGGGACCGCGGGCATCAAGGTGACCATCAAGTCGGTGCCCTCGGACCCGTTCTTCCCCGAGTACGTCGAGGTCGGCAAGTTCGACCTGACCATCTTCAGCTGGATCGGCACGCCGTTCCCGGTCTCCTCGGCGCAGTCGATCTACACCTCCACCGGCGGCCAGAACTACGCCAAGATCGGCACGCCGGAGCTCGACGCTCTGTACAAGCAAGCTGTCACCGAGCTCGACCCGCAGAAGGCCACGGACCTCACCTACCAGATCGACCAGAAGATCTGGGAAGAAGGCCACTCCGTAGCGCTGTACCAGCGCCCCGACCTGGTGGCGTCGAAGTCCAACCTCGTCAACCTGGGCTCGTTCGGCTTCGCCGACCGGGTGTACGAGAACATGGGCTTCAAGAAATAGGCAAAGGCCCCATAACTCTAATGCAAGTTATTGAGGGTTTGTGAGTCTCGCGGAAGGTGGGGGTCTGCACCGTAACGATTGAGGCAGCCCCCCCATCCTTCGTGAGCAGCGTCCGCGGCATCGACTAGTGTCCGGAACCGCTGGACGCATTTGCATCACGATCTGGTCGCAAACGTGCCACCGTATTCACGACGTAACCCGCGACCCATAATGTTGCCGGTTGGCGGAAACCGCGTAGCCGCGGGGTTCCGCGAAGAGAAGGAAGAGAAGGAGGCCGTCCGCCCGATGTCGCTGTCCCAAGGTGAACTTGAAGTCGCCACCACCGAGCTGGCGATCGCACCGGCTGAGGAAGCAATCCAGGGTCGGTCACTGCGCCAGATCGCCTGGCGACGGCTCAAGCAGGACAAGGTCGCGATGGCCGGCGGTGTGGGCATCGTCGTCATCACCCTGGTGGCGGTCTTCTCCTCGGTGCTGGTCAAGCTCTACGGCCAGCCGCCGGGCAAGTTCAACTCCGACCTCACCAGCATCGACACCAACATGCCGATGGGCGCCCTCGGTGGCGCGTCATCGAGCCACTGGCTGGGCATCGAGCCGGTGAACGGCCGCGACATCCTGTCCCGCCTGATCGCCGGTTCTCGGACGTCGCTGATGATCGCGGTGTCCGCCATGATCCTGTCGCTGATTCTCGGCCTGGCCGCCGGCATCCTCGCCGGCTATTACCGCGGCACCGTCGACGCGGTGATCGCCCGGGTGCTCGACGTCCTGCTGGCATTCCCCACTCTGCTGTTCGCCCTGGCCCTGCTGGCCATCTTCGGCCAGTCGTCCGGGTTCCTCGGCATGACGGGCCAGACGCTCAACTTCGCGGTCGTCATCTTCGTTCTCGGCTTCTTCGGCTTCGCCTACCTGGGACGGATCGTGCGCGGCCAGGTGCTCTCGCTGCGCGAGAAGGAGTTCGTCGACGCCGCGCGGAGCCTGGGCGCCAGTGACTGGCGCATCATCACCCGCGAGATCCTGCCGAACCTGGTCGGCCCGGTGCTGGTCTGGGTGACGCTGACCATCCCCACCTACATCCTCGGCGAGGCCGGCCTGTCCTTCCTCGGAGTCGGTGTCCAGGAGCCGACCGCGTCCTGGGGCAAGATGCTCTCCGACGCCGGTGGCTTCTTCCAGATCGACGTGATGTACCTGGTCTGGCCCGGCCTCGTGCTGTTCCTGACCGTGCTGTCGTTCAACCTGTTCGGCGACGGGTTGCGCGACGCACTCGACCCGAAGTCGACTCGCTAGCCGGGTCGGCCTCACCGCAGTTGCCCTCGGCGTCGTACGGGGGTATTCACAACGGCACCTGCCGTAGCCGGCCGTGACAGGCCGGCAAGAAGTTCCGATCGCCTAGGAGGATGAGAGAAACCAATGCTGAGAAAAAGGAGAGTCGCATTCGCGGTGGGCCTGACGGCCGTCGCGGCGATGGTCGTCACCGCATGCGGTGGCGGCAGTTCTAACAACACCGGCGGTCCCAAGAGCAGCGCGAGCAATGCCAACGGAACCACGGCCGGAGTCGCCGCGGCGTTCAACGCCGCCACGATCGGCTTCGTCAACAAGAGTGACAAGCCCGGCGGCAGCCTGAACCTCGTGGCCACGGGTGACTGTGACTCGTGGGACCCGGCCAACACGTACTACGGCTGGTGCTGGAACATGCAGCGGCTCTTCACCCGTACGCTCGTCGGCTACTCCTCGATTCCCGGCGCCAACAACATCGCCATCGAGGGTGACCTCGCCACCGGGCTGGGCCAGCACAACGCCGACTTCACCCAGTGGACGTACAAGCTCAAGAGCGGCGTGAAGTGGGAGAACGGCACGCCCGTCACGAGCAAGGAAGTCAAGTACGGCATCGAGCGCGTCTTCGCGACCGACATCTTCAGCCAGGGACCGGCCTCGTACTACCTGACGCTGCTGAGCCCGGTCGACGCCAAGGGCAACCCGACGTACCAGGGCCCGTACAAGGACAAGACCGGTGGCCTCGACAGCATCACCACGCCGGATGACAACACCATCAGCTTCAAGCTGAACTCGTCCACTCCGGACTTCGACTACCTGATGACGCTGCCGGCTTCGGCGCCGGTTCCGCTGAAGGAGAACGGCGCCTTCACCGGCTCGAAGTACACGCTGCACCCGCTCTCGAACGGGCCGTACAAGTTCTCCAGCTACACGCCGGAGCAGAAGGTCGTCTGGGTTCGCAACAGCCAGTGGAGCCAGGACACCGACAAGATCCGCAAGCCGCTGGCCGACAAGATCACGTTGAACATCAACACCAACGCCGACGACAACGACAAGCAGCTGCAGGCCGGCGCCGCCGACGCGATCGCCGACAACGGTGTGGCACCGGCGTTCCAGACGGCCATCGTCTCGAACCCGAACCTGAAGAAGAACGCCGATGACCCGGTGTCCTCGTACACCCGGTACTTCGACCTCTTCTCCAAGGTCAAGCCGCTGGACAACGTGCACTGCCGGCGCGCGGTCTTCTACGCGATGAACAAGTCCGACCTGCAGCGCGCCCGCGGTGGGACATACGGTGGCGACATCGCCAACACGATGGCCCAGCCGACCGTTCCGGGTCACGACCCGAACGCCAACCCGTACCCGACCGGCCCGGACAACACCGGTGACCTGGCCAAGGCCAAGGACGAGCTCAAGCAGTGCGGTCAACCCAACGGCTTCAGCACCAAGGAAGCCTTCGCCAACGTCTCGCGCGGACCGGCGGTGTTCAGCGCCTCGCAGCAGGCCTTGGCCCGGGTCGGCATCAAGCTGACCGCGGCGCCGCACTCCCAGTCCGGCTACTACGGCGCCTACATCGGCAAGCCCGAGACGGTCAAGAGCGTCGGCATCGGCATCGCGCAGGCCGGCTGGGGTGCTGACTACCCGACGGGTGGCGGCTACTGGACCTCCATCGTGGCGAGCAATGCTCCTCCCGGTGGCGGTAACTACAACCAGGTGAACAACCCGAAGATCGACGCGGCCCTGAAAGAGGCGGCCAAGAGCACCGGTCGTCACGATGACCTGTTCAAGCAGCTCGACGCCGACCTGATGCAGGACGCGACGAACCTTCCGTTCGTGTACGACAAGACGCTGTACTACCGCAACCCGCGTCTGACCAACGTGCGTAACAACTTTGCAATCGGTTCGTACTACGACTTCGTCAACATCGGGACGAGCGACGGCAAGTAACGTCTCGCCCCACGCAGTACCGCTCTTCGGCTGACTAGAGAGGTGACCGGTCCGGTGGCCGGCTCGAAGCGATTCGAGCCGGCCACCGGCACCCAAACACGATGATCAGATACATCATTCGCCGTTCGCTAGGCGGCGTGCTGGTGCTGTTCGTGACCAGCTTCGTGACGTTCTTCATCTTCCAGGTGGGACCGCGGGTGGCACACGTGTCGCCGGCGCTTTTCTACGTCGGCAAGATTCCGCCGACGGCAGAGGGCCAGAAGCTGATCGAGCACCGCTTCGGCTTCGATCTGCCCATCTGGAAGCAGTACTTCAACTGGGCGGGCGGGATCCTCTTCGGTCGCGACCTCGGCGACGGCACCGGGGCGACCGTGCACTGCGCGGCACCGTGCCTGGGCTACTCGTTCCGGCTTCAGCTTCCGGTCACGCACATGATCTGGACCGCCCTGCCCGTCGAACTGAGCCTGGCGGCAGGTGCCGCGATCCTGTGGCTGGTCGGCGGCCTCGCCGTCGGATCGCTGTCCGCCCTCAAGCGGGGCTCCATCTTCGACCGCAGCGCCATGACGATGGCGCTCGCCGCCGTGTCGCTGCCCATCTTCTTCACCGGCCCGATCCTGCTGCTGATCTTCAAGTACAAGCTGAAGTTGTTGACGAACACCGGCTATGCCTCGCCGTTCACCGATCCGGCGCAGTGGTTCCGGTCGATGGTGCTCGCCTGGATCGCGCTCGCCTTCATCTACGCGGCGCTCTACGCCCGGCTGACCCGCGCCAACATGCTCGAGACCATGAGCGAGGACTACATCCGGACGGCGCGAGCGAAGGGTTTACCGCGTCGTACTGTGGTGGTCAAGCACGGTCTTCGAGCGGCTCTGACTCCGATCGTCACCATCTTCGGCCTGGACATCGGGCAGTTGGTCGGCAGCGCGGTGATCACCGAGCAGGTGTTCAACCTTCGAGGGCTCGGGCTGATCTCGATCCAGGCCATCAACAGCCAGGACCTGCCGGTGATTCTGGGGGTGACGATCGTTGCTACGTTCGCGGTCGTCTTCGCCAACATCCTGGTCGACATCGCGTACGGGTTCGTTGACCCGCGCGTGAGCTACAGCTAGAGACCGGAGACATCCACACGTGAGTGCACAGTCCCTCGACCTGCGAGTCGACGAGTCCATCCCCTCCGACGCCTATCTCTCGGTGCGTGACCTGCGGGTGCATTTCCCGACTGCCGACGGCTTGGTCAAGAGCGTGGACGGGTTGTCCTTCGACGTCCGCCGCGGCGAGATCCTCGGCATCGTCGGGGAGTCGGGCTCCGGCAAGTCGGTGACCTCGCAGGCGATCCTCGGACTGCACAAGGGGTCGCGAGCCCGGATCACCGGCGAGGTCTGGCTGGACGGCAAGGAGCTCGTCAGCGCCTCGGAAGAAGAGATGCGCGCCCTGCGTGGCGACAAGATGGCGATGATCTTCCAGGACCCGCTGTCGGCGCTGCACCCGTTCTACCGGGTGGGTGACCAGATCACCGAGGCCTACCGCGTGCACAACCACGTCTCGAAGGCGGTCGCGCACAAGCGAGCCATCGAGATGCTCGACCGGGTCGGCATCCCCAACCCGGACAAGCGATTCAGCGACTACCCGCACCAGTTCTCCGGCGGTATGCGTCAGCGCGCGATGATCGCGATGGCGCTGGTCTGCGATCCCACCCTGCTGATCGCCGACGAGCCGACCACAGCTCTGGACGTCACGGTGCAGGCCCAGATCCTGGACCTGATGAAGAGCCTGCAGACGGAGTTCAACTCCGCCATCATCCTGATCACCCACGACCTGGGCGTGGTCGCCGAGACGTGTGACCACGTGGTGGTCATGTACGGCGGCCAGTGCGTCGAGGCCGGCACGGTGAATGACCTGTTCTACGAGCCCGAGATGCCGTACGCGTGGGGCCTGCTGACCTCGATGCCGCGTCTGGACCGGACCCGGCAGGACCGGCTCCAGCCGATCCCCGGCCAGCCGCCGTCGCTGATCCAGGTTCCGTCCGGCTGCGTCTTCAACCCCCGCTGCCAGTACCGCAACCACGTCGAGGGCGACCGGTGCCGGACCGAGCACCCAGAACTGCTGATCACCTCGGGCGGCTCCGCCGGCCACTCCGTGCGCTGCCACATCCAGCCTGATGAGCGCCGTCGGTTGTGGGCCGACGAGATCCAGCCCACGCTGTAGTCGACGAGGAGACCTTCGCTATATGAGCACCGCTGCCGAACTTCCCGAGCAGGGAACCACCAGCACGGCAACCACCAGCCCGGCCGGCATCAGCCCCGCTGCCGATGACGCCGACGCGCTGCTGCGCGTCAACAACGTCAGCAAGCACTTCCCGATCAAGCAGGGCATCCTGATCCAGCGCCAGGTCGGTGCGGTCAAGGCCGTCGACGGAGTCTCCTTCGCCGTCCGTGCCGGTGAAACCCTCGGTCTGGTGGGTGAGTCGGGCTGCGGCAAGTCGACCACCGGGCGAGTCGTCACCAAGCTGCTGGAGCCGACGGCCGGCGAGATCTATTTCGGTGGCCGTGACATCGCCAAGTTGAGCCGCGGTGACATGCGCTCGCTGCGGACCGACATCCAGATGATCTTCCAGGACCCGTACTCGTCACTGAACCCGCGGCACACCATCGGCACCATCGTCGGGGCGCCGTTCCACATCCAGAACACCAAGACGGAGCGGGGCATCAAGGCCGAGGTCCAGAGCCTGATGGAACGGGTGGGCCTGAACCCCGAACACTACAACCGGTACCCGCACGAGTTCTCCGGCGGCCAGCGCCAGCGCATCGGCATCGCCCGCGCGGTGGCCCTGCGTCCGAAGCTGATCGTCTGCGACGAGCCGGTGTCCGCGCTCGACGTGTCGATCCAGGCCCAGGTCGTCAACCTGCTCGAAGATCTGCAGAGTGAGTTCGGCCTCGCCTACATCTTCGTGGCTCACGACCTGTCCGTGGTGCGCCACATCGCCGACCGGGTCGCGGTGATGTACCTCGGCAAGATCATGGAGCTCACCGACCGCGACAGCCTGTACACCACGCCGGTGCACCCGTACACGCACTCGCTGATGTCCGCGGTCCCGGTGCCGGACCCGAAGAAGGAGAACCGGCGCGAGCGGGTGCTGCTGATCGGTGACCTGCCGAGCTCGATCAACCCGCCGTCGGGCTGCGTCTTCCACACCCGCTGCCCGAAGTTCCGCACCGCCCTGTCCGAGAGCGAGCGGCAACGCTGCGTCAGCGACGTGCCGGCACTCGAGATCAAGCGTCCCGCGCACTTCGCGGCCTGCCACTTCCCCGAGGTGCGGGCCGACATCGCGGCTGCCGAAGATGGTGTCGCGGACCGGAACCTCGCTCCGACGGACTAGCCGCAGCGCCTCGTGCCGTCCGGTGGGCCTCATGTGCCGCGTTCGGTGCGCACGGTGCCGGCGGTAGGTTTGGGGCTGTGACTGAAACCCAGCCGGACGACACGGGCCGCCGTCTTCTGCTCGTGCATGCCCACCCCGACGACGAGACCATCGGCACCGGCGCGACCATGGCACGCTACGTGGCCGAAGGCGCGCAGGTCACCCTGGTCACCTGCACCCTCGGCGAGGAGGGTGAGGTGCTGGTTCCGGCCCTGGCCCAGCTCGCCGCCGACCATGCCGACCAACTCGGCGGCTGGCGGATCGCGGAGCTCAACGCGGCGATGGCTGAGCTGGGCGTGACGGACCGCAGGTTCCTCGGCGGCGCCGGGCGGTTTCGCGACAGCGGCATGATGGGTACCCCGGCGAACAGCAGGGAGCGAGCGTTCTGGCGCGCCGATACCGACCGGACGGTATTCGCGGCCGCGCTGGGCGAGCTGGTCGCGGTCATCCGCGAGGTGCGCCCGCAGGTCGTGGTGACCTACGACGACTTCGGCGGCTACGGCCATCCCGACCACATCATGGCGCACCGGGTCGCCACCGCGGCTGTGCGGGCCGCTGGTGACGCGGCGTACTCGCCGTTCGCCGACGAAACCCCCGCCCGCTTATCAGACTCTGTTCCGTGGCGGGTGTCGAAGCTCTATTGGACGGCGATGCCCCGGTCGGTGATGGCCGAGCAGCTGGTCGCTGTTCGCAGCGCGGCAGGCGAGGTGCCCTTCGCTGCCGAAACCGTCGATGACCTGCCGTTCGTGGTGGCGGACGAGCTGGTGACCACCAGGCTGGACTGCTCCGACTTCGGGGACGCCAAGGCCCGGGCAATGGCCGCGCACGCCACTCAGATCACCCTGGACGGCCCGTTCTTCGCGCTGTCCGACAACCTCGGCCGCAGGGTGGCGACAACGGAGTACTTCCGGCTGAGAGTGGGCGAGCTGGGGGAATTGGACCAGAACGGTCACGAGACGGATCTGTTCGCCGGCCTGGGCCTGGACGGTCGGGCGGCGGCTGAGTGAGCCACCCATGGGCGGCTCGAGAGTCAGTCGGCGCGGTGCCGCGGCAGCTGGCCGCCGGGAGGATTCACCCCGCGCTGCTCGCGCTCGGCTACCTGGTCTTCGCGCTCGCGGGAATGCTCACGGCGGCGATCGAGGTGCTGCTGGTGCCGTCGCGGCTGGGCGTCACGCTGGTTCCGATCGCGCCGGTGCTGGCGGTGCTCAGCAACATCGCCCTGCCGGCGATCTCTCGCGGCCTCACCGACAGCCGGCTCTCGGTGGCTCCGCCGGTGGTCGGCTGGATCGTCACCGCGCTGCTGCTCGCAAGTTCCACGCCCGAAGGGGACGTCCTGCTGCCCGCCGGGGGCGAGTCCTACATCTCTTACTCGCTGCTGGCGCTCGGCTTGCTGACCGGCGTTGTCATGGTGCTGATCTCGAACGGCCCGATGGCCTGGACCGGTTCCTGGCTCAGGACCCGGTGGGCTCGGCTGCTCCCGGCTCGATCCGGTAGTGATAGCGGTGGTGCTCGGTGAAGCCCAGCCGCTGGTAGAGCGCGGTGGCCGGGGTGTTCGCCGAGTCCACCTGCAGGTAGCAGCGGCTCGCGCCCTCGCCACCGGCCCAGGACTGCAGTGCGAGCATCAGGTCGGTGGCCACGCCGGCGCGGCGGTGCTCCGGCGCCACCTCGACCGCGGTCACCCCCAGCCAGCCCTCGTCCACGGTTCCCCGGGCGATGCCGACGACCCGGCCATCGCGGGTGACGGCGGCGAAGCGCACCCGGTCGTGTCTGGTCAGCAGTTCGATCGCGTGCCCCGGCAGCCGGCCGCCGCGGTAGTGGTAGGCCGCCAGCCACTCCGGGGAGGGCTCGGCGTGCAACTCTGCCGTGCTGGCGAGGGGCTCGTCCGGCCACCGCTGGGTAAGCGAGCGGGTCAGCATGATCGTCGGACGCTCGATCCTCCAGCAGCGTCCCGCCAGCTCGGCGTCCAGCAGGCCCCTGGCGGGCAACGGCAGCTGCACCTGTAGCGGCAACCCCCGCTCGGCGTAGAACCGGCCGGCCTCCGCCAACAGCTCGGCCACCGGCCGGCCCGGCGTACGCAGCGGCAGCACCGAGTTCGCCCGGCCCGTCCAGCCGCGATCGGCATGCAGCTCCCAGCCGTCGAGGTCGGTGACCTCCCGGGCACGCCAGCCGCGCCGGCTGATCCGCTCGAGTTCGAGGATCTCGCCGCGGTTCGCGGCCACCGCTCGGACGACGGCGATGTCGGAACGTCGCAGCGTGACCTGGCCGCGGCGTGCGGACACCGTGGCGGTGTCGTCCTCGACCGAGATCAGCTCACCGACCACGTCCGAGAACGCCGGGCCGGCCGTCGCGGCGGTACGGCGGTAGCGCAGCACGACCCGCTGACCCACAAGACTGTCCAGGAGCATGACCGGCATACTATTCAGCAACGCGGAAAACAGCGCCGAGCCGATGGCAGCAGCAGCCGTACCAGCAGTAACCCGTACCTGGAGGATTTTCAGTGACCTACGTGATCGCCGAGCCGTGCGTCGACGTTCTGGACAAGGCGTGCATCGAGGAATGCCCGGTCGACTGCATCTACGAGGGTGGCCGGATGCTCTACATCCACCCGGACGAGTGCGTGGACTGCGGCGCGTGCGAGCCGGTCTGCCCCGTCGAGGCAATTTTCTACGAGGACGACCTGCCGGACAAGTGGCGCGAGTACACCCAGGCCAACGTGGACTTCTTCGATGACCTCGGCTCACCGGGCGGTGCCTCGAAGGTCGGCAGGACCGAGGCCGACCCGGCGTTCATCCTCGCGTTGCCGCCGCAGGCCGCCGAGCACTGAGCCGGCCGGCTCCGCTTCGTACGTCAGGTCAGCGCGGCACGTCCGGTCAGGTCAGCGCAGTCGCGTCAGGCCAGCGCAGTCGCGTCAGGCCAGCGTCGCGCTGACCTCGGTCGTCGGGGCGGCCCCGTGTGCCTTCCAGCCCTTGGTCCGGCTCCACCGCTTGCCCGAGTACGCGACGGAATCGATGCCGAGCCGGTCGGCATTGCAGACGAACCACGCCGCGGTGGCCCAGCCCGCACCGGGGACGGTAACGGTTTTTGCGCTGGCCTTCGGGGCGCTCACCGGAAGGTCCAGCTGGACAGCTTCGATCAGCTGGTTCGCGGTAGCCACCTTGCTCGGTTCGCCGAAATGACAGGACACGCCAGCCGGTGCGGTACCCATCAGGGCGTCGGTGATCGCGGTTGCCTCGGCCTCATGGCGGGCGTACGCCGCGCCGTCCGCTGAGATCTGCACGGTCTGGACCACCGCCGCCAGCGAGTCGTGCTGCCAGTCGGCCACCTTGACGACGGCATCGAGGAACTTGCCGGTGGCATAGCGGACGTCCGAGATCTGCTCGGCGGTACCCCAGCCCTGGGACGGCCGCTGCTGCAGGATGCCGACCGAATCCCGGTCGCCCTCGCCCACGGGGAGGTTGCGCAGCTTGGATTCCTGCAGGGCCGCGCCGATGGTGAGTACGGCGGCACGCGCCGGAAGGCGTCGCCTGAGCACCACACCCGTCACCTCTGAGGCGATCGCGGCCTGTTCGGTATCGAGCGAGTACGACCCGAAGTCGCAACCATCGGCCCTCACCACCGTCTGCGCGGCGTGCCAGAGCGACCTGACGCCGAGGGCGATGCCCGCGAACGCCACGAGCACCACCAGCAGCGCGACGCCGACTCGACGCCTCGCGCCCGCCACCCGTCGCCGCTTCCGGTTCGCGCTCAGTTGGCGTGCAGCGCGGGGTTGAGGGCGATGCCCTCGCCCGTGCGTTGCCGGACCTCGAGCGAGCCGGTCACCGAGTTGTGCAGGAACAGCAGCCCTGACCGGCCGGAGAACTCGGCGGCCTTGCGCACGGTTCCGTCCGGCAGCACCAGCTTCGACCCAGCGGTGACGTACGCGCCGGCGGCCACCACGCAGTCATCGCCCAGCGAGATGCCGATTCCCGCGTTGGCGCCGATCAGGCACCGCTTGCCGACCGAGATCACCTCTTTGCCGCCGCCGGACAGGGTGCCCATGATGGATGCGCCGCCGCCGACGTCCGACCCGTCATCGACAACCACGCCGGCGGAGATACGCCCCTCCACCATGGAGTTGCCCAGCGTGCCGGCGTTGTAGTTCACGAAACCCTCGTGCATGACGGTCGTTCCCGGCGCGAGATGGGCCCCGAGCCGGACCCGGTCGGCGTCGGCGATCCGGACCCCGGCGGGCAGCACGTAGTCGACCATCCGCGGGAACTTGTCGACGCCGTACACGGTCACCGGCCCGCGGAGCCGCAGCGCCATCCGCACCCGCTCGAAGCCCTCCACGGAGCAGGGGCCGTAATTCGTCCAGACCACGTTGCTGAGTAGGCCGAAGATGCCGTTGAGGTTCAGCCCGCGCGGCTGCACCAGCCGATGCGACAGCAGGTGCAGCCGGAGGTACCCGTCAGCGGCGTCGCGCGGATCGGCGTCGAGATCGACAACCCGCCGGACGACCTCGGTACGGACGGCGCGCAACTGGTCGGTGCCGGCCAGGGCGCTGAGTTCGGGCGGTGCGCTACCGGTGGTGGCCGGCGCGCCGAGGCCGGGCTCGGGGTAGTAGACGTCGAGGGTCGTCCCATCGGCGGCGATGCTCGCCAGACCGAATCCGTACGCGGCACGGCTGTCTGCACTGTTGGTCACCGGACAACCCTAACGACCCGCTCACGGACTAGCGTCCTCGCCGTGGCACTTCCCTCAGCTCAGCACCCGAACTCCGCATCGCGGGCCGCTCCGGTGCGGCTCGACCTCAGCACGCCGGCCACCGAGCTCACCGCCGCCCTGGTGGACCTCGAGTCGGTATCCGGTAACGAGGCGGCCATCACCGACGCCGTGGAGACCGCGCTGCGCCGCTATCCGTCGCTGTCCGTCCAGCGGCTGGGCAACGTGGTGGTCGCCCGGACGGAGCTCGGCCGGTCCGAGCGGGTGGTCCTCGCCGGCCACCTGGACACCGTGCCGATCGCGGGCAACCTGCCGTCCACGGTGGTGGACGGCAGGCTGTTCGGCTGTGGAGCCTCGGACATGAAGTCCGGCGTCGCGCTGCAGCTGCGGGCAGCGCACCTGGTCGGCTCCGGTGCCCTGGAACCCGCTGTCGACCTGACCTGGTTCTTCTACGACTGCGAAGAGATCGAGGCCGAGCGCAACGGCCTGCGGCGGGTTGCGGCCGAGCATCCCGAGCTGCTGCGCGCCGACCTGGCGATCCTGCTGGAGGCGACCAACGGCGTGGTCGAGGGCGGGTGCCAGGGCACCATGCGGGCCGTCGTGAGCCTCACCGGCCGGCGCGCGCACAGTGCCCGATCCTGGCTCGGCGTCAACGCCATCCACCTGGCCGCACCGGTGCTGCGGCGGCTGGCTGACTACGCCCCGGCCGTGGTCGACGTCGAGGGGCTGACCTATCGCGAGGGACTGAACGCGGTCGCAATCTCGGGTGGGGTCGCGGGCAACGTGATTCCGGACGGCTGCCAGATCACCGTCAACTACCGCTTCGCCCCGGACAAGTCCGAGGCCGAGGCCGAGCGGCAGCTGCGCACGGTATTCGATGGTTTCGCGGTCGAGATCGTGGACTCGGCCCCCGCGGCCCGGCCGGGCCTGGACCAGCCGCTCGTACGGCGGGCGGTCGCTGCCTTCGGCGGCCAGGTCGAGGCCAAGCTGGGGTGGACGGACGTCGCCCGGTTCAGCGGCCTCGGAATTCCGGCGCTCAACTTCAGCCCCGGTGACCCGAACCTGGCCCATCGGGCGGACGAGTCGGTCGACCTGGCGCTGGTCGAGCGATCCGAGCGCGCGCTGCTGGAGTTCCTGACCGCGCAGCCGGCCTGAACCTGCTTCCGGCGGCCCCGCTACGGGTGTCAGGACCGCGCTGCCGGGACTGGCCTAGGGTGGCGACTATGACAAATGGACGTCCGGCCCCCCGGCAGGTCACCGAGCGCCACCGGGGCCCGGTGACCCTGCGGCGGTCCCAGAACCCGGCCGAGGCGGAGACGACGGACCAGCGGCTGCTGGATTCGCGCGGATCCACCGACTGGTTGCACACCGACCCGTGGCGGGTGCTGCGCATCCAGTCGGAGTTCGTGGAGGGCTTCGGCCTGCTGGCCGAGCTGGGCCGCGCGGTGTCGGTATTCGGCTCGGCCCGGACGGCTGTCGGCACGCCTGAGTACCAGGACGCGGAGCGGCTGGGCGCGGCGCTGGCGAAGGCCGGCTACGCCGTGATCACCGGAGGCGGCCCGGGCTCGATGGAGGCAGCCAACCGCGGCGCCAGCCAGGCCGACGGGGTGTCGGTGGGCCTGGGCATCGAGCTGCCGTTCGAGCAGCGGCTCAACGACTGGGTGGACCTTGGGCTGACCTTCCGCTACTTCTTCGCCCGCAAGACGATGTTCGTCAAGTACGCGCAGGCATTCGTGATCATGCCCGGCGGCTTCGGCACCCTGGACGAGCTATTCGAGGCACTCACCCTCGTCCAGACCCGCAAGGTGACCCGCTTCCCGGTGATCCTGTTCGGCACCGAGTACTGGTCCGGCCTGCTCGAATGGATGCGCGCCACACTGCTGCCCGAGGCCAAGATCGGCACCGCGGACCTCGACCTGATCCACCTCACCAGCAGCGTCGACGAGGCCGTGTCCATCATCGTCGAGGCCGAAGCCGAGCGCTCCTCGCAGGAACGGGCCGAGGCGGCGGTGCAGGCCGCGGCGCGGGCGATGGGTGCCGGCGATGCGCAATAGGGACTGGTAGCGGTGGCAGCGATCTGTGTCTTCTGCGCGTCGTCCCCCGGGATCGACGAGTCCTACCTGCGGCTCGCCGGCGACGTCGGCGCCCGTATCGGGAACGGCGGCCATCGGTTGGTCTCCGGCGGTGGTCGGGTGTCGATGATGGGCGCGGTGGCCGTGGCCGCGAGGGCGCACGGAGCGCACACTCTGGGCGTGATCCCGAAGCACCTGATACCGCTGGAGGTCGCCGATTCCGACGCCGACGAGCTGGTCGTGGTGGACACCATGCGCGAGCGCAAGGCTGTGATGGACGAGCGCTCCGACGCCTTTCTGGTGCTGCCGGGCGGCATCGGCACCCTGGAGGAGTTCTTCGAGGTGTGGACGGCCGGATCGCTGGGCATGCACCCCAAGCCGGTGGTGGTGCTCGACCTGGACGGCTTCTACGCGCCGCTGTGGAACTTCATCGGCTCGCTCGTGGAGCGTGGATTCGTGCGGGACGCGGCCTGGACGGGACTGCACCGGGCGACCAACCTGGACGAGGCCTTTGCGGTGATCGAGGCTGTGCTGTGAGTGCGGCCGCGGTCGCACTGCTGTCAGCACCTCGTGTGAGGATCGACGAATGCTGCTGATCGGGTACCTGCTGCTGGCGCTCGTCGTGGCGGCGCTGCTGTTCTACGGCGTGGTGGCGCTGCTGCCGAACGGGTTGTCATTGACGCCGCAGCGGGACAACCCGCCGTTCGAGCTACCCGCTGATCGCCGGATGGTGCGGGAGGACCTGGAACGGGTGCGCATTCCCATCGGCCTGCGGGGGTACCGTTTCGCCGAGACCGACGACCTGATCGACCGGCTCGCCGCCGAGATCGTGGTTCGTGACGAAGAGATTGCGCGCCTTCGCTCGCCGCTGCAGAACACCGGCGAGGGTTCAGGCCAGGCCGCCGAGTCGCACCGGGACGTCTGAGTGAGCGAAGCGAATGCTGAGCCCCGCCGGTGCGATTGGGGCAACAGCACTCACGATTACGCGGTCTATCACGACGAGGAATGGGGCGTCGAGGTCCGCGGTGACAACGCCCTGTTCGAGCGGCTGACTCTCGAGGCATTCCAGTCCGGGCTGTCCTGGCTGACCATCCTGCGTCGTCGCGAGACCTTCCGTACCGCGTTCGGGCATTTCGACGTGGCGACGGTGGCCGCTTTCGGCACCGAGGACCGAGCCCGACTGCTGGTCGATCCCGGCATCATCCGCAACCGGGCGAAGGTGGACGCCGCGATCAACAACGCACGTGCCATCACCGACAACGTGCCCGAGGGGCTTACCGAGCTGCTCTGGTCGTTCGCGCCGGAGGTGCACCCGCGACCCGCCGTGCTCGCCGACATTCAGCCCATCACCGCCGAGTCCCGAGCCATGGCCAAGGAGCTCAAGCGACGCGGCTTCGCCTTCGTCGGCCCCACGACCGCGTACGCCCTGATGCAGGCCACCGGGATGGTGGACGACCACGTCGGGTACTGCTGGCGGGCGGACTCCGCCGACTGAGCACCGGCACGCACGCGCACTCCTCAGTGCCCGACGAAGACCGGCTTCTCTTTGGCGACGAACGCCGCCACCGCGGTCCGGTGGTCAGCGGTCGCGCCCGCAGCGGCCTGCTGAACCGCCTCGTTCTCCAGCGACTCGGCAAGGCCGTGCGCGGCCGAGAAGTGGATCGCCTGCTTGATGGCGGCGTACGCGGCGGTGGGTCCAGCGGCGAGCCGGGCGGCCAACTCCTGGGCCACCGGCAGGACCTGCGCCGCCTCGACTACCTGGGTGGTCAGGCCGTACTCGGCCGCCACCTGCGCGGTGATCGGCTGGGCCAGCATGGCGAGCTCCACCGCGCGGGCGGAACCGATCAGTCGCGGCAGGGTCCACGAGACCCCGCTGTCGAGACCGAGCCCGACGTTGGCGAAGGCGAGCAGGAACTTGGCGTCGCGCGAGACGATCCGCAGGTCGCAGGCGAAGCTGAAGGACGCGCCGGCGCCCGCGGCGGTGCCGTTCACGGCGGCGATGACCGGCTTGGGCATCTGGGTGAGCGCCAGCGCGATCGGGTTGTAATGCTCGCGGACCGTGCTCAGCGGCGCCGGGTCCTCGGCCTGCAGCAGCCGGATGTGCTCGGCCAGGTCCTGGCCGACGCAGAACCCGCGTCCGCTGCCGGTCAGCACCACGGCCCGCACCGACAGGTCGGCGGCGATGTCGCCGAGCGTGCTCACCAGCGCGTCCTTCAGCTCGACCGAGAGCGAGTTCAGCGACTCGGGCCGGTTCATCGTCAGCGTCACCACACCGTCGGTGCGGTCGGTCAGGAGTACGTCAGCCATCGCTGCAGCCTAGGACATCAGCTCGACCAGCCGGTTCAGTGCAATGCATGCGCAGCGGCAGCATCTCACCTGCTACCCGCTGAGAACATCTCAAAGCGGCGGACAGTGGGCGTGCTGCGGGCCGCTTTGGCTTGATCATCGCCTATGCGAGACAATATGAATCAGCACTACCTGACCCGCGCTGATCGGGCGGGCGTGACGATGCAGTTCTGACCGCAAGAGGAGGCACGGATGGCGGCGATGAAGCCGCGGACGGGTGATGGTCCGCTCGAAGTCACCAAAGAGGGGCGCGGCCTGGTAATGCGCGTTCCGCTGGAAGGCGGCGGCCGTCTCGTCGTTGAGCTTTCCGCTGACGAGGCGAGCGCGCTGTCAAAGGCGCTGTCGGCTGCCGTCAGCTAGCGGCTCAGTGGCCCCGGCCGGCGCTGTCCAACTCGCGAAGTGCGAGCCGGTCAGCACCGGCCGGGGCTTATGCAGGGGGTGAACCAGCCGCCTGTGTAAACCGGCACTGATCAGAGCGTCGATTGCATCGTGACCCGCGTTTTCAGCTCGTCGATCCGAAGAGGCCGCCCGTGATCCTGTTGCAGATTCCAGAACTCCGCCAGCCGGCTGACGTGGTGGTGATCGGCCTGATCGGCTCCGAGCTGCAACTGCCCGAGGTGTCCACCACCGTCCTGCCGGTGCCCGCCGCCCAGGCGGCCGCGCGCTACGCCGCCGACGAGCAGCTCGACGCCGCAGCCGGCTCGTTGCACACGCTGGCGATCCCCGGAGCGGTGCCGTCCACCGTCCTCATCGCCGGGCTCGGCGCCGCGTCCGCCACTGAGCTTCGGGTCGCGGCGGTCGCCGTGGGCCGCCGGATCGCGGCGCTGCCGGAAGGCAAGCGCGTGAGCGTGGCGCTCGATGCTCCCGCCGAGCGGGACAGCGCGGCCCTGGCCGAAGGACTGGTCCTCGGTGGGTACCGGTTCACGCTGCCGTCCGCGGCCGACCAGGACCCCCTGCACACCGTCAACCTCGTGGGCGACGTGGACCGGGCCGGTCTCACGGCCGGCGACGAGGCCGCTGACGCCGCCGGTTGGGCTCGCGACCTCGGCAACACCCCGGCAGCCGAGTTGACTCCGGCCCGGATGGGTGAGCTGGCGGAGCAGCAGCTGACGCCGGCCGGCTGCAAGGTCCAGGTGCGCGACGAGGCGTGGCTGGCGGCCCAGGGCTTCGGGGGAGTGCTCGCAGTCGGTGCCGGCTCCGCGTACGGGCCGCGCCTGATCGAGGTCAGTTACAAGCCCCGTCGTCGAGCCGGCTCCCCAGCTCTGAAGCACGTCGTGCTGGTCGGCAAGGGGATCACCTTCGACAGCGGGGGGCTGAACCTCAAGCCGCCGGCCGGGATGCGGATGATGCACACCGACATGTGCGGTGGCGCGGCGGTGCTGGCAGCGATCCAGTACGCGGCGATGCTGAAGCTGCCGGTGCAGGTGACCGCCCTGGTGCCCGCCGCCGAGAACGCGGTGTCCGGCACCAGCATGCGTCCCTCCGACGTGATCACCCAGTTCGGTGGCCGCACCACCGAGATCGGCAACACCGACGCCGAGGGCCGGTTGGTGCTCGCCGACGCCCTCGCCTACGCAGTCGCCAGGCTCAAGCCGGACGTGCTGATCGACATTGCCACGCTCACCGGTGCCATGCGGATCGCGCTCGGTACCGAGACGGCCGGCTTCTTCGCCAACGACGACGGGCTCTCCGGAGCGCTGGAGCAGGCGGCGGAGGACACCGACGAGCCGGTCTGGCGGATGCCGCTGGAGCACCGCTACGCCACGCTGCTGGAATCGCCGGTGGCCGACGCCCGCAACGACCCGGGCAGCCCCGGCGGAATCACCGCGGCGCTGTTCCTGCAGCCCTTCGTCGCCGACGTGGCGTGGGCCCATCTCGACATCGCCGGTCCCGCCCGGTCGGAGCAGGACGGCCCGCTGCTGTCGCGCGGCGCCACCGGGTTCGGCGCACGGCTGCTGGCCCGCTACCTCGAGAACGCTGCCGCCAGCTGAGCACCGGACGGCCGCCCAGCAGGCCGGTGACCAGCTAGGGCAGTGATCAGCTAGATCACCGAGCGATAGAGTTCCACGGTGCGTGCCGCGATCGCGTCCCAGCCGTAGTGGGTGACCGCCCGATCACGGCCGGCCAGTCCCATCGCCCGGGTCCGCGCCGGATCGGCGAGCAATCCGTTCACCGCTTCGACAAGGCCGGTGTGGAACGCGGCCTCGTCCTCGGCGGTGTAGTCCACCAGCAGGCCGGTCTCGCCCTCGACCACGACGTCGGGAATCCCGCCGACCCGCGAGGCCACCACGGCGGTCTCGCACGCCATCGCCTCCAGGTTGACGATGCCCTGCGGCTCGTAGATGGAGGGGCAGAGAAACACGTCGGACGCGGTCAGCAGCTGCAGCAGCTCCTCGCGCGGCAGCATCTCCTGGATCCACACCACGCCCTCTCGCGAGGACTGCAGCTCGGCCACTCCGGCCGCGATCTCGGCGGCGAGTTCGGGAGTGTCCGGAGCGCCGGCACACAGCGCGAGTTGCGCTCCCGGGGCGAAGCGGGCCGCGGCGGCCACCAGGTGCGCGACCCCCTTCTGGCGGGTGATCCTGCCGACGAACAGCACGATGGGCTGATCCTCGCGCAGGCCGTACCGCTCCAGCACGTCGCGGCCGGTAACCGGCGCGTACAACTCGGTGTCGATGCCGTTCGGAATGATCTGGACCTTCGCCGGATCGATGGACGGATACGCCGTCAGGATGTCCTGGCGCATGCCCTTGCTGACCGCGACCACGGCGGCCGCGCCCTCGTAGGCGGTGCGTTCGGCCCAGGACGAGAGCCGGTAGCCGCCGCCGAGCTGCTCGGCCTTCCACGGCCGCAACGGTTCCAGTGAATGCGCCGTGACGACATGGGGCACGTCGTAGAGCATCGAGGCGAGGTGACCGGCCAGGTTGGCGTACCAGGTGTGGGAGTGCACCACATCGACGGGGCCGCCCGCGCTGCCGATGCCGGCGGCGATCTCCAGGTCGACTCCGAACGTACCCAGGGCGGCGTTCGCACCGCTCAGGCCGGCCGGTGTCCGGTACGCGTGCACGCCGGGCTCGCTGCGATCGGCACCGAAGCAGTGCACCTCGATGTCGATCAGCTTGCGCAGCTCGCGCGCCAGGAACTCGATGTGCACCCCGGCGCCGCCGTAGACCTCGGGCGGGTACTCGCGACTGACCAGTGCTGCTCGCATATCAGCAGGCTAGCGGGCATTTCCGATGCTGTGACAGCCCCTATGATCCCGCTAGGGTAAGGCGCATGGCAGCAGCGGTACGGGTTCTGGGAATCGTCCTGGCCGGTGGCGCGGGCAAGCGGCTCTGGCCGCTCACCGCGGACCGAGCGAAGCCGGCGGTGCCCTTCGGCGGCAATTACCGGTTGATCGACTTCGTCCTGTCGAACATGGTGAACGCGGGATTCCTGCGGATCTGTGTGCTGACGCAGTACAAGTCGCACTCGCTGGACCGCCACGTCACCCAGACCTGGCGGATGTCGCAGTTGCTCGGCAACTACGTCACGCCCGTCCCGGCGCAGCAGCGGCTCGGCCCGCGCTGGTACACCGGCAGCGCCGACGCCATCCTGCAGTCGATGAACCTGATCACCGACGACAGGCCGACCCACATCGCGGTCTTCGGCGCAGACCACGTGTACCGGATGGACCCGAAGCAGATGCTCGAGCGGCACATCGAGTCCGGCTGCGGCGTGACGGTCGCGGGCATCCGGGTGCCGCGCGAGTCGGCCGACCAGTTCGGCGTCATCGACGCCGACGCCAATGGCAAGGTCCTGCAGTTCCTGGAAAAGCCGGCAGATCCGCCCGGCCTGCCCGATGACCCGAGCGTCTCGTACGCCTCGATGGGCAACTACATCTTCAGCACCGAGGCGCTGGTCGAGGCGCTGCGGGCAGACGCCGAGGACCCGACATCGGTGCACGACATGGGCGGCTCGATCATGCCGTGGATGGTGGAACGCGGCCGGGCGTCGGTGTACGACTTCAACGACAACGACATTCCCGGCTCCGAGGACCGCGACCGCGGCTACTGGCGCGACGTGGGGACCATGGACGCCTACTACGACGCCAACATGGACCTGGTCAGCGTCCACCCGATCTTCAACCTGTACAACTCGGCCTGGCCGATCTACACCTACCACGAGCAGCTGCCGCCGGCGAAGTTCGTCGACGGCGGTCTGGCCCAGGAGTCGATCGTCGGGGCGGGCGCCATCATCTCCGGCTCGACGGTGCGCGGCAGCGTGCTGTCTCCGAACGTCAAGATCCGCAACGGCGCCTACGTCGAGGGCTCGGTGATTCTGGACAACGTGATCATCGGCGAGGGTGCGGTGATCCGGCGCGCCATCCTGGACAAGAACGTGGTGGTGGCACCGGGCGCGCATATCGGCGTCGACCTGGACTCGGATCGGCAGCGCTACCACGTCTCCGACAGCGGGGTCGTGGTTCTGGGCAAGGGCGAGCGGGCCGGGCACTGACGGCCCCTGAGCGGCCGGACGACGAAATCTGGACGAAACGAGCCCTACTCCAGAAACAACCTGAGCCGCGATTACGGTTGCGTTGCGTACCTTCGGACCCGCCGCTGCCGCCTGAGCGGGGTGCCTTAGAGTCGCCTGCACCACCGCCTCTCCCTCGACTCGGAAAGAAGTCAGCATGCGACGATCTGCCATGGTTCTGACAGGACTGGCAACGGTGGGCGTGCTGGCGCTGACCGGCTGTGCCAAGAACACGCCGAAGGGCGCGGCGGGTCCCACCTCGACTGCCTCCATCAGCGCGGTGGCCAAGGACCAGAGCGCGGCTGATCTGCTTCCAGCCAGCGTCAAGTCCACCGGCAAGCTGATGGTCGGCATCAACATTCCGTATGCCCCGAACGAGTACAAGGACCCGTCCGGAAAGATCGTCGGGTGGGAGGTCGACTTCCTCAACACGGTCGCGACCAAGCTCGGCGTGACGGTGACCTACAACGAGTCCAGCTTCGACAACATCCTGCCCAGCGTGAAGGGCGGCAAGTACAACCTCGGCATGTCCTCGCTCACCGACAACAAGACCCGTGAGGCGCAGGTCGACTTCGTCAACTACTACAACGCCGGTAACCAGTGGGCGACGCCCGCCGGGAAGAAGGTCGATCCGGACAACGCCTGCGGCCTGAAGGTGGCGGTCGAGACCGGCACCACGCAGCAGACCGACGACGTCCCGACCAAGAGCAAGGCATGTACCGCTGCGGGCAAGAAGGCCATCACGATTCTCAAGATCGACAGTCAGGACGCCGTGAACCAGTCGGTCATCCTGGGTCAGGCTGACGCCTTCGACGCCGACTCGCCGATCACCGAGTACGCGGTCAAGCAGTCGAGCGGCAAGCTGACCCTGTCCGGCGACATCTACGGTGCCGCGCCGTACGGGCTTGCGGTGGCCAAGGACGGCGGCACCCTGAAAGAGGCGCTGCAGAAGGCGATCCAGTCGATGATCGACGACGGGACGTACAAGCAGGTCCTCGACAAGTGGGGCGTAAGCGCGGGCGCGATCAAGCAGGCCACGGTCAACGGCGCCCAGAGCTAGGGCGATGTCCGTACCTGTGCACGGGGGTGCCGAGCCGGTGGCGAGCGGGCCGGCTGTCGGGCGCGGCAACCGACCCGAGATGATCCAGGCGGTGCCGATGCGCCGTCCGGGCCGGCTGGTCGTGGCCGTCCTGATCGTGGTGCTGCTGGCCCTCTTCCTGTACGGCGCGGCCACCAACAGCGCCTATGACTGGGGCACGTTCGGCCGGTACCTGTTCGACCAGCGGGTCAGCCAGGCAGCCGCCATCACGCTGTCGCTCACCGCGCTGGCGATGTTCTTCGCCATCGTGCTCGGCGTGATCCTCGCGGTCATGCGGCTGTCGCCCAACCCGGTGCTGAAGTGGGTCAGCTGGGTGTTCGTGTGGTTCTTCCGCGGCACCCCGGTGTACGTCCAGCTGGTGTTCTGGGGGCTGCTGGTGGTCATCTACAAGCACATCGACCTGGGCATCCCGTTCGTGCACCAGTTCGCCCACATCAGCACCCAGAGCCTGTTCACCCCGTACTGGCTGGCGGTTCTCGGCCTGTCGCTGAACGAGTCGGCCTACATGGCCGAGATCGTCCGGGCCGGCATCAGCAGCGTGGACGAGGGCCAGGAAGAGGCCGCCCGGGCGCTGGGCATGTCCTGGGGGCAGAGCACCCTGCGGATCGTGCTGCCGCAGGCGATGCGGGTCATCATCCCGCCCACCGGCAACGAGCTGATCTCGATGCTCAAGACCACGTCCCTGGTGACCGCGGTGCCCTACACCCTGGAGCTGTACAGCCGCACCCGCGACCTCGCCGTCGAGACGTACAACCCGATCCCGATGCTGCTGGTGGCCTCGGCCTGGTACCTGTTCTTCACCTCGGTACTGATGGTCGGCCAGTTCTATCTGGAGCGGTACTTCGCCCGGGGCGCGTCGCGGAAGATGTCGGCCAAGCAGCTCCAGGCGCTTGCCAACGCCCAGAGTCTCGGCAGTATGCACGGGGGCATCTGATGGCGACGGACGAGATGGTCCGAAGCGACCAGGTGTGCAAGTACTTCGGGGCACTGGAGGTGCTCAAGGGCATCACGCTCACCGTGAATCGCGGCGAGGTGATGTGCCTGGTGGGCCCGTCCGGCTCGGGCAAGTCCACCTTCCTGCGCTGCATCAACCACCTGGAGCAGGTCAGCGCCGGCCGGCTGTGGGTGGACGGCGAGCTGGTCGGCTACCAGGAGCGTGCCGGCCGGCTGCACGAGATGCACCCGAAGGAGGCCGCCAAGCAGCGCCGCGACATCGGGATGGTGTTCCAGAGGTTCAACCTGTTCCCGCACCTGACGGCGCTGGAGAACATCACCGAGGCCCCGATCCGGGTGAAGAAGCAGAAGAAGGACGCCGCTGTCACCCGCGGCAAGCAGTTGCTGGCTCAGGTCGGGCTGTCGGAGAAGGCGCAGGCCTATCCCGCGCAACTGTCAGGTGGTCAGCAGCAGCGCGTCGCCATCGCGCGGGCGCTGGCGATGGACCCCAAGCTGATGCTCTTCGACGAGCCCACCTCGGCGCTGGACCCCGAGCTCGTGGGCGAGGTGCTCGACGTGATGAAGGAGCTCGCCCGCGGCGGCATGACGATGATCGTGGTGACGCACGAGATGGGCTTCGCCCGCGAGGTCGCCGACTCCCTGGTGTTCATGGACGCCGGCGTGGTCGTGGAGGCCGGGGACCCGGGGCGGGTGCTGAGTAATCCGGAGCATGAGCGCACGAAGGCGTTCCTGTCCAAGGTGCTGTGACCCCGCCGGACGTGGGCTGGGACGCGGACCCGGTGGTCGCCGGGCGTTCCGCGCTGGCGCCGCTGGCAGCCTCGGTCACCGGCGACGTGTGCGTGATCGGCCTTGGCGGGAGCGGTCTGGCCGCGGTCGGCGAGGCGCTGCGGCGGGGCCTCTCCGTGGTCGGCCTGGACGCCGGGCGGGTGGCGGCAGGGGCGGCCGGGCGCAATGGCGGCTTTCTCATCGCCGGTCCCGCGATCGCGCTGCACCAGGCCGCCGCGGGCTGGGGCGCCGAGGCCGCCTTGGCGCTGTACCGGCAGACGATGGACGAGATCGGCGCGCTGGCTGACCTGCTCGGCCCCGAGGTCATCCGCCGCGAGGGCTCGCTGCGGTTGGCGGGGCTGCCGGGTGAGCTGGCGGACGCCGCGGCGGCTGCTGACCGGGAACTGGAGCTGGCCGATTGCCTTGACCAGCAACGGACGCTGCAAGAGCACGGGATCGCGGTGGAGTCCTATGCCGGGCCGCTCGGTCAGGGGCTGTTCCTGCCGGATGACGCGGCGATGAATCCGGCGCGGCGCGCCCTGGGGTTGGCGGCGATCTACGGCCCCCGGGCGCGGCTGTTCGAGAACAGCCCGGTGCGCTCGGTCGAAACCGGCCGGGTGGTCACCGACGCCGGTGACGTCTCGGCCGGGCTGGTGGTCGTCGCGGTCGACGGCAAGCTGGAGGTGCTGCTGCCCGAACTCACCGGACGGATCCGCACCACTCGCCTGCAGATGCTGTCCACGGAGCCGCTCGCACCGGGCCCGTCCGGCGAGCCGCGGCTGCCCTGTCCCGTGTACAGCCGCTGGGGTTATGACTATGCCCAGCAGGACCGTGCCGGCCGGATGTTCATCGGCGGCGGCCGGGACCACTTCGCCGACGAGGAGTGGACGCTGGACACCACGCCGACGGCCGGCGTCCAGGGCTGGATCGAACACGCTGCCGCTAGGTTCGCAGGCGCCCCGGTGCGGGTGACGCACCGGTGGGCGGCGTCGGCCGGCTACACCCCCGACGCGCGTCCGCTGGTCACCGAGGTGCGTCCCGGGGTGGTGGCCTGCGGCGGGTACAACGGCACCGGCAATCTGGTGGGTCCGATCGCCGCCCGGGCCGCGCTGGCACTGGGCCTGGACGGCCAGCGCCCCGGCAACTACTTCGGGTGCTGACGTCATTGAGCGTCTCAGGAGGCTGCCGCGCACCGCTGCCCGAACCCCGGTCACATACGCGCCAGAGGTGACCTCCGGCGACGAACCTGACCGGATGCTAGAAACCAGACATACCCTTGACAAGGGTGTGATTTGACAGTAGAATTGACTTATCGCAATGTGCATCCTGCTGGGCCGAAAGACGAACCGCGCTGAGTGCGATGGCCTGCAAGGTTCTCTGGTGCACGCTAACCGAGAACTGCGAATGCGGATTCTGCGGCGGAGGGGCGTAAATGACGATAGAGGCAGACATCGAGCGTATTCCGCGACGGCGCACCGCCAACGGCAGTCAGCGAGCGGTGCTCCGCGCCGAGGCCAACCTTCCAGTCAACGGCAAGGTGATGAGGGTCATGGTTTTCGGATTGACGGGTATTGACGGCGCACGAGCAGAAGAGGTCGTTGCGCTGGTCAATTCGCGCGATCCCACGGCAGTGCCGTTGGTCAGAGTGCACAGTGCCTGCCTCACCGGAGACATCCTCGGATCTCAGAAGTGTGATTGCGGTGACCAATTGAAGGTGGCGCTCCGTCAGATTCAAGTCCGGCCGCACGGGATGCTGCTGTACATGCTGAATCACGAGGGTCGCGGGATAGGGCTCACGCAGAAGATTCGGGCCTATGCTTTGCAAGATGGGGGTGACAACACCATTGAGGCAAATCTCAACCTTGGTCTGCCTGTGGAGGCGCGGGACTTTATTGCCGCGGCCGAGGTGCTTCACCTGCTGAATTCAGACACGATCGATCTGCTCACGAACAACCCGCTCAAGATCGAGGGTCTTGAAACCCACGGAGTCACCGTGCGGCACCGCGTTCCAATTCAGGGCGACCTAACCGAGCAGAACGCCCAGTACCTGCTGGACAAAGACCAGCGGATGGGCCACATCGGCGCGCTGCCAGCGCACTATCTGCAAGGCCCGAAGGCCACCCAGGACGTTTCCTAGTCCTTTCCGATCTTACGAACAGGTTGTGTCAACCTACTAACCGCGATCGAGGATAATTCATGATCGAGCACACCGGACCCATCAGCGGGATCGCTGCGTACGAAGACCGATACGTCATCACAGCTGGCTACGATAACAACGTCATCCTCTGGGACCAGAGGACCAAGAAGTCGATTTGCCGCACTCAACACGACCACCTGGTCAATCAGGTCGCCTTTTCACCCGACGGTCAGTTTGCGGTCTCTTCGTCATCCGATTATAGTGCCCGCGTCTGGCAGTTGCCCGACATGAGGCTCTATTCGGTGCTTCGGGGGCATGACGATGATGTCGAGATGTCTGTGTTCCATCCCGGTGGCCAGCTCATTGCCACGGCGTCGAGGGATCACAACGTCCGCGTCTTCAATCTCGAGGGCGCCTGTTTGGCGACGTTCCTTGGTCACACCGCAGATGTCATATCAGTAGAATGGAGCCCTGACGGTACGCAATTGATTTCCTCCAGCGACGACGGCACGGTTAAACGATGGTCGCTCGACTCCCAAGCGCTCATCAAGGACATCGACTTGAACGGTGTCGAGACGGACACGATTGCCATCACCAAGAATGGCGTCATTTTCGCTGGCAATGACGAGGGCAAAATCGTCCGCGTTGCGGATGACACGACCTCGATTCAGGCCCACGACGCCGGCATCAAACGGGTCATCATCGACCCGGACAAGTCGCTGCTGGTGAGCCTCAGCTACGACCGGCGCATGAAGATCTGGGATGCCACAGACGACCGCTTGACCATCCTGGCGACCGCTGAGCTACCGGATGATGTCTGGCCTCGCTCGGCCGCCTTCGCGGGTCACTCCAAGCTCGTGTTCGCCACCTTCGGGTCCACCTACCGGACCTTCGACTACGGCGCACAGACTTGGTTGGCCGAGGACGTGCCTGCGACCGGCGGCGCCAACGCGGTGCTGGCGTCGAAACTCCATGGCATCGTCACCGTGGGTGACTCAGGAACCGTCAAGGCGAGCGGCCGGGAGCTGTGCGACATTGGCACGCTCTGCAACTTCCTGGTCGAGACGAGCGGCACCATTCTCACGGGCGGTCAACTGGGAATTCTCTATGACGCGGCCACCGGAAGGCCAATCCTGCAGCACCGCTCGCCACTGAACTGCGGTGTGACCTTCGAGCGTTCCGGGCGGGAGCACGTCCTGATCGGGAGCTACACCGGCGAGGGCCTGGTACTGGACATGTGCGGGGATGTGCCGCGGCATATCGAGACGATCCATCTCAGTGAGAACGCCATCAAGGGGGTGGCACACTCGGCCGGCACGCTGTTCTCGGTTTCGGCGGACGCGGCGGCGGCATGGTTCGACGCCGAGACCCTGACGCAGCGCGCTCTCCTTGAGGGCTCCCACGACAAGATTGCCAACGGATGCGCCGGCCTGGATGCCGGATTCTTCGCGAGCGTCAGCCGCGACCTCAAGCTGCGGATCTGGGACGGCCAGATGCAGGCCACGGTTGTCCCCACCCCGCACGACCACTCGATCAAGTGTGTCGCAGCTTCCGCCGACGGCAGATACATCGCGACCGGTGGCTACCACGGACGAATCGCTGTCTATGACCGGCGGCTTGATCGGTGGATCTCCGACGACCGCGAGACCAGCGCGGGAATTTCCTCACTGGCCTTCGATCGCGAGAACCAGGAGTTTCTCGGAAGCTCCTACGACGGGCGTGTCTACCGAGTCCCGGTCGCGTAGTGCTCAAGCGGCCTGCTGCACCCGCGCGCGGGGCGCCGGAGCGGTATCAGGTGGAGGCACTGAATGGCCGGGCTTCGGGTAGCGGAGATCCATTGGACCAGCCCGCCGGTCATCGGCGGCGTCGAGACGCACGTCGAGTGCCTGTCGGAGCAGCTTCGGGACTCCGGCACGCAGGTGGATATGTTCAGCGGAACGGCGGACTCCACGGCTGCTGTGTATCGCCAGGTGCTTGATATCGAGGCGGGGCAACCGACTACCGAGCACCTCACTGCCCTGGTGAGCGAGCTGTCCGGATACGACGTCGTCCACTGGCACAACCCGCAGTGGCACAAACCGGCTGTCACGATCGAGGTCTTGCAGCGCATCCAAGACGCGCCCGGTTCGGTGACGATGATGATCTGCGATATTCACAACCTTGCCGATGACGACACGCAGTGGCGCGTACTTGGGGACGACAGGTGGACCCACACCCTCGTCCACTCGGACTTCGTACGTTCCCACGTCGTCCAGCGGGTACCGGCGCGTCAGCCAGCGGTAGCTCCGCTCGCGCTGACCCGGACGCCAGACGCGAGCCCGCTCACCGCCTGGAAGGGAACCCTAGTACTGCAGCCGACCCGGCTCAGCCGATGGAAGGGATCGCACCTCAGCCTGCGAGCAGCCGGCGAACTTCTCGACGAAGGCCTGGATTTCACGTTCGTGCACGCCGGAGCGGTGAATCGGGTATGGGCGACGGACCTGGATGAAGTGCTGGAAGGCTGTGATCGCTGGATCAAGGCGGATCGCATCCGGATGATTTCCTACGGGTGGCGGCAGAGCTGGAGCGCCATCGCTCAAGCCGATCTCGTGTTGCACCCGTCGGCGGACCGCGGTATCCGGGGAGAGCCCTTCTCGCTGTCCGCCGCGCAGGCCGTGATCACCGGGCGCCCGCTCGTGGCATCCACGTCGGGCAATCTGCCTGAACTGTTGACGAGTTACCGGCCGAAGCGACTGGTTTCCCCGGGTGACTACGGTGAACTCAAGACAGCGGTTCGTGAGATGCTGACAGCCGGTTATGGGGTCGCCGCTGCGACCGACACTGCACTGGGCCGTGCGCTCGCCACGTCGTTCGCCAGCGCGGGACAGTGGCACCGGGCGGTGTTTGCCGAACTCGCGTCGGCATCGTCCCGGTCAGCCAGATGCTAGATCGGCCGAGGGGGCTGTCCGCCGACACCGGATCGGGGGCGCCCCGAACCACCCTGGGGCGAAGTTACTGGGTGTACGCCGGCCTCATCATGCTGTCCTTCGCCGGAAGCATCGCGCATGTGATTGCCATGACGTGGCTGTTGTTGCGAGGCGCGCACGGGCCGAGCTACGTCGCTTCGGCCTTTCTGCTGAGCGCCATACCGTCCATCATCCTGTTTCGCATCGTACGGCGACCGGTCGCTGACAACAGACTGCCTACGCGGCTGAGCGCGCTGGACGTTGCGCAGGCCACTCTCGCCGGGGCAGTGCCCTTGCTGGCCTGGGCCGGCGTCGAGATACCCCGGTCCGGCCTGCTGGTGCAAGAATTCCTCCTCTCCTGCTGCGGCGCCTTCGTCTTTCCGCTGTCCCGCGCACTGCTGGTGCGCACCGCTCCACCCGGCGGTGAGATGACGGCCAACAGCGCGTCGGCCGCGGTGTTCCAGATCGGGAACTCGCTGGGGGCGCTGGGTGGTGGAGTGCTCGTATCGGTGCTGGGGCCGTACCCAGCCATGGGGATCAATGCTCTGACGTTTCTGGTGTCGGCCGGCGGCGTGGGCTTCATCGTGCGGCCGGTACCCCGCGACGGCGTGGCGCACCGCAACGGCAGCGCAGCAGGATTGCACGACGAGGCCACCTCGATGTCAAGCGCCCGGGTGGTCGGCCTGCTGATCGTGGGGACGGTGGCGCTGTTGTCGGTGCAGCGGCTGTTCCTCGGTTCGCTCGGCCCCCTGGTCGCCACCCAGCTGGGTGGGTCGGCCCTGATGCAAGGCGGATTGCAACTCACCTTCACGGTCGGCGGGATTGCCGGCGGCCTGATCATCGGTCGCCATGCCGTGGCTCTAGGGACGCGGTCGTCGGTGCGAGTGATTCTGTTGCTCTGTGCGGCGGCTTTCCTTGCAGTAGCCACGCTTTCCTCGCTGCCCGCGATCTCGGTGGCCTGTTTCCTGCTCGGCCTCGCCGTCAGTTTCTGGTCGGTATTCCAATCGAAGCTGCAAGTGTGGCAGTCAGCGGACCAGCAGGCGGGAACTCTTGCGCGGATCGGCTTGTGGCAATCCCTCGTGGCTCTGGGCATCTTCGCGGTTCAGGCTCTGCTGAGCGTCCGGATGGCGGTGCACCTGATCACCGGTGGGCTGGGACTGTGCTTGGCCTTCGCGGGTCTGCTGGCGACGGGTGCCCTCGGCCGGCGATCAACTACTCAAGGAGTGTGATGTAATGTTCGCCGTCATCTACCGCTGGCGGATCGACCCAGACCGGGAAGCTGATTTTCTTGCCGGCTGGGAGCTGGTGAGCGGCGCGGTGCGGGATCGGTTCGGGAGCCTGGGCTCTCGGCTCCATCTTGCCGACGACGGGCTCTACGTTGCGTACGGGCGGTGGTTCCACCGCGACGATCGCCTGCCATATCGAGCGCACCTGGACTTCCACGACGAGGGATGGCGGCTGATGCAGTCGGCCATCATCGAAGAGCTGCCCGAAATACCCATGACGGTGGTCGAAGACATGCTGTCTGAACCGCCCAGTTCGCTACCACCTCGAAAGGGCCGCACCTCATGACGCTCAAGCCGACAGACTTCTACGACGATCCGGCCGTGCTCTCGCTCTACCTGGCGGGTCGTGGGCTGCCCGATGACGGCAATTCCACGATCGAGGAGCCGCAGATCCGGGTGATGACCGGGAGCGTTGCAGGTAAGCGCGTCCTGGACCTCGGGTGCGGCGACGGACGGTTTGCCGGCTACTCGGCAGTGGCGGGGGCGGCGAGCTTTCACGGGGTCGACGGCAGCGAAGCCATGCTCACCCGGGCACGCTCGGCCGTTGATTGGCCCGCTGCGACCTGGGAGTGCCGCAATCTCGAGCAGTGGACGGCAGAACCGGTGGCCTATGACCTGGTGATCAGCCGCATGACGCTCCATTACGTCACCGCCCTCCGCCGGTTGTTCGCTGAGGTACGCCGGTCACTGAACGAGGGTGGTGCCTTGGTTTTCTCGGTCGAGCACCCGATGGTGACAAGCAATGACAACGGCGATTTCCGCGATCAGGTCCCGGGCCGTTGGATCGTCGAGAATTACTTCAGCCAGGGAGCCAGACAGCGCCATTGGCTCGGCACCGACGTCTGGAAACAGCATCGGACCATCGCCGATTACATCACGGCGCTGCATGCCGAGGGGCTCCAGCTCGAGTCGCTGTCCGAGGGGGAGCCCGACCCCGGCCGGTTCACCGACCCGGCAATCTATCGCTCCCGTAAGTCCATTCCGATGTACCTGCTGATGAAGTCCGTGGCTGTCTGATGAAGGGCCACGGAACACTGCAGCATCGCGAGCTGCTGGACAAGACGATCCGGTGGTGCGATGTACCGGCACAGCGGATGGTGCTGGGTACGCCGGAGGAGACAATCGACGAGATCGTCGCGCGGCATCAGGACCTTGAGATACCGGGGCCTTGGTTCGTGAAGGAGTGCCCGGCGCATGAGGTGCAGGTCGAGGCTTTCGCCATTGCCGAGAACCTGGTCACGAACCGGCTGATGGGGGTGGCCGCCGCGGAGCTTGGCCTCGACTGGTCCGCCGATCGCGGTCCCGACCATCCGGCGGCGGTGAGCCACAACGAGGCTGTGGCGTTCTGCGAGTGGACGGCCGGTCAGCTCGGCATTTCCATCCGCCTTTCCGCCGAAGCAGAATGGGAACTGGCGGCCAGGGGCACCGATGGTCGCGTCTTTCCGTGGGGTGATCGGTTCTCGAGTTCCATGGCTAACACTCGCGAGTCCGGTACCGGAGGGACGGTGCCGGTCGGCAGCTTTCCGGCCGGCCGGAGCCCGTTCGGGCTGCTGGACGCCAGCGGCAACCTCGACGAATGGACATCGACTGTCTATTCGCCCTATCCAGGTGCGCCGGCTGAGGTACCCGAGGTCGAAGACTGGGCGCTGAGCCCGATGGTGACCCGAGGAGGCGGCTTCAATCACACCCGTGACGCCGCCCGCTGCACCCGCCGCCACGGCCTGTACGAGCCTGGGCCGGTGGGCTTCCGGGTGGTCCGTTCCAGATAGCCCGCCGCCGTTCCCAAGTGGTGGCCGGATCGCCGCCCCCTGACGGGCAGCCGGGGCCAGCGCGGGACAATGGGCCGGTGAACCCCGAGACGCTGGCTGACCAACTGCGCCGGGCGGGTATCGCCGACGTCGACGCCTCGACCCGCCGCCGGGCCGAGTACTCCACGGACGCCTCCAACTACCGGGTCGTGCCCGAGGTGGTGGTGTTTCCCCGGCACGCCGACGAGGTGGCCTCCGCCCTACAGGTCGCCCGGGACATCGGCTCGCCGTTCACCGCGCGCGGAGCGGGCACGTCCTGCGCCGGCAACGCCGTCGGCAGCGGCATCGTGCTGGACTTCTCGCGGCACCTGAACCGGCTGATCGAGCTCGACCCGGACGCGCGCACGGCCACCGTCCAGCCGGGCGTCATCCTCTCCGATCTGCAGCGCGCCGCCGCGCCGCACGGCCTGCGCTTCGGCCCCGACCCCTCGACCCAGGCCCGGTGCACCCTCGGCGGCATGATCGGCAACAACGCCTGCGGGGCGCACGCGCTGGCCTACGGCCGCACCGCCGACAACGTCGCGGCCCTGTCGCTGCTGCTGGCCGACGGGCGCACCGTGCAAGCCGGCCGGCTCGGCGACCTCGCCGATCCGGTCGGCGCCGAACTGTCGTCGCTGGTAGCGGGCAACCTGGGCGTGATCCGCACCGAGTTCGGCCGGTTCCCGCGGCAGGTCTCGGGTTACTCCATGGAGCAGTTGCTGCCCGAGAACGGCGGCAACCTCGCACGCTTCCTGGCCGGCACCGAGGGCACCCTGGCCGTGCTGACCGAAGCGACCGTCAACCTGGTCGAGGCGGCTCCGTTCACCGCGCTGGCGGTGCTGGCCTACCCCGACATGGCGGTGGCCGCCGACGCGGTGCCGACGGTGCTGCCGCTGCGCCCGCTGGCCCTGGAAGGCATGGACGCCCGGCTGGTCGACGTGCTGCGCACCCGGCGCGGACCGGCCGCGGTGCCCCCGCTGCCCGCGGGCGGCGGCTGGCTGTTCGTCGAGACCGGCGGAGCGAGCCTCGACGGGGCGATCGCAGCGGCCCGCCAGGTGGTTGCCGCCGCCGACCCGCAGGCTTCGGCCGTGGTGACCGGTGAGGACGCCCGCAGGCTGTGGCGCATCCGCGAGGACGGCGCCGGCCTCGGTGGGCGTACCTCCGCGGGCGCTCCGGCCTGGCCGGGCTGGGAGGACGCGGCGGTGCCACCGGAGCGCCTGGGCGACTACCTGCGGGACTTCTTCAAGCTGCTGGACCAGCACGGGGTTGACGGCTTGGCGTACGGGCATTTCGGTGACGGCTGCGTGCACGCCCGGCTGGACTTTCCGCTTGCGCAGCGACCGGCCGCGTTCCGGTCTTTCCTGCTGGACGCGGCCGTTCTGGTGGCCTCGCACGGTGGCTCGATGTCGGGTGAGCACGGCGACGGCCGGGCCCGCGGCGAGCTGCTGCCGGCCATGTACTCACCCGAGGCGATCGGGCTCTTCGGTGCCGTGAAGGCCATCTTCGATCCGGCCAACCTATTGAACCCGGGCGTCATCGTGGACCCGGCGCCCGTGGACGCTGACCTGCGGCTGCCGCTGGCTCGGCCGGTGAAGGGCGCGCGCGGCTTCAGCTACCCCTCCGACGGCGGCTCGTTCAGCACCGCGGTGCACCGCTGCGTCGGGGTGGGCAAGTGCCGGGCCGACACCACTGCCACCGGCGGCGTGATGTGCCCGTCCTACCTGGCCACCAAGGACGAGACCCACTCCACCCGGGGACGTGCCCGGGTGCTGCAGGAGCTGGCCAATGGCAGCCTGGTCAAGGGTGGCTGGAAGTCGCCTGAGCTGATGGAAGCCCTGGACCTCTGCCTGTCGTGCAAGGGCTGCAGCTCCGACTGCCCGGCGGGCGTCGACATGGCCACCTACAAGGCCGAGGTGCTGCACCAGCGCTACCGCCGTCGGCGCCGGCCGGCCTCGCACTACTCCCTCGGCTGGCTGCCGCGCTGGGCCAAGCTCGCCACCAGGACGCCGCGGCTGGCCAACGCCGCGCTCAAGCCCAAGCCGCTCGCGGCGCTGGTCAAGCGGATCGGCGGCATCGACCAGCGCCGGCCACTGCCGGACTTCGCGAGGCAGTCGTTCCGGCAGTGGTTCGCCGAGCATCCCGTCGCCTCCGGGAAACCGGTGATGCTCTGGGTCGACACCTTCACCAACGGCTTCTCGCCCGAGGTCGGCAAGGCCGCCGTCCAGGTTCTGGAAGCCGCCGGCTACTCGGTGCGGGTTCCGGCCGGTGAGGTGTGCTGCGGGCTGACCTGGATCTCGACCGGGCAGCTCGACGGCGCGCGCAGGCAGCTAGCCAGGAGCCTCACCGCGCTGCAGCCCGCGATAGACGAGGCGATGCCGGTGGTGGGACTCGAACCGTCCTGCACGGCGGTGTTCCGCTCGGACGCCGTCGAGTTGCTGCCCGACGACCCGCGTGCCGAGCAGGTCAAGGCCCAGATGCGGACGCTGGCGGAGCTGCTCACCGAACGCGGCTGGACGCCGCCGGCGCTCACCGGCGTGCGTGCCGTGGCGCAGCCGCACTGCCACCAGCACGCGGTACTGGGCTTCGATGCCGACGCGGCCCTGCTCCGGGGCGCCGGCGCGGAGCTCAGCACCGTCGGCGGCTGCTGCGGCCTGGCCGGCAACTTCGGCGTCGAGAAGGGCCACTACGAGGTCTCGGTGGCGGTGGCCGAGCAGTCGCTGCTGCCTGCCGTCCGCGTCGCCGGTGCCGACACGGTGGTGCTGGCGGACGGGTTCTCGTGCCGGACCCAGCTCGACCAGCTGTCCGACCGAACCGGCATCCACCTCGCCGAACTGCTGGCGTCAAGGCTGCCAGAACAGGCCACCAGCCCACTCCAGCCTGCAAGCCAGCCCGAGCCCGTCAACCCGACCCAGCCAGGAGGAGCGTCATGAGCGCCGGTTTCGTCCCCCCGCCCTACCCGTACGAGCGGCTCGGCGAGATCAAGGCGATCGCCGACAAGCTGGACGGCGGCGCGGTGGACCTGTCCATCGGCACGCCGTGTGATCCGCCGCCGCCGGCCGTCATCGCGGCCCTGGCCGATGCCAGCAAGGCTCAGGGCTACCCGCCGTCCATCGGCACGCCGGCCCTGCGGCAGGCCGCGGCCCGCTGGATCTTCCGCCGGCTCGGCGCGGAGGTCGACGCGGACACCGAACTTGCCGCGTGCGTCGGCACCAAGGAGTTCGTGGCGTCCACGCCGCAGTACCTGAAGCTGCGTACCCCCGACCGGGACACGGTGCTGTACCCCGCGATCAGCTACCCGACGTATGAGATGGGCGCGACGCTGGCGGGGCTGCGGGCGGTGCCCTACCGCGAGCTGGCGGACATCAGCGCCGAGGACGCCGGCCGGGCGCTGTGCGTGTGGGTCAACTCGCCGAGCAACCCGACCGGTGAGCTGCTCGACCTCGCCGCCGCCGCGGCGTGGGGGCGCCAGCATGACGTGCCGGTGCTGTCGGACGAGTGCTACGCCGAGTTCAGCTACGCGACCGGACCGACGACCATCCTGCGCACCGGGACCCAAGGCGTGCTGGCGCTGCACTCGCTGTCCAAGCGGGACAACTTCGCCGGTGCCCGGATCGGCTTCTACGCCGGGGACGCCGAGCTGGTGCACTACCTGCGCGAGGTCCGCAAGCACGCCGGTCTGATGCCGCCCGGGCCGGTGCAGCAGGCCGCCGTCGTGGCCTTGGACGACGACGTGCACGTCGACGCGCAGCGGGACCGGTACTGGCGCCGGATGCAGCGCCTGCGCGACGTCCTCGCCGCTGTCGGCCTGGCCTGCGAGCTGCCGGCCGGGGCGTTCTACCTCTGGCTGGTAGCTCCGGACGGCGACGCCTGGGGCTGTGCCCGGATGCTCGCCGAGCGCGCCGGCATCGTCGGCTCACCGGGGGAGTTCTACGGCACGGTGTCGGCAGGCAACCTGCGGCTGGCAGCTGTCGCGCCCGATGAGCGCATCGAGCTGGCAGCACGCAGGGTCGGCCTTAGCTGAGCCATTCCCTTAGAACAGAGGTGCCTCAGACGAACTCGACGCCCTGGGCCAGCGGCAGCTCGGTGGAGTAGTTCACCGTGTTGGTGCTGCGCCGCAGGTAGGCCTTCCACGAGTCCGATCCGGATTCGCGGCCGCCGCCGGTCTCTTTCTCGCCACCGAAGGCTCCACCGATCTCAGCACCGGACGGGCCGATGTTGACGTTGGCGATGCCGCAGTCCGAGCCGGCGGGGGACAGGAACTCCTCGGCCTCGCGGATGCTCTGGGTGAATACCGAGGACGACAGCCCCTGGGTCACGCCGTTCTGCAACGCGATGGCCTCATCGAAGGTGTCGTAGGTCAGGACGTACAGAATCGGCGCGAATGTCTCGGCCTTGACGATGTCGCTCTGCGCCGGCATCCGGACGATGGCCGGCTGGACGTAGAAGGCGTCGCTGGCCTCGTCGGCCAGCACCCGCTCACCGCCGACGATCAGCTCGCCGCCCTCGCCCTGAGCGGTCGCCAGCGCCTTTGTGAAACCCTCGTACGCCGTGCCGTCGATGAGCGGGCCGACCAGGGTGCCTTCCTGCAGCGGTGAGCCGATGGGCAGCGAGGCGTAGGCCTTCTTCAGCCGGGCCACCAGCTCGTCGGCGATGGAGGAGTGCACGATCAGCCGCCGCAGGCTGGTGCAGCGCTGGCCTGCCGTCCCGGCGGCGGAGAACACGATGCCGCGCACGGTGAGATCGAGCTCGGCGCTCGGCGCCACGATCGCGGCGTTGTTGCCGCCCAGTTCGAGCAGCAGCCGACCCAGCCGGCCGGCGACGATGGGAGCCACCGTCTTGCCCATCCGGACGGATCCGGTGGCCGAGACGAGGGCGACCCGGGGATCGCTGACCAGGGCCTGGCCGACCTCGGCCCTCCCGAGTGCGAGCTGGGAGACGGCCTCGGGTGCACCGACGCGCCGCGCGGCCTCGGCCATCAGAGCCTGGCACGCGAGGGCGGTCAGCAGGGTCTTCTCCGACGGCTTCCAGATCACCGGATCGCCGCACACGACCGCGAGCGCGGTGTTCCAGGACCACACCGCCACCGGGAAGTTGAAGGCCGAGATGAGCCCCACGACGCCGAGCGGGTGCCACTGCTCCATCATCCGGTGGCCGGGCCGTTCGGTGGCGATGGTCTGGCCGTACAGCTGGCGGGACAGGCCGATGCCCAGGTCACAGATGTCGATCATCTCCTGCACCTCGCCGAGGCCCTCGGAGATGATCTTGCCGGCCTCTATGCTCACCAGCGCACCGAGATCGGTCTTGTGCTCGCGGAGCAGGTTGCCCAGCTCGCGGACCAGTTGGCCGCGCACCGGGGCCGGTACCAGCCGCCACTGCTCGAAGGCGGCGGACGCCCGCTCGACGAGCTCGCCGACCTGGGCAGGTGTGTGGGCAGTGATCCAGCCCAGCTCGCCGCCGGTGATCGGGGACCGCGAGATCAGCTCGCCCCCATCGGTGAACGGGTCCCGCACGCCGAGGCGGTCAAGGATGGCGAGCGTGCGCGTACGCAGCTCGTCGTGGTTCAGCACAGCTGTCATGTCAGACCTTTCCCAGGTTGCCGAAGAGGGCACCGCTCTTGGTGGACAGCAGGTCGGCGAAGCCGATGTCTTCTTGCTTGATGAATCCGGTCTGGGGCAGGCGCTCGTCGGCGACCAGCTCGACCACCGCGGCAGCGGCGGCGGCGGTCGTCCACGAGATCGCTCGCCAGGTACGGCCGTTGATGTCCAGTGGCTGGTACGCGCGCACGTACTGCTTGCGGTACGGCAGGCCGCCGGCGGCCTCGTCGGTCCGGCCCTCGACCGCGGCGTGCAGGTAGACCACGTCGTCATCCACCGGCGGCTTGGCGTCGACCAGCAGCTCGCCCGCCAGCTCGCGCCGGTTGCGCAAACCCAGCTCGTCGAAGAAGAACCGCATCAGCTCGAAGTGCCCGGGATAGCGCATGGTCTTGTAGTCCAGCCGCTGCACCCGGCCGTCGTAGGTCTCGCACATGGTGCCGAGGCCACCGGAGGTCAACGACGCTTCGAGTTCGATGCCCCCGATGACGACCCGCTCCTGCTCGGTCATCGCGGGCACCATCTGCCGGCGGCCGCCGCGCAGCACCTCGCAGTCGTTGAGGTACTCGTTCACCACGCCTTCGGCCGACCAGTTGAAGGCGTAGCCGAGCAGGCCGGCCGGATGCCGGGGCAGCGCTCCGACCTTCAGTTCGATGGAGCGGATCTCGTCGAACTGTGCGGTGAGGGACGAGCCGATGATGCCGATCAGCCCTGGCGCCAGGCCGCATTGCGGCGCGTAGACGTTCTTGGGGTTTTGCGCGGCGAGTTCCAGCACCCGGTTCGTGGTAGGCACGTCCTCGGTCAGGTCGAAGTAGTGGACGCCGCAGTCGTGCGCGGCCTCGGCCACACCGAGGTTGAGGTTGTACGGCAGGCAGGACACCACCGCGTCGGCCCCGGCCAGGGCCTCACGCAGCGCACCCGAGTTGCGCACGTCGAGCGCCTTGCTCGCGAAGGAAAGGCCGCTACGCTCGCGGGCGTCGTAGGCGGTGACGGCGAAGCCGGCATCGGCCAGCAGGGTGGCGACCAGTTCGCCGACCTTGCCCAGGCCGACGACCCGAACATCGTTGATGTAGCGTGCCATTCAGTGCTTCCTTCCGGTCGAGCTGAAGCCGGCTGTCACGGGCGTCGGCAGCTGTGCTTACGTTAGTCTGCCAGTCAGCATTAGAGAACCTGACGGCCCGGCGGCATAGCGGGATAGCACGATAGGGGATGGCGAACAGCAGTGGACGCGGGACTGGACGTCAGCCGGCTGCGGCTGCTGCGCGAGGTGGCGTTGCGCGGCTCCATCGCCGCGGCGGCCCGCGAGCTGGGGCTCACCCCGTCGGCGGTATCGCAGCAGGTGGCGATTCTCGAGCGGGAGGCCGGGACGACGCTGCTGGACCGGTCGCCGCGCGGCGTGCTGCTGACCGGGGCCGGTCGGGCTCTGGTGCGCAGGGCCGGCGCGATCCTGGAACTGCTGGAACAGGCCCGGGCCGACCTCGACCGGCTCAGCGGCGAGCTGGCCGGCCGGGTCCGCATCGGCACGGTCGCGTCGGCTGCGGTGGCGCTGGTGAGCGAGGCCGCGTCCCGGCTCGCTGCCGAGCACACCGAGCTCGAACTGCTGGTCACCGTCGCCGAGCCTGCCCGAAGCATCGATGCCCTGCTCAACGGGGATCTCGACCTGGCCGTGGTGGACCTGTACGACGGCGTGCCGGTGCGGGTGCCCGACTACCTCGTCGCCACCGAGCTGTGCACGGAGCCGCTGGTGGTGGTGAGCGCGCCGGGTGCCCTCGATGGACTGGGCGCCTCGGCCCGTTCTGCCGGCTCGGCAGGGATTCGGCTGGCGACGCTCGCCGACCAGCACTGGGTGATGCCGCCGCTGGACGCGGCCTGTGGCCAGGCCGTCCGGTTCGCCTGCCGCGCCGAGGGTTTCGAGCCGACCGTCCGGTGGGAGACCGACGACATGCTGCTGCTCGTCCGGGCGGTTGCCGCCGGTCACGGGATCACGGTGCTTCCCCGGCTGGCGGTCGCGGATCAGGTCGCCGACGTGGTTCTCCAGCCGCTGGCGGAGCCGGTCATGAACCGGCGGTTGCTGGCGCTCACCCGGACGTCGAGCCAGGACCGTCCGATCATCCGGGCCGTCCTGACGGAACTGGGCAAGGCGGCCGGCTGAGCGAGTACCGCTGAGCGGCGTCAGTGCTTGGCGGCATCAGTGCTGAGCGGCGTCAGTGCTTGGCGGCCACCAGCACGCCGTCGCCGACGGGAAGCAGCGCGGACGTCAGCCGGGAGTCCTCACGGACAGCCTTGCCGAGCTCGCGCAGTGCCACCGTGTCGGTGTCCCGGGCGTTCGGGTCGGCGACCCGGTCGTGCCACAGGACGTTGTCGAAGGCCACCACGCCACCGGGACGCAGCAACCGTACGGCCTGCTCGTAGTAGTCGCTGTAGCCGGTCTTGTCGGCGTCGACGAAGACCAGGTCGTACGCGCCGTCGGTGAGCCGGGGCAGCACCTCGCCGGCCGCGCCGTTAATGAGCCGGTACCGGTTGGGGCCGACCCCGGCATCCCGAAACGCCTGCTTGGCCGCGCGCTGATGCTCGGCCTCGGTGTCGACGGTGGTGAGCACGCCGTCCTCGCGCATGCCGCCGAGCAGCCACAGGCCGGACACGCCTGCCCCGGTGCCCACCTCGACGACTGCCTTGGCGCTCACCAGAGTGGCGAGGAGCCGCAGTGTCGCGCCGCCGGCGGGGCTGATCGGGGTACACCCCATTTCGGTGCCCCGGGAGCGGGCGGCGGCCATCACCTCGTCCTCGGCGAGAAAGTTCTCGGCGTAGGCGAGACTGGGCGGAGTGAGGTACGCGTCGGCCATGGTGCAGGACTCTACCGAGCCGCCTGGCGCATCGAATTCAGGATCTGGCGCAAGTCGTCCACGGTGGTGGTCGGGTTCACGATCGCGAACCGGGTGCAGACCTTTCCGTCGTGCTTGGTGGGGGTCACGAACGCGAAGCCGTCGTTGAGGACCTCCGCGCTCCAGGTCACGTAGTCCGAGGCGCTCCAGCCGATCCGCTCGAAGATCAGGACGGACAGATCCGGCTCGGCGAGCAGCCGGACGTGCTCGGCAGCCCCGATAAGATCCCGCCCCGCTCGCGCCACCGTCAGGGTGTGCTCGATGGCGTCGGTGTAGGCCGCCGTCCCGTGCACCGCGAGCGAGAACCAGAACGGCAGGCCGCGAGCGCGCCGGGTGAGCTGCACCGAGAAGTCGCTGGGATTCCACTCACCCTCGACGTTGACCGGGTCGAGGTAGCCGGCCTTCTGGGTGTGCGCGGCGCGCGCCAGCACCGGGTCGCGGTAGATCAGGGCGCAACTGTCGTACGGGGCGAACAGCCACTTGTGCGGATCGACGATGAACGAGTCGGCGTGCTCGATTCCGGCGTAGAGATGCCGCACGGACGGGGCCGCCAGGCCCGCGCCGCCGTACGCGCCGTCGATGTGCAGCCACCAGCCGTGCTCCTGCGCGACGGCGGCCACTCCGGCGATGTCGTCCACCACGCCGAGGTTCGTCGAGCCCGCGGTCGCCACGACGGCGAAGATGCCATCGCGCTCGGACTCCGACAGCTCGGCCAGTCGCTCCCGCAGGGCCGTCCCGGTCAGCCGGCCACGCTCGTCGCCGGGAACCGAGATCACCTCGGCATCCATCACGACCTGGACGGCGTGCTTCACCGACGAGTGCGTCTCGTCGGTGACCAGCACCGCCCACCGCCGCGGCGGCGAACCCACGCGGTTGTGCCGGGCCGTCTCGCGGGCCGCGACCAGGGCCGACAGGTTGCCGATGGTGCCGCCCTGGACGAACACGCCGCCCGCACCCTCACCGAAGCCGACCAGGTCAGAGATCCAGCGCAGCGCCTGGTTCTCGGCGTAGACGGCGCCGGAGCCCTCGAGCCAGGAACCGGCGTACACGTTGGAGGCGCCGACCAGCATGTCGAAGGCCGCCGAGGCCTTGGACGGGGCGCCGGGGATGAAGGCGAGGTAGCGCGGGTGGTCCACGGAGAGGCAGGCCGGGGCGAACACGTGCTCCCACAGTCGCAGCGCCTCATCGTGGCCGATCCCGCTCTCGGTGACGGTCTCGCCCGCGATAGCGCCGAGTTCGTCCGGGGTGAGTGAGTTGTCCAGCGGCGCGTGCATGGACAGCCGGTCCAGGCACAGGTCCGCCAGAGCGCGCGCCGTTGCGGCACTGACGTCGGTGTAGGTATGCACGGAAGGTCAGCCTAGACAGCCTTTCCGGTCCCTCACACCTGTCGCGCGTCTCCCTCACACCTGGCGCGCGTCGCGGGAACGTGAGAGCGTCCTGAGGCGTTCCACCAACACACAGCTGGACCTGCGAGGGTTTCTATGCCACATCAAGAGGATGCGGCACGCTGTAGGAATGGGTGATCTTGTCGATGTCCACGCTGAAGCTCGGTGTGGCTAGTTCGATGGGTGGGCAGGCCGCGTCGGATGCTGAGAAGCGCTCGACCCCCGCGCCCGCGATTCCATCTGATCAGGCCGCGTGGGTTGCGCCGTCCTGGGATGACATTGTGCGTCAGCACGCCGACCGGGTGTACCGGTTGGCCTACCGGCTTTCGGGCAACCGCTCCGATGCCGAAGATCTCACCCAAGAAACCTTCGTACGGGTGTTCCGGTCGCTGGCCGACTACACGCCGGGGACGTTCGAGGGCTGGCTGCACCGCATCACCACCAACCTCTTCCTCGACATGGTCCGGCGCCGACAGAAGATCCGGTTCGATGCTCTAGCCGAGGACGCCTCCGAGCGCCTGGCCTCGGACGAGCCGGGACCGGAGCGGGCGTACGAGCAGAACAACCTCGACCCCGAGATTCAGCGGGCACTCGATGCGCTGCCGGCCGACTTCCGTGCCGCGGTGGTGTTGTGCGACCTCGAGGGCCTGAGCTATGAAGAGATCGCGCTGACCCTGGACATCAAGGTCGGCACCGTGCGGTCCCGGATTCACCGCGGCCGGGTGCTGCTGCGTGAGGCGCTGGCACATCGCGCGCCTGGCACCCGTCCGGTCGAAGCCGAGCCTGAACCTGGAGTGTGAGTCAACAGTGACTGTCCCGCGCGTGTTTGGGCTGCCGCATCTGTCAGAGGACGCCGTGGCGGCTTTCGCCGACGGCGTTTTGACACCCGCGGCCACGGCTCGCGCGCGGCGGCACTGCGCTGAGTGCGGCGAGTGCGCCGAGGCCGTTCGCGGTCAGCGCGAGGCCGCGATGATGTTGCGGATGTCGGCGCCTCCGGCTCTGCCCTCGGGTCTGCTCGACCGGCTGGCCGGCCTGCCGATGTCGGCGAGCCTGCCGCCGCCGCGCAGCGGACTGCCCACCACGCTCGGCTCGGACGGCATTCCGGTCTTCGTGGCCCACGATCCCCGTAACCGGGCGCAGGACGCGCCCCGCTCCGATGGTCACCACGATCGGGTTGCCGCTGCGCCAGATTCGCGGGCCGGTCACCACCGCCGGGGGCTGCTGCCGGTGACCATGCTCGCCTCGGTCGCCGCCGTGGTCGCCGCCGGCACCCTGGGCGGCAATGTCGCCGCCACCGACCCGTCCAAGGACCAGTCCGGCGCGGCGGCAAGCGTCCCGTTCGCCGCCAACGGGGTGGTCAAGGCGGTCACCGGCCGACATGTCGATACCTTGCCGGCAGCGGGCCTGCTCGCCACGTCCCTGGAACAGCCGGCGCGCCTGCGGCAGTCAGGAAGCTTGACGCAGTCGGGAAGCGTGGCGCAGTCGGGAAGTGTGGCTGAGGCGGCAACCTCAGAACGGTCTGCGGCCCTCGGCTCGGTGGCCCTGCCCGTCGGCGTGCACCGGCGTGCCATTCCCGCACCGTGACACCGGCCGCCCCGGATGCGGTGGTGGCTGCGCCGATCGACCCACCGGTGGTCCTGGCAGGCGCGCTGAGGCAGACTTCAAGGTGGTAGTGGGTCAGTTGCCGGTTCCACCTACAAGACGATCAATTCCGGAGGGCATGTGAGCGACGAGGTCGACGCGTCGCCGTTCGCCCGCCCGGGTGGCTTGCAGGGTCCCTTCGGCCCTCGTCCTGACCAGTCCGCGGAACAGCGCGGCGCCGACGATCCGGCTGTGTCCCGGCGCCCGGTGAGCCCGGCCGACCGGGATGCCTACGGCGCTCCCAACGGTGAGCCCGAGTCCTTCGCACCTGCGCCCGGGGACCGGCTGTCGCCCCGGCACGAACCGCTGCGGCAACCGGTACCGGCCGACCTTGCCGAGACCTTCGCCGGCAATGGCTCGGGGCAGGCCTTCGACGCGGCGCCCGGTGACCGGTTGACCGCTACGGAGCCGGGCCCCGGCTCGCCGTGGTGGAAGACGGACGCCGCGACCGACCCGTGGCGCGATCCGCAGTCGCCGTTCTGGATCGCCGGACCGCCGGTGTACGCCGAGGACGAGGTCATCGGCATGGCGGAGCCTCCGGTGGAAGAAGAAGAGTCCGAGAAACCACCCGCGAAGCGCGGTAAGCGCGCCAAGTTCGGGCTGGCCGCGCTGCCGCTGCTGCTGGTGGCGGCCCTGGTCGCCGGGGCGATCGGGGGCGGCGTCGGGTACTGGCTGTCCCAGCGGGCGGACGCCGTCCTGACCGACCCGAACCTCAAGCTCGCCAAGACGGACACGCCCGCGAACCGCCCGCCGGGTTCGGTCGCCGACATCGCCGAGCGGGTCAGTCCGGCGGTGGTGTCGATCGACGTCCGCACCGCCGACGCGGCTGGGTCAGGCTCCGGCGTGATCATCGACAAGACCGGTTACATCCTGACGAACAACCACGTGGTCGCCTTCGGCGGGACGCCGTCGATCCGGGTCGTGTTCGCCGACAAGTCCTCGGCTCCCGCAAAGGTCGTGGGAACCGATCCACGCAATGACCTGGCGGTCATCAAGGTCGCCAAGACCTCGCTCACGGTAGCCACCCTGGGCGACTCGGACACCCTCGCGGTCGGTGACCCGGTCGTGGCGATCGGTGACCCGCTCGGCTTGCGGGGCACGGTCACCGCCGGCATCGTGTCCGCCCTCAAGCGGCCGCTGCGGCTTCCCGGCGAGAACGGCGAGCCGGACGCCGTGATCGATGCCGTGCAGACCGACGCCTCCATCAACCCGGGCAACTCCGGGGGTGCGCTGGTGGACGCGGCAGGCGCCGTGGTCGGCATCAACACCGCCATCGCCTCGCTGGGACAATCCGCCAGCGGAGGTCAGAGCGGCAATATCGGCGTCGGTTTCGCGATTCCGATCAACACCGCGCGGGGCATTGCCGAAGAGCTGATCCATACCGGCAAGGTTCAGCACGCCGACCTCGGTGCCAGCAGCCGCAGCGTCACCGACGGCAGCCGGGACGGCGCGTACCTGGTGCAGATCCAGCCCGGTGGCCCCGCCGACAAGGCCGGCCTGAAAGAGGGCGACGTCGTCACCCTGTTCGGCCAGAGCCTGATCGATTCCGGGGACGCCCTGACGGTGGCCGTGTCCGAGTCGAAGCCGGGAACGACGGTGACGATCCACTATGTCCGAGGTGGGGCTTCGGCTCAGGCCAAAGTCATACTGGGCTCCAGCTGACCCGAGGCTTAGGCTGACGCTGTGTTCAACATCGGTCCACTCGAGTTCGTGGTGCTCGCCGCTCTTGCACTGGTCGTCTTCGGACCGGAGAAGCTGCCCGATCTGACCAAGGACGCCGCCCGGATGATCCGCACGCTGCGGGATCTGGCGCAGGGCGCCCGCACTCAGCTGAACTCAGAGCTGGGCCCGGAGTTCGCCGATTTCGACCTGGCCTCGCTGAATCCCCGGACGGCTATCAAGAACGCGCTGCTGGGCGATGACGACTTCAGCTCGATCAATCCCAAGGATGCCATCTCTCGAGCGCTGCGCGGTGAGGACGACCCGGTCCGCGAGCCATCGGCACCCAGCCAGGGCGGTGTGGGCGGTGGTGCTGGTGGCGGCGGTGCCGCATTCGGGGACCGTACTGGCGGCGGTGCTACGGCGATGCCTGCCCCCGGCACTCCGCTGGCCGAGGGCGAGCGCCCGCCGTTCGACCCCGACGCCACCTGAGCCCTGCCTGCCCCGTCCACTTCGGCGCCCGTCCCCGTCCGCCGCAGGTTGGTATGCCGCTGAGCCGCCATAGCGACCGCTCGCTATACCAACCCGGCAGGTTCAGCGGGACGCGACGGACAGCCCGAGCGGACGGCCGACCAGACTCCGCTGCCGGGCCGCCAGCATGTCCGCAACGCCCGAGAAGGCTCGCGCTGCCGCCGACCCAGGATGGGTCAGCACGATGGGAGTCCCCTCGTCCCCGCCCTCGCGGATCGCGACGTCCATCGGGATCTGGCCGAGCAGGCCCACCTTCGTCCCGGTCGACTCCGCGAGCGAGGTTGCGACCGCCTGGCCGCCGCCGGCTCCGAACAGCTCCATCCGAGTGCCGTCGGGCAGGTCCAGCCAGCTCATGTTCTCGACCACGCCGACGATCTGCTGGTGCGTCTGCAGGGCGATGGAGCCGGCGCGCTCAGCGACCTCGCGGGCGGCGAGCTGCGGCGTGGTGACCACCAGCAGCTCCGCCGAGGGAACCAGCTGGGCGAGTGAGATTGCGATGTCACCGGTGCCGGGAGGCAGGTCCATCAGCAGCACGTCCAGGTCGCCCCAGAAGACGTCAGCGAGGAACTGCTGCAGCGCGCGGTGCAGCATCGGCCCCCGCCACACCACGGCAGTGTTGCCGGGGGTGAACATGCCGATCGAGATGACCTTCACGCCGTGCGCCTGCGGCGGCATGATCATCTTCTCGACCTGGGTGGGCTTGCCGGTCACCCCGAGCATCCGCGGCACCGAGAAGCCGTAGATGTCGGCGTCCAGCACCCCGACCTGCAGCCCGCGCTGAGCGAGGGCCACGGCCAGGTTGACCGTCACCGAGCTCTTGCCGACGCCACCCTTGCCCGAAGCCACCGCGTACACCCGCGTGCGAGACCCGGGCTGGGCGAACGGAATCTCGTTCACCGGGTTGTCGCCGCGCAGCTTCGTCCGCAGCTCGGTGCGTTGCGCGTCGTTCATGACGCCCAGGTCCACAGTCACCGAGGTCACTCCCGGTACCGCCGAGACGGCGGCGGTCACGTCGGTCGTGAGCTTCTCGCGCATCGGGCAGCCGACGACGGTCAGCAGCACTCGGACGGTGGTTGCCCCATCGGGCGAGACGGTGACCCGCTCCACCATGTCGAGCTCGGTGATCGGCTTGTGGATTTCGGGATCGTTGACACCGGCCAGCGCGGCAGAGATCGCCGCCTGCAAGGTGGTCGGGTTCCGCCGGGAATCTTCGATAGTCACGATTCGATCGTACGGCCGTGCTCGTGGTCACTATCATGTGCGGTGATGTCCACCTCCGCCCTGCCTGCCGAAACTGCCGCTGAGCGGGTGCCAGCCGCTGAGCTGTCCGCTCGCGCGCAGGATTGGCGGCTCGCCTCCTGGCGCAGCTTCCTGCGGACACACACGCACCTGCTGCGGATCCTCGAACAGGACCTGCAGGTCAACCGCAAGATCGCCATCGCGAGCTACGACGTGCTGGTGCAACTGGCCGAAGCTCCGGACCACCGGTTGCGGATGTCGGAGCTGGCACAGGCGGTGCTGCTCTCGCGCAGCGGCCTGACCAGGCTGGTCGACCGGTTGCAGAAGGACGGTCTCGTCGAGCGGCACCCGGACCCCAGCGACGCGCGCGGCCTGTACACGGTGCTGACCGCCAAGGGCCGCGACACCTTGCGCGACGCCGCCTCCGTCCACCTCGCGGGCGTATCCAAGCTGGTGCTGGACCGGCTCACCGACGACGAGCTGCGCCAGCTGCACGCGCTGATGGTGAAGCTCGACCCGGTGCAGGACCAGACCGAGAACCCGGACGAGATCTGCGGCCTGGACTGAGCGCGAAGAAGCGGTGATCGAGATTCTCGGCTTAATGTGATTCGGGACGGTGCGTACGGCACTGGACCGAATGCCAACCAGCCGAGAAGCCCGGGAGCCATCCGCATGAGCGAGCCAGTGTCCACCTCCGATGCCGCCGGAACGGCCCAGATCGGTGTCACCGGACTTGCCGTGATGGGGCGCAACCTCGCTCGCAACCTGGCCCGGCACGGTTTCCGGGTCGCGTTGCACAACCGGACGAACGCCCGCACCGAGAGCCTGATGCATGAGCACGGCGACGAGGGCGACTTCGTACCGAGCGAGTCCCTCACCGATTTCGTCGCCTCGCTCGCGAAGCCCCGCGCCATCATCATCATGGTCAAGGCCGGAAGTGCTACCGACGCCGTCATCGAGGAACTCGTGCCGCTGCTGGACGAGGGTGACATCGTCATCGACTGCGGCAACGCACACTTCGCCGACACCCGCCGCCGCGAGCACGACCTAGCCGAGCGTGGTCTGCACTTCGTCGGCGCCGGCGTGTCAGGTGGTGAGGAGGGCGCGTTGAACGGGCCGTCGATCATGCCCGGCGGCTCGGACGAGGCCTATCAAAAGCTCGGGCCGATCTTCGAGTCGATCGCCGCGGACGTGGACGGGACCCCCTGCTGTGTGCATGTCGGCCCGGACGGCGCCGGCCACTTCGTGAAGATGGTGCACAACGGCATCGAGTACGCCGACATGCAGCTCATCGCCGAGGCCTACGACCTGCTGCGCAGCGGTCTGGACGCCACGCCCGCCGAGATCGCCGACATCTTTCGCGACTGGAACTCCGGCGACCTGGAGTCCTTCCTGATCGAGATCACCGCGGACGTGCTCGCGCACATCGACGCCGAGACCGGCAAGCCGTTTCTCGACGTGGTGCGGGATCAGGCGGAGCAGAAGGGAACCGGACGGTGGACGGTGCAGAGCGCGCTGGACCTGGGCGTGCCGATCACCGGTATCGCCGAGGCGACGTTCGCCCTGTCGCTGTCCGGGCATGCCGACCAGCGCAAGGCGGCGGCGAAGACCTTCGGTGACGACGGCAAGGCCGGCACGCTCGGCTCGGACCGGGACCAGTTCATCGAGGACGTCCGCAAGGCGCTGTACGCCTCCAAGGTGGTCGCCTACGCCCAGGGCTTCGACCAGATCCGCGCTGGCAGCGACGAGTACGGCTGGAACATCGACCGGGGCGCGATGGCGACCATCTGGCGGGGCGGCTGCATCATCCGGGCTCGGTTCCTGAACCGGATCGTCGAGGCCTACGACGCCGATCCGGACCTCAGCAGCCTGCTGGTCGCCCCGTACTTCGCCGGGGCGGTGTCCAACGGCGTCAATTCCTGGCGCCGGGTGGTGGTGGCCGCCGCGCAGGCCGGCATCCCGACCCCGGCATTCTCGTCCTCGCTGGCGTACTTCGACGGTTTGCGCCGGACGCGGCTGCCGGCTGCCTTGATCCAGGGGCTGCGTGACAACTTCGGCGCGCACACCTACCAGCGTGTCGACAAGGAAGGTTCTTTCCACACGATGTGGGGCGCGGACAAGTCCGAGGTGCCGGCCTGATGGCCAACCTGCTCGGTGCTCGGACAACGCTGCTGGACGACAGCCCCCGCTCGTCACCCACCCGAGGAGCCGCCGCCGGCGGGATGCTGATCGTCGCGGTGGTCTTCGTCGTGGTGCTGCTCTGGGCGAAGTGGATTCCCTACGCGGCCAGGACCGCGCACGTGAGCGGCACCCACACCTGGTCCGGTTCGAGCATCCTGGCCGTCGGGGGAGTGCACGCCGGGAATGCCCCGAGCTGGCACGCCGCGACGACGTTCACCCGCGCGTACGTCAAGGCGATCTGGAAGGCGCTGGCCGCGGCCGTGCTCATCAGCGCCGCGATCCAGGCGTTGCTGTCACGCGCCTGGCTGCTGCGGATGATGAACCGTCGCGGCCGGGTGCAGTCGGCGGTGATCGGCGGGCTGGTCAGCACGCCGTCGATGATGTGCACCTGCTGTACCGCTCCGGTCGCGTCGACGCTGCGCCGGGACGGAGTCTCGTCCTCGGCTGCGGTGGCGTACTGGCTGGGCAACCCGCTGCTCAACCCCGCCGTGCTGGTGTTCCTGGCGTTCGTGGCGCCGTGGCAGTGGACGGTCACCCGGCTGGGAATGGGCGTCGCCCTGGTGGTCGGCGGCTCCGCGCTGGTGTCCCGGCTCACCGACCGGCCGGCTCCGGCCGCTGCTGTCGAGCAGCTGACGGGCTCTTCACCGCTGGATTCGCCGTCGGGGCCGGCCGACTGGTTTGCCCAGGCACCGGCGCGGTTCGCCCGGGCGCTGCTGCGGCTGACGCTCACGTTGCTGCCCGAGTACCTCGTCGTGGTGATGCTCATCGGCGCGTTCCGGGGCTGGCTGTTCCCGCTCGGCCGGGATCACCTGCACACCGGCGTCCTGGTCGTACTGATCGCGGCCGTCGTGGGAACGCTGCTGGTCATTCCGACGGCCGGCGAGATCCCGATCCTGCAGGGTCTGGCGGTGGCGGGGCTGTCCCTCGGTGGGGTCGGGGCGCTGCTCGTCACGCTGCCGGCCGCCAGCCTGCCCGGCATGGCAATGGTGTGGCGCGCCTTCGGCTGGCGGCTGACGCTCAGCGTGGCCGCGCTGGTCGCTGTGGGCGGCGTGCTGGCGGGGGCACTGTTGTCCGCGCTCTGACATCCCGCCGCCTGCGCGACCGGCACAATGACCTCTCGTGCGATCTAACGCGAGGACGTCCCTGGGCCGCCCCTTCTGGCTGGTGTGGACCGCGTCGACGGTGTGTCCTCGCTCGGCGACGGTATCCGGTTCGTGGCGTTCCCACTGCTTGCGGCGGCGCTGACCCGGGATCCCCGAGCGGTGGCGCTGGTGTCGGCCGCCGGCTTTCTGCCCTGGCCGCTGTTCGGCCTGCTGGGCGGTGCGGTGGTCGACCGGGTGGATCGCAGACGGCTGATGTGGCGCACCGATGTACTCCGCGCGATCGTGGTGGGTTGCTTCGCGCTGCTGGTCGCGAGCAACCGCGCCCCGGTGGCCGGTCTTGCGGCGGTCTCCTTCGTCCTTGGTGTGGCCGAGACCTTCTTCGACAACGCGGCCTCGGCGCTGGTGCCGATGCTGGTGGCCGACCCCGTCATCGAGCGGGCCAACTCCTGGCTGCTGTCGTCCCAGACGGTGATGTCGGTCCTGGTCGGCGGCCCCCGTCGGCGGCGCCCTGTTCGGGTTTGCCACCGTGCTGCCCGTGGCCTTCACCGCCGCGAGCTTCGCTGTCGCCGCCGCGCTGGTGGCGGCCGTGGCTGGCGGCTATTCAGCGAGACGGACCGGCTCCCGGCAGCCCGCGACCTCGCTCTGGGATGACATCGGTGAGTGGCGATACCTCAGGGCCTGAGCAGGTCGAGGACGTAAGCGCCGCAGACGGGCCAGTGCGGGCGCGGAGTGGGGTGGGACGCCAGCGGCGCTAGGCACCTTCGGCGCGACGTGGCACGATCTCGCAGGTGACCAGCAGACTCGCCGCGGCGCAGCACCTGCACGACCTCGCGCGGCTGCGCCGGGTCCGCGACCGGATCGACCGGGAGTACGCGCGGCCGCTGGACGTCGAGGCGCTGGCCCACGGCGCGCACATGTCGGCCGGGCACCTCAGCCGCGAGTTCCGGCGCGCCTACGGCGAGTCGCCGTACGGCTATCTGATGACGCGGCGCATCGAGCGCGCGATGGCGTTGCTGCGTCGTGGCGACCTCAGCGTCACCGAGGTCTGTTTCGCTGTCGGCTGCTCGTCGCTGGGCACCTTCAGCACTCGCTTCACCGAGCTGGTCGGTGTGCCGCCCAGCACCTACCGGCGCCACGCGACGCGCGCGACGGCGGGGATGCCGTCGTGCGTGGCGAAACAGGTGACGAAACCGATCAGGAATCGAGAAGCGCGGGTCACCGAGCCGCAACTAGCGTGACCGCCATGGACATCACCATTCACGCGAGCTTCCTCCCGCAGAACGACCCGGACGCATCCCTGGCCTTCTATCGCGACACCCTCGGCTTCGAGGTCCGCAACGATGTCGGATACGGCGGGATGCGCTGGATCACGGTCGGCCCCGCCGACCAGCCCGGCACGTCCATCGTCCTGAATCCGCCGGCCGCTAACCCCGGCATCACCGACGACGAGCGCCGCACCATCGCCGAGATGATGGCCAAGGGCAGCTACGCCATGCTTCTGCTAGCCACCGAAGACCTCGACGGCACGTTCGAGCGGCTGCAGGCCAGTGGCGCCGAGGTCGTCCAGGAGCCGACCGAGCAGCCGTACGGCGTTCGCGACTGCGCCGTCCGCGATCCCGCGGGCAACCTGATCCGCATCCAGGAGCTGCGCTGAGCCGTCCGGTGATCGCAGCAGCCATGACCTGCACAGACGGCACCGTGAGGCCCACGCACGACGCCGACGGTGACCACGAAGGCGACCCGGCCTAACAGATGGAGACAGGATGAGCATGGCCACCAGGACGGACCTGCGGTCGCCTGTCGTCGAAGCGGTACCCGCCCGGGGTTGCGGGAACGGGCGGTTCGGACGGTGGTCGAGTGCCGCCATGAGGGCTTTACGAACTTAGCCAGGCAACCGGGATTACTCAGCAGTCTTCTAGCTCGCTTCGCGGTCCTCGCGGCCTCGGGGGCTCGGCCCGTCCAGCTTCGACAGCTCCGAGCGCAGGTAGTCACGGGTGACCACATCGCCCAGGGCGATCCGGATGGCGGCGATCTCGCGGGCCAGGTACTCGGCGTCGGCGATGGCGCGCTCGTCCCGGGCGCGGTCGGCCTCGGACTGGATCCGGTCGCGGTCGGCCTGCCGATTCTGGGCCAGCAGGATCAGCGGCGCGGCGTACGCGGCCTGCGTCGAGAACGCCAGGTTGAGCAGGATGAACGGGTACGGGTCGAACTTCCAGACGCCCAGCGCCAGGATGTTGAAGGTGATCCAGCAGATCACCAGCACGGTCTGGATGAACAGGTAGCGAGCGGTACCGAAGAACCGGGCGATGCCTTCGGCGGCGGTGCCGACGGCGTCCGCGCTGAGCTTCGGCGCGCGCAGCCCACGAGGAGTCTTCGGCTGATCAAGCCGACGGCGCGGTTCGGTCATCGGGAGCTCTTCGCGCAAGCGCTCATCGAAGAGTTCGCTCCGCTCCGCGCTCGTTCCTCGCTGCGATGCTCACTCTGTGCTGTATTCGCTCCGCTCCGCGCTCGTTCCTCGCTGCGATGCTCACTCACTCGGCTCTCCGGCGGGTGATGGCGGCGTCCGCCGGAAGCTCGTCCCGGTCCCGCCAGTCCTCGGGCAGCAGGTGGTCGATCACATCGTCCACGCTGACCGCGCCGAGCAGCCGGTCGTTGTCGTCCACCACCGGCACCGCGACCAGGTTGTAGGTCGCCAGATGCCGGGTGACCTCTTGCAGCGTCGAGGACGGCACCAGCGGGTCGATCCCGTCGTCCAGAACACCTGAGACCAGCGAGGACGGCGGCTCGCGCAGCAGCCGTTGGAAGTGCGCCACCCCCAGGTAGCGCCCGGTCGGAGTGGCCTGCGGCGGCCGGACGACATACACCTGCGCCGCGAGCGCGGGGCTGAGGTCGGGGTTGCGCAACCGCGCCAGCGCCTCGGCGACGGTCGCGTCCGGCAGCAGCACCACCGGCTCGGAGGTCATCATGCCGCCGGCGGTGTACTCGCCGTAGGTCATCAGCCGCCGGACCGGAGCCGCCTCTTCGGGCTCCATGAACTCCAGCAGCCGCTCCTGGTCACCGGTCGGCAACTCGCGCAGCAGGTCGGCGGCGTCGTCATCGTTCATCTTCTCCAGGACGTCGGCCGCACGCTCGTCGGTCAGCCCGGTGATGATGTTGATCTGGTCCTCTTCGGGCAGCTCCTCCATCACGTCGGCGAGCCGCTCGTCGTTCAGGGCCTCGGCGACCTCTTGCTGGCGCTTGTCCGGCATTCCCTGCAACTGCGCGGCGAGGTCGGCGGGGCGCAGGCCGGCCAGCACGGCGAGCAGCGACTCCGCGCCCTGGCCGTTCTCGGTGGCCGACAGGCCGTCCACCTCGTTCCAGTCCATCTGGTTGAGGACCGCGCGGCGCCGGCCGAGCTTGCCAGGGGTGGGCGAGCGGACCGCCAGCCGGGTGATCACCCAGTCGCGGGTCCGGCTCTGCTCCATCGCGGCGTCGACCACGACCAGCCGGGCACCGTCCTCGATGCGGACCACGGTCCGGTCGAGCACCTCGCCCAGCACCAGCAGCTCGTTCTGCCGCTGCTCGAAGCGCTTGATGTTCACGCTGCCGGTGGTGAGCACGACCGCGTCCGGCTCGATCCGGGTGACCCGTCCCATCGGCACGAAGATCCGGCGCCGATGCTGTACCTCGACCACCAGCCCCAGGATTCGCGGAGGCAGCCTGCCCACTCGCAGCGTGGCCACGGCGTCGCGAACTCGCCCGAGCTGGTCGCCGTTGGGGTCGAACACTCCGAGGCCTGCCAGCCGGGCGATGAAGACGCGCGTCCCGGTACTCACCGGGCAAGCTTAGTGGGCGTGAGGTCGAGGCCGCGCACCTGATGGTGGTCAACGCTGCCCGGCCGAAGGATGCCGGCTCAGGCCGCCGGGGTCAGTGCCTCGCGCGCCACCCGGGCCGTCATCCGGACCGCCACCACCCCGAGCACCCCGGCGAGCGCGGCGAACGTCGGCAGCACCCACAGGGCGACGTGCACGGACGTGGCGCTGGCCAGCGGCCCGAGCGAGGCGGGGCCGAGCAGGAAGCCCAGATAGCTGAAGCTGGCTACCACGGCGATCTTCGGACCGGCCGCGCCCGGGCCGTCCGCGGCGGTGGAGAAGAACACCGGCACCAGCACCGACAGGCCCAGGCCGAGGCAGGCGAAGCCGAGGGATGAGCCGATCACGGTGTTGTTGACGAGCCCCGCCGCCATGCCGACCGAGCCGATCGCGGCCAGCACGGTGATGCTGCGGCTTCGTCCCAGCCGTAGCACGAGCTTGTCGCCGATCAGCCGGCCCACCGTCATCATGATCGTGAAGGCACCGAAGGCGAATCCGGCGTGGCCGGGGGACACGTGCAGGTCATCGCGCAGGTACACCGGAGACCAGTCACCGGCGCTGCCCTCGGCCAACAGCGCGCAGACCCCGGCAAGGCCGAGCAGCACTAACCGCAGCTCGAAGGTCTTGCGGCCCTCGGCGTACTCCTCGGCGCGGTGGTCGGCGATGAAGTTGCGGACGAAGGTTCCGGTGATCAGCGCCAGCACCACCGCCAGCACCGCCTGCTGCCGGACCAGCGACACGTTCAGCCCCGCGCCAACGCTGCCGACGACCGTGCCGAGCACCGTTCCCACGCTCCAGAACGCATGGAAGCTCGACATGATGGGACGTCCGTAGCTGGTCTCGATCTGCACCGCCTGGGCGTTCATCGCCACATCCAGGCCGCCGGTCACCATGCCCCACGCCATCAGCGCCAGAAACAGCTCGGGCAGGTTCGCGGCAAGACCGGGGCCCGCGATCACCAGGAACGACACGAAGGTCATCACGGCGGTGACCGGACCGCTGCCCCAGCGCGTCGTGGCGCGCGAGACCAGCGGCATCGCGATCACCGATCCGACGGCAGGGCCGAGCAGCGCCAGCCCCAGTGAGGCGTCCGACAGTCCGAGGTGGTGCTTCACCTCGGGGATATGCGGAACCCAGGCCGCGATCAGAAAGCCGTTGAAGGCGAACGTCAGCGCGGTCGCGGCCCGGGCGGATCGCAACTTCGGATCTGTCACGCCGGGACTGCCTCCTTGACGCCGCATCCGTGCGACTCTCTACGATCGGCTCACTGTGGCTCGGCCTTTGAGGCTCGCGCTTCGCACGCTCGATGGTCACAAACCTATAAGCACCCACCGGCAGACGGGAAACCACCATGGCAGCCGAGAGCACCTACGAACTCGACCGCGAGTACGTATTCCACTCCTGGAGTGCGCAGGCCGCCCTGAAGCCCCTGGTCATCGCCTCGGCCGCCGGGTCCTACGTCACCGACGATGCCGGCAACCGGCTGCTCGACCTGAGCTCCCAGCTCGTCAACACCAACATCGGCCACCAGCATTCGAAGGTCGTCGCCGGCATCAAGGCCCAGGCCGACCTGCTGTGCACCGTCGCGCCCCAGCACGCCAACGCCGCGCGTGGCGAGGCCGCCCGGCTGATCATCGAGCGCTCACCGGACAACATGCGCAAGGTGTTCTTCACCAACGCCGGTGCCGAGGCGGTCGAGTACGCCGTCCGGATGGCCAAGCAGCACACCGGACGCAACAAGGTGCTCGCGACGTACCGCAGCTACCACGGCGGCACCCAGACGGCGGTGAACCTGACCGGTGACACCCGGCGGTGGCCGAACGACCTGGGCACCAGCGGCGTGGTGCACTTCTTCGGCCCATTCCTGTACCGGTCGGCCTTTCACGCCAGCACCGAGGCCGAGGAATGCGAGCGGGCGCTGGAGCACCTGGAGCAGGTGATCAGCTTCGAGGGTCCCGCCACCATCGCCGCGATCATTCTCGAGACCATTCCTGGAACCGCCGGGATCATGCCGCCGCCGCCGGGCTACCTGGCCGGTGTCCGCGAGCTGTGCGACCGGTTCGGCCTCGTCTACATCGCCGACGAGGTCATGTGCGGCTTCGGCCGGACCGGAAAGTGGTTCGCCTTCGAGCACTACGACGTCACCCCCGACCTGATCACCTTCGCCAAGGGCGTGAACTCCGGTTACGTCCCGCTGGGCGGCGTCATCATCTCGGACGAGATCTGCCGGACGTTCGCCGAGCGGGCGTTCCCGGGTGGGCTGACGTACTCCGGCCACCCGCTGGCCTGCGCCGCCGCGGTGGCCAGCATGAACGCCATGACGGACGAGGGGATCATCGAGAACGCCGCCCGGATCGGTGAGACGGTGCTCGGCCCCGGTCTGCGCGAACTCGCCGAACGGCACCCGATCATCGGCGAGGTCCGCGGCGTCGGGGTCTTCTGGGCGCTGGACCTGGTCAAGGACCGTGCCACCAGGGAGCCGCTGGCGCCCTACGGCGGGACGTCAGTGGCGATGGGCGAGCTGGTCGGCGCGCTCAAGGCCAACGGCGTGCTGCCGTTCACGAACTATCACCGGCTGCACGTGGTGCCACCGTGCACCATCACCGACGACGAGATGCGCGAGGGCCTGGCCGCGATCGACAAGGCGCTGACCGCCATCGGGCAGCACTACGAGGGCTGAGCGGTCAGCCGGTTTCGGTCGGGCTCGAGCCGCCCGGGGTCCGGCCTGTCAGGACCCCGGCAGGATGTTGACCGCGCGGGCGGCGATGAGCGCGACCGTCACCAGCGAGATCGCGGACTGCGCCATGAACAGCGCCTTCGCCCAGCGCGACAGCGGCAGGGTATCCGTCGGCGAAAACGCGGTGGAGTTGGTGTACGACATGAACAGGTAGTCCATGAAGATCGGCTCCCAGTTCGCCGCCAGCTTGTCGTCCGTCATCTGCGGAAACAGGAAGTCGGGTATCTCGGCGTCGCCGCGAGCACGGCTGGCCGGGCCGCCGCGGTCGTACTCCCAGTACCAGAGCGCGAACACCATGGCGTTGGTGAACCAGATCTCTGCGCCACCCAGCAGCAGCTCGGTGGCCGGGATCTTCCCGCCGGAAGTGATCTGATGGATCAGCAGCACCACCGAGATCACGTTGGTCACGGCGACGAAGGCCAGCAGCGCCTGGCTGGCGGCGCGAACACCCTTGGTGCGTTTGGACATCCGCTCCGGATGGGTCACCACCAGCGCCACCAGCGCCGCGAACTCGATGGCCTGCAGCAGGAACCGCGGATGGATGGTGAACCGCTGCGGAAGCAGTGACTGCAGCACCACCACCAGCAGGATGGACAGCGCCACCCACCAGCGCTGCTCGCCCTCGGTGCGCCGTCGCCAGGCCGGAGACCTGTCCGTGCTGGAATGCAAGCCGGTGGCCACGCCGGTGAGAGGGCCCTGAGCCGGAGTAGGGCGTTCGTCGGTCACCTCCGGCATTCTCCACCCGCCGGATCACACGATTAGGGAGGGCACGCAGTGTCTGTCGCACAGCACCATCTGAGTTGGCTCGAGGCGGGGGTTGTGGGGGCGATGCAAGGGGTCGCCGAGCTGTTCCCCATTTCGAGCCTGGGCCACAGCGTGTTGTTACCAGCCGTGATCGGTGGCTCGTGGGCTCGCGACCTGAATGTGTCCACGCCCGAGTCGCCGTACCTGGCGTTCATCGTCGGCTTGCACGTCGCGACCGCCATCGCGTTGATCATCTATTTCTGGCGGGACTGGGTCCGGGTGGTCCGCGGCCTCGTCACCTCGATCGCGCGGCGCGAGGTGCGCGACGCCGACCAGCGGCTGGCCTGGCTGCTGGTGCTCGGCACCATCCCGGTGGGTCTGGTCGGCTTGGTGGGCGAGCACTGGTTCCGGACGACCCTGGCCAAGCCGGTGCCGACGGCGATCTTCCTCATCGTCAACGGCCTGGTGCTGTTCGTCGCCGAGCAACTGCGCCGCTCCGATCCCAGCACGGACGTCGAGTACGTGGACGAGCGCGTCACCGGGCCGGAGTCCGACGTCAGGCTGGCGAAGCAGTCCACCGGCCAGGCGGTGCTGATCGGCTCGGCGCAGATCCTCGCGCTCGCCCCGGGCATCTCGCGTTCCGGCGTGACGATGGTCGCGGGCATGGCGCGGGGCCTGAACCGTGAGGACGCCGCCCGGTTCTCGTTCCTGCTCGCCACCCCGGTCATCCTGGCGGCCGGCGCGCTCAAGCTGGGGGACCTCACCGGTCCGCTCGGCGCCGGCATCCGGCCCCAGGTGATCTTCGGCGCGGTGCTGTCCGGAGTGGGGGCATACCTGTCGGTACGGTTCCTGACCCGTTACCTCGCCGGACGGTCACTGCGTCCGTTCGGGATCTACTGCATGGTCGCCGGCGCGGCCAGCCTCGCCTGGTTCGCCATCCGCTAGCCGGGTCCTGGTATGCCGGCCGTGGAGCTGAGTAGCGTCGGAATCAGTCAGCGAAGTGATCCACGAACAGGAGGCAGATGTGACTGATCCACAGGTTCCCGACGATCTGGCGGAGCGCGCCCGCGAGCGGGTCGATGAGATGCCGGCCGAGTCCGTCACCGGTGAGCGTGACCCGCAGGGCGGCGGCCAGGGCGACCCGGCGGACTACAAGAACGTCCAGAACGACAACGACGCCCAGAACTGACGTTAAGTCCGGCGTTCGGACGGCTTTGCCGTCCGGGCGTGCGAAAGCCGGCGCATCATCCGCGCAGAGCGGTCGGTGCGCCGGCTTCATTCTGTGTGGCGACGGTTCAGACGGTTCAGACGGGAAGCTTCTCGCGCACCGTGTGACCGGCCGACAGCAGCGCAAGCTCGGTGTCGCGGCGCAGCCCGGTGGCCGTGTGCGAGACGATCGCGGGAGCGCGCCGCGCCCACCAGCCCAAGGACGGGCGGCCCTCGGTGTCGACGGCGGCAAGTAGCAGGCCACCCAGCATGCCGGCGTTCTTGAAGAAGTGCAGGCGCTGCTGGGTCCGCTGGGCCGGGTCGCGCTCTTGCCAGAACGGGTGGCCGGCGGCCGTGGTCGGGATGATGCTGGCGACGAGGACCGTGGCGGACAGCCGTGGCACCCGGCCGATGGCCAGCAGACTCCCGGCCACCACCTTGACGGCGGCATCGATCTTGACGACCTGCTCGGTGTTGGACAGTTGCGGAACCCGGTCGACCAGGGGCGCCAGCACGCGGTCGGCGGCGGCCACCCTGGACGCGGGTTTGCGCAGGGTGTCGATGCCACCGGAGATGAAGGTGGCTGCGAGCAGTGGACGGGCGATCCTGCGGACTAGAGACATAGGGCCATCATGCCAAGGTGCTCCGATAATTGTCAGGTCCGAAGATCGTCGATACCGGGCAGGCTCCCGTGGCCAGGCGACAGCGGACCGGGTGAGTCAGCCGTAGCGGGCAACCAGGGCCGTCCCCAGAGCGATGCCGGACAGGTACGCGGCCTCGACCCGCGGCTTGTCCGACCAGCCGTCGCCGCACGCGCCGATGCCGTCGTCGGTGAGCAGGTACCGCTCGGACCGGGTGCCGGTCGGACGGGCATACGTCCAGCGCTGCAGCTGCGTCCAGGTTGGCTCGTCCCGGATGCTCAGGATCCGGCGCAGGGCCCGGAGCATCGGCGCCGTTGCCTGCTCCGGCTCGTGGAGGTGGGCCGCCGCGGTGGCGGGTGTCGAGTGGGCGACCAGCACCGGCGCCCCGTCACCACGCCGCCGGCCGTCGTCGGCGATCCAGGACAGCTGGTCGTCGCCGTTGACGAACAGGCCGTCCAGATTGTCGTCCCAGCCGCGGGATGGCCACGCCGCGGTCAGCGCGAGGACGGGCTCGAACCCGGCGCTGAGCGCGGCGGCCTCGACGGTCAGGTCCGGGTGCAGCAGCCGGCGTCCCTGTGGATCGGGCATGGCGAGCACGGCCGCGAGCACCGGGTCACCGTCCACGGTCGGGCCTGGCCCGACCCCGGACACCAGCACCTGCCGCACATCTAGGCCTTCGGCAAGGTTCTCGACGAGCGAGCGCAGTCCGCGGCTGCCGGCCCACCGCATCGGCCCGGTGCTGGCGCGCAGTGCTGCGCCCCCACCAGCGGAGCCGGCTTCGTACACGCCCAAGGTGTCCGTCCACGGACGAGCCAGGCCCCGCTCCACCCAGTCCCGTACCACGGCGTCGAAGGCCGGGTCGGCGACGGTGAAGTACGACGCCCCGACGTCCACCGGGCGGCCGTGGTCGGTCCGCACCGCCATCCGGCCGCCGAGATGACGGCCGCGGTCGAGCACCACCACGTCCATCCCCGCGTCGGCTAGCGTCCGGGCGCAGGCGATTCCCGAGATGCCGGCACCGATAACCGCGACCTGAGTTGCTTCCATCCGCTCAGCGTGCCACCCACCGCCGACATTTCATCCGCACGCGGACCGCATCCGCACGCACAATGGCTGGATGGCACAGCGCACCACACAGCCCGGCCCGTGCCCGTGCGCCTCCGGTCAGCCGTACGGGGCGTGCTGTGGCCGCTACCACCGGGGCGACGCTTCCCCACCCACCGCGGAGGCGCTGCTGCGGGCGCGGTTCAGTGCCTTCGCGCTCGGCGATGTGGCCTTCCTGCGTCGCACCTGGCACCGCAGCACGCGGCCCGCGATGCTGGAACTCGACCGCGGCCAGCACTGGACCCGGCTGGAGATCCTCGGCCGCACCGGCGGCGCCCTGTTCGACGCCGAGGGCACCGTCGACTTCCGGGCTCACTACCGGATCAACAGTCTGGACGGTGCGCAGTCGGAGAACAGTGCGTTCGTCCGCGACGGCGGCGAGTGGCGGTACCGGGGACGCGCGCCGCGGGGACCAGTGGCACGCTAGGGCTATGCCCATCGCCACGCACACCTACGCACACGTCCGCCTGACCGTCACCGACATCGAGCGCTCGCGAGCCTTCTACGACGCGGTCTTCGGCCTGCCGGTGGCCTTCGAGGTGCCAGCCGACGCCGACGAGGCGACCCGGCAGCAGCTGTCCTTTCTGTACGGCGGTGTCATCTACAAGCTCGGCGACTCACTGTTCGGCCTGCGTCCGGTGGCCTCCGACACCTTCGACGAGAACCGGGTCGGGCTGGACCACCTGAGCTTCGCGGTCAGCTCGGTGGACGAGTTGCACAACACCGCCCGGGCGCTGGACGAACTCGGCGCGCGGCACGGGGATGTCAAGGACATCGGCGCCGGCTACATCCTGGAGTTCCGCGATCCCGACGGCATCGCGCTGGAACTGTTCACCCCGAAGCCGGCCCCCGAGGACGACGTCACCACGGTCTGAGCGGTCACTGATCAACCGCTGTGCGGGCGCTGCCGGTGGCTGACGCGCGCATAGCGCCACGACGTACCGTGATGGCGTGTCCGAGCGTCCGAGCAAGCTGCGACTGCTGCACCCGAAGTGGCTGCTGCTGCACGTCGTCGTGATCGCGGTCTGCTGCGCGATGGTCTGGCTCGGCCGGTGGCAGTGGCACGCCGCGATCCGGCACCACGGCGAGCTGCGCAACTATGCCTATGCGCTGCAGTGGTGGGCGTTCGTGATCTTCACGCTGGTGATGTGGGTGCGGGTCGTGGGGGACTTCCTGCGCGGCGGTGAGCCCCGCGAGAAGACCGTCCAGCCGGCCCCCACCGGAAACTATGTCGCCTACCGACAGGCGGCCTCGGCACCGACCGTCGAGACCGACCCGGAGCGCCAGCGGCTCAACGCCTACCTTGCACAACTGAACACCGCGGACGCTCAGTTGAACACCGCCGACCGAGAGGCTGCTGAGTGACCAGCACTGTCCAGAAGGGGCTGTCCGGCGCCTTCCTGCGCTACCGCATCCTCGCCTTCACCACCGGCGTCCTGCTGATCCTGCTGGTCTTCGTCGCCGTCCCGCTCAAGTATTTCGCGCACAATGACGGTCCCGTCGGGCTGATCGGCACCGCGCACGGCTTCCTGTTCATGGTGTACCTGCTGACCGCTCTCGACCTCGGTATCCGGCTGCGCTGGCCGTGGCTGAAGCTCGGCTTGATCATGATCGCCGGCACGGTTCCGTTCGCGTCGTTCTTCGCCGAGCGGCGGGCGCACCAGGACGTCCAGGCCCGCGGCGCCGCCTGAGCTGTCCGGGCTCAAAGCCAGAAAGTCAGCCGAGCTTGCGGTTGGAGCGGCTACCGTCGCCCAGGCCGGTGACCAGGGCATCACGGGCCCGCGCGACCCGCGAGCGGATGGTGCCGACCGGGCAACCGATGACGTCGGCAGCCTCGGGGTAGGACAGGCCCAGGATCTGGGTCAGGACGAAGGCCTCGCGGAACGGGGCGTCCACCGAGTCCAGTAGCAGCCGCAGACTGACCGTGTCGGCCGGGTCGGACCCGCGCTCGCGCGGCTCGATCTCGGCCATCGGGCTGACCGGCTTGCGGCTGCGGATGGCGTCCGCGCAGACCCGCCGGGCGATGGACAGCAGCCAGGTACGGGCCGAGGACCGGCCGGCGAAGCGGTGCAGCGACGCGAAGGCGCGGGCGAAGGTTTCCTGGGTCAGGTCCTCGGCGTCGCGCCGGCTGCCCAGGTGCGCGCAGAGCCGCCACACATCCGACTGCGAACCCCGGACGAAGCGAGCGGCGGCGTCGGTGTCCCCGGCGCGAGCCTGCAGCGCCGCGAGCGTGAGGTCGTCGAACTCCGGTTCCTGAGTCTGCACCGCTGCCTCCCTCTTCCTCGAGTTGTTCGTCCTGCTGCCCTGTTCGGTTTGGCGAGTGCCAAGCTGTACGGCGCACGGTGACCCGGCGCACATGCCCGGAACCGAAACGCCATCGCAGCCGACTTGACTGGCATGACCTGTGACGGCTACCGCGAGGCGGCCTCCGGGCGACTGGACGGCGAGCCGATCGGCATGTCCGCGTCCGCGCTGGACGCCCACCTGGCTTCGTGCACCCAGTGTGCCGGATGGCTGCAGACCGCCATTCGCGCCGGTCGGGGGCTGCGGATCACCGGCGTGACGCCGCCGGACCTCAGCGAGGCGATCCTGCAGCGTGTCGTGCTGCCCGCGACCCGGCTGAGCCGCCGCCGGTGGCGGGTGCGGATCGCGCTGGCGGGTGTCGGCCTCGTGCAGTGGGCGCTGGCCATGCCGGCCTTGTTCGGGGACAACGTGGCCATGCGCGGCGCGATGGCGATGGGCGCGCACGCCGCGCACGAGAGCGCCGCGTGGAACCTGGCCATGGGCGCGTCCTTCCTCGCGGTGGCGGTGAAGCCGGTACGCGCCATCGGGACGCTGCCGATCCTGGCCACCTTCGTCGGGGTACTTGCCCTGCTGAGCATTCCCGACGTGCTGTCCGGCGCGGTCGAGGGCGCCCGGCTGGCCAGCCACGCCGGAATCGTCGTCGGCCTGGTGCTGGTCGCGCTGATGTCGCGCTCCGAGCGGCTGCCCGGCCCGGCTGAGGACGCGGGCATCGACAAACGCGGGCCGCGGTGGATCAGCCGGCCGCGACGGCACCGCGGTGCCGCGTGAACCGGGCCGCGCGGCTACTGCTGTCGCTGGCGGGGCTGCTGTCCGTCCTGCTGTTCCTGGCTCCGCAGGCCTCCGCCCACGCCGTGGTGGTCAGCTCCGATCCGGCGGACGGCGCCAGGCTGGCCAAGGCCCCGGCCACGGTGACGCTGCGCTTCGACGAGGCCGTCGGCCTGGACCTGGGCTACCTGCGGATCGTCGACGGCACCGGTCGACGGGTCGATGCGGGCACCGCCAGCCATCCGCGGGGCGACCCCACCTCGGTTTCGGTGGCGCTCAAGTCCAGTCTCGGGGACGGGACGTACCTGGCGAGCTACCGGGTCACCTCGGCGGACTCGCATCCGGTTGCGGGCTCGTTGCGGTTCGTGGTCGGCAACGGCGCCCTGGCGATCGGCGCTGCCGCGTCCGGCTCCGCTCCGGTCAACAGCGGAATCTCATCCGCACTGGCGGTCAGCCACTGGCTCAGCTTCACCGGAGTCGGCCTGCTCGGCGGCAGCTGGCTGATCTTCACGCTCTGGCCGTCCGGACAGCGGCGAAGCTCGATCCGGCGGCTGGTGTGGTCCGGCTGGACGCTGGCCGTCCTCGGGGCGGTGGGGGAGTTCCTGCTGCAGGGCCCGTACGCGGCCGGCAGCGGCTTCGGATCGCTGCTGCACACGGGACTGCTGGACGACACGCTGCACGTCAACGCCGGGCAGCTGCTGTCGCTGCGGCTGGTGCTGCTCGGGTTGCTCGGCGCGGCGCTCACCGCGCTGTTGGCTCCGAACCTGCGCCGCCGGCTCAGCTGGGCGCCGGAAGCCGCCGCCATCGTGGTGGTCGGCATCGTCGTCACGTTCGCGGCGTCCGGGCACTCGCAGTCGGAGAACCCGCGCTGGCTGGCGGTGCTGGTCGATTCACTGCACCTGGTGGCCATGATCGTCTGGCTCGGGGGACTGGTGACGCTGCTGGTGGCGGCCCTGACCCGGCTGCGGCCGGCTGCGGTAGACGACGATGAAGCGGATTTCGCCGAGTCGGAGCGGGAGTCCGACACCGCCGAGCTGGCGGCCGGGCTGCCGATCTTCTCGCGGATCGCGATGGGCTGTGTGGCGACGCTGGCGGTGACCGGCACCATCCAGGCCTGGCGCGAGATCGGCACCCTGGACGCGATCACCACCACCCGGTACGGCCAGCTGGTGCTGTTCAAGGTGGTGCTCTTCGCGGGCCTGGTGGTGCTGGGGTACTTCGCGCGCAACGCCGTCCAGAACCGTCCGGTGCGGTCTAGGCCGACTCAAGCGGAATCCAAGCAGGTACGGCCCGAGCGGAGCACGCTCGGACGGCTCCGCCGGACGCTGCTCACCGAGGTCACCATCGGTGCGGTGGTGCTGGGGGCGACCGCGGTGCTCATCTCGCAGCCGCCCGGCAAGGTGGCCCTCGCCGCGCAGCGGAGCAAGCCGCAGCACGTCACGGTGGCGCTGACGTCGTCCTCGCGGGCGATGGTCGAAGTGAGTCCCGCCGCCCACGGCAATGTCGGGTTCGCGGTTCAGGTGATCGGCGGCACGAAGCCGACCAGCGTGACGGCGACGGCGAGCGTGCCGTCCAAGGAGCTCGGCCCAATCCCGATTCCGCTGCACGCGGACGGGTCGCTGGACTACACCGCCTCGGGGGTGCTGCTGCCGGTTGCGGGCAGCTGGCAGGTCACGCTTACCGTCCAGACCTCGGAGTTCGACTCGACCACCGCCGTCGCCACCCTGAAGGTGTCGTGACAGAGCCCGCTCACAGCGCTAACAATCAGCAGTTGGGATACTTGATTCCGTGATCCGTCCCCCGATGTCACTTATCGCCGCCGGGCTCGTGGCGCTCGTCGGCGCCGCCGGCCTGGTCCGCGGGGCCCTGCCACAAGCCACTCCGGCCAGCGCCTCCCCGGCGGGTGCCCCGATGGTGGTGAGCGGCGCCTACGTCCGCGAGCCGGCCAATGGCATCAACGCCGCCGCATACTTCACCGTGTACAACACCACGGCCGACGCCGACGTCCTGACGACCGTCAACTCGGGGGCCGGTGCCGAGACCACCCTGCACGCCGAGACGGACGGTTCGATGAGCGCCAGCGCGGCAGGGCTGACCATTCCGGCGCACGGCAGCGTCACGCTGTCACCGGGGAAGGGGCACGCCATGATCGAGAAGCTGTACGGCGCCCTCAAGCCGGGCCAGACGGTGAACCTGCAGCTCGACTTCGCCAAGGCCGGTGAGATGCTGGTGACGGCTCCGGTGATCGCCATCAGCGCTCCGGCTCCGACGGCGGGAGCGCCGAAATGACCAAACGCCTTCTCACCGGCTTGGCCGCCGCGATGCTCGTGGTGACCGGCTGCTCAGGAACCAGCGCCCAGCCGGCCCCGTCGGCGACCCGGAGTGAGCTGAACGACCACACTGACCCGACGTACTCCGGGCTCCGTCTGACGCCGCCTCAGCCCCGTCCCCAGTTCACGCTCACCGACGAGGCCGGCAAGCCGTTCAAGTTCGGCAGCGTGACCGCGGGCAAGCCGACGCTGCTGTACTTCGGCTACACCAACTGCCCGGACGTCTGCCCCACCACGCTCGCCGATATCGCCACCGCGCTGCGCCGGGTGCCGGCGAACGTGCGGACCGCGACGCAGGTGGTGTTCGTGACGACCGACGTGAAGCACGACACCGGGCCGGTGCTCAAGAGCTACCTGAGCAAGTTCGACGCGGGGCTGGGAAACAAGTTCGTCGGCCTGACCGGGACACAGTCCGAAATCGACGCCGCGCAGGCTGCCGCACATGTGACACTTGCCCAGGATGAGGGGCAGACCCACTCCGCGCAGGTGTTGCTCTACGGTTCCGACGACTACGCGCGGGTGGCTTTCCTGCAAAGCAATGACGAGGCCGGTCAGGTCGTGCATGACCTGCCGCTGGTCGCTGGCATCAAGTGAGGGGTTCGTATCAGTGAGGTTCGCAGCCTTATCGGCTCACCGTGAACGGCTCGGCTGGGCCGGTCTGATCGTCCGGGTGGTGCTCGCGGCGGTGTGGTTCTGGGCGTCGCTGTCCAAGATCGGTGACCCCCGGACGTTCGTGCAGGCGGTCCGGGCGTACGACGCGACACCGGAGTGGCTCAGCCAGGCGATCGGGTACGGCCTGCCGGTGCTCGAGCTGGTACTGGCCATCCTGCTGCTGATCGGGCTGATCACCCGGTACGCGGCCGCGGTGAGCGCGTTGCTGTTCGTGGTGTTCCTGGTGGGCATCGCCCAGGCGGCGGCTCGCGGCATCAAGATCGAGTGCGGTTGCTTCGGCGGCGGCGGCCAGTCCAGCGCCACCAGCTACACCCTGGACATCCTGCGCGACCTGGCGCTGCTTGCGCTGGCGGCGTTCCTGATCCGGTGGCCGCTGACGAAGTGGTCGGTGGACCAGGCGATCATCTCGTCCGAGATGGTGCCGGAGCTGACGCCCAAGCAGGCCAAGCTGGAGAAGAATGTCCGGCGCTACCGGGCCGCCCGCGCCGCTGCCGAGGTGGAGCTGCGGCACAAGCAGCGCTACATCGCAGCAGGCACCGCGGTGGCCGTGGTGCTGGTCAGCTTTGTCGCCATCGGCGTGCAGGGCAGCCGCGCCAAGATCGCCCCGAACGTCGATACCGCGAATGCCACCACGGCGACGGGCGTGAAGGTCGGCAACCAGCAGGCGCCGGTGCCGGTCGACGTGTACGAGGACTTCCAGTGCCCGATCTGCAACGACCTGGAGCAGAGCGGCCTGACCAAGGACCTCGATGCCAAGGTCAAGGCCACCACGATCAAGGTCAACTACCACGTGATGTCGTTCCTGGACTCGCTGTCCAATGGGAACAAGTACTCGTCCCGGGCCGCGAACGCCGGCTACTGCGCGGCCGACCAGAGTCCGGCGGACTTTCAGAAGTTCCACGACATCCTGTACGGCAAGACGTCGGGCAAGAACAACCAGCCGGCCGAGAACGGCAACGGCGTGCCGGACTCGCAGCTGATCGCCTGGGGCAAGCAGGCGGGCATCACCAGCGCGGACTTCTCGACGTGCGTGACCAGCAACCAGCACAAGGACCTGGTGGCCGGGGTGACCGACGCCGCGTCCAAGAAGGGCGTCAACGGGACGCCGACGGTGTTCGTGGCCGGGACCAAGCTCGGTGGCACGAACGATGCCGTGACGGTGGCTCAGGTTGACAACGCGATCCAGACGGCGCTGTCGAAGGCCAAGTCCACCGCGGCGCCGTCGCCCACCGCGTCCCCTTCGGCTACCAGCCGGGCTGGGACGAGCTCGTCGCCGAGCGCTGCGGTTTCCCCGTCTGCTTCTGGTTCTACCAAGAAGTAGCGCTTTTCGTAGGCAGAAGGGCCGGTTCCCCAAGCGGGGAACCGGCCCTTCTCTTTGCTCTGTGCTTGTTTCTCGCTTGGCTTGTGTTGCGGGTCGTGCTGGTGTGGCTGTGCTGGTGGGGCCTGGCTTACTTGTTGGCGGCATCCTTGAGGGCGCTGCCGGCGGTGAACTTGACGGTGTTGGCAGCGGCGATCTGGATGGTGTCGCCGGTGGCGGGGTTGCGGCCTTCGCGGGCGGCTCGCTGGCCGACCGAGACGGCGAAGAAGCCGGGGACGCTGACCTTGTCACCCTTGGCGACGGCGTCCTCGAGGGTGGCCTGCAGGCTGCGCAGCACCGCGTCCACGGTCTTCTGCTCCAGGTCGGCGTGCTCGGCGACCGCGGTCACCAGTTCCTTGCGGTTCACGGATGTCTCCTTAAGTGTTGTCCTCGCCGCTCCACGGGGGCCTGCGGTTGGCGCGAAACCTCGGCGGCTCGCTTCAAGTATGGCCGAGGACACTGTAAGTCAGGAAATTCGGGGGGTCTCGGCGTGTTGGATGCTCCTTGTGCGCCCGTCTCGCTGGTGCGCCAGGGGCTGGTTCGGAGGGGGTTCCGAGGTTTGTGTAAACTCATCACGGCTCGCTGGAAACGGGGAGTTGATCGGTTAGGGGCTGTGGCGCAGCTGGTAGCGCACCACACTGGCAGTGTGGGGGTCAGGGGTTCGAATCCCCTCAGCTCCACCCATCTTTACAGGGCTAGAGGCACTTGGCCCTCCGTCCGAAATCCGCGTGGCAGCCACTTCGGTAGCCAGTTGGCGCGGGTGGCGTCATCCGACTGTTGAGCAGCGCGTAGTTCAGCATGAGCGAGTCTCGGGGTGACCGCTCCTATCTGACCCGCAAGTGAGCTTCAGAGCTGCTCTAAGCAACCGAAAGTCAAGATCATTACTTAGCGCATCCGTGGGCCGGTGCTACCGGAGCTACTTCTGATCCCAGTTAGGTCGGTTCCTGCCTCCAACTTCCGTTGCATGTGGCCCAGGAACATCCAAGTCTGGGACCTCAGATTTGGATCGAGCCGCGGTACCTACCCCCAGCGTCGGAGCAGGGCCTTCACGTGATCTCTAGGCTGGCGGCATGTTCGGGTCCGAGGCCAGCTTCCGTCCGGATGGCTCGTGCGGCGTGGCAGACGTGGTCGAGGGGACGGAAGTCAGCTGGCCTAGCGTGGCTGCCTGGGCGGCGGACTGGTTCAGTGAGTGGCGGGCCGGTGAGCACGGTGGGGCATGTGAATTCATTCAGGTCGCCTGCGTCGATGCCGTTCAGGGTGTGGTAGACGCTTTGATCGTGTTGGCCGAGACCGCCGGTGGCGATGCGGAGTTGCTCGGCTGGGTCGGGGTGGGGCCGTTGGAGGATCTTGTCTCGCACTCGGGCAACGGTCTTGATGTTCTGGCGGAGGTGGATCGGGCTGCGCGACAGAATTCGGCCTTCCGGACCGCGTTGGCCAACGTTTGGCTGAGCGCAGATGCTCCGCTAGCGGTTCGGAGCGGTTCGGAGCCGTCTTGCGGAACTCGGTGCTCAGGTCCTCACCCAGGGCTGACATCGCGGCCCGGTCAACTGGTCCGCTTCGGCCGGGAACCGGTTCTGCTATCCGCCGTTGGTCTTATCGGAACCCGCGTTCTGATCGGATGCTTGCGGGCCCGACGATCGGCGGTCCGTATACGTGGCCGACGTATAATTTCATTTACTTAGCTTCTGAGCGTACTGTTAACGGATGGTTTCAGCACCGTGGCCGGCCATTGGAACGGAAGCGCGGGCCTGGCAGTCGACGATCTCGCCGGGGTTGGTGTCCAACCGGGTGCGGCAGCGGCACTCCGGGCCGTATCGGGCGGCAGTCGTCTCAGAGATCGCTGACCAGACGCTTGCGCTTCCAACTTCCGTCGCGGCGCTGGCCGAAGATGCCTCGGTCGAGATCGCCCGGTTCGACGCGGAGTTGGGTGCGGAGGTGGCGCCATTCGCCTCGGTGTTGCTGCGGTCGGAGTCGGCATCGTCCTCGAAGATCGAGAACCTGACGTCAGGTGCGAAGTCGATCGCGCTGGCCGAGCTCGGAAGCAAGGACAAACGCAACGCGACCGAGATCGTCGGCAACGTCGCCGCGATGGTCGCCGCGATGGTCGCCGCGCTCGCGCTCGCCGACCGCCTCGACGAAGACGCCATTCTGGCCATGCATGAGGCCCTGCTGGTGGACGTCCAGCCCGAGATCGCCGGCCGATGGCGCGAGGAACAGGTATGGATCGGCGGCGACTCGTTCGGACCGCACGGAGCTGCGTTCATACCGCCTCATCACGACCACGTGCCTGCCTTGATGGCTGACCTGGTCAATTTCACCCGGCGCGCGGACCTGCCGTTGCTCAGCCAAGCCGCGATCGCTCACGCCCAGTTCGAGACGATCCATCCCTTCCCTGACGGCAACGGCCGCACCGGCCGGGCGCTCATCCATGCGATGCTGCGCGGTCACGGACTGACCAGGAACGTCACCGTGCCGGTGTCAGCAGGCTTGCTGACTGACACCAACGGGTACTTCGACTCCTTGACCGCCTACCGCCAAGGCGACCCATCCGCGATTGTCGAGAAGTTGGCGAACGCTGCCTTCGCGGCGGCGGCCAACGGTCGCCAGCTGGTGCTCGACCTCAGAGAGATCCGGCAACGTTGGGAAGACACGATCAAGGCCCGGCGAGGAGCGACGGCCTGGAAGCTGGCTGACGTCCTGATCCGCCAACCAGTCATCGACACACCGACTGTGGCGCGCGAACTTGCCGTCACCCCCCAAAACGCGCTGCGCGCCGTCGCGCCACTCGTAGAGGTGGGCATCTTGGAGGAGTTCACCGGCTTCGCCCGCAACCGGATGTGGCAGTCGCGGGACGTGCTCGACGCACTTGACGATTTCGCAGCACGGGCCGGTCGTCGAGGATGAATACACCCTCGAGCGACGCCGAACGCCGACTCTGCGCGGCGTTACTGATCCTCGGGCGGTAGATATGCGTAATCGAACACCGATATACGATCTCGAGCCGGCGCGCTGCACTCGACTCGCGCCCGCAAAATGTCTATGCCGTTCAATGTGAACCATCGGAGGTGGACGGAACCATGTGCCGACTCCTGGCTCAGGGTCGGCACACGCGCGCTCACAATCGATTCGGCACTTAGTGCTGCGTTTTTATGCCCAGACTCGGCCGGCTGTCCCTGCAGCCGAGACAGCCGCTGCCGCGTCAGGCATCCGCTCTCACGTCCGCCGACCGACTATCGCCGTTTGGGGTTGAGGCTCACGCTATTGTTCGCGAGGGGGCCCGCTCCGAAGCTGGTCCAGCACAGGAGGGCAGCAGCATGACTGAGCAGCGAAGCATCCCGATGAGCCGAGCACGGCTCTACGTCCTCATAGACTCGTTCGAGCGTGACATCAGGCAAATCCTCGCCCGATACGTCGTCTCCGAGATAGGAGAATCTGGCACTCTCGGCGAGAAGGTGGCTAAGTGCGACCAGCGAAGAGCCGAGGACGCGGCGGCTTCAGAGTCGAGTTCATTGGTAGATTACCTCGATCTCCGTGAGGCCTACGACCTTCTAAATGCGCACCGTGGTCTTCTTCCAGAAGAACTAGGCAAGGAAGCGAGAGAGCTCACGCCAAATCTGGACCGGGTTGTGGCAATCCGCAAGCGTGTGATGCATGCCCGTCCGCTTGCCGAAGGAGACAGCGACGCCGCAATCTCCTTGCTCACCTCCTTTCGAACGAGGTGGTGGGCCGAGACGCAGCGAACGATTGGTCAATTGGACACGGATCCCTCGTGGGAACCATTGGTTGAGATTCGCGAAAGGAACGCTCATACGCTACACAATCTGCCACTTCCCGAATATGACGAGACGGGACTAGTCGGCCGGTCGAAGGAGGTGGGCGAGCTCGTAGCCCTTCTAAAGCGACGTCGAGAGCCTGTTATCACAGTCACGGGAGAAGGTGGCATTGGTAAGACGGCACTCGCAATTCAAGTCGCGTTCGATCTCGTGGACGATATCGACAGACCGTTCGACGCAGTCCTTTGGACATCACTGAAGAGTGAACGCTTAACAGCCAATGGAGTTCGCGAGATCGCTGACGCCGCTCGCGATTTGGCCGGCGCGATGCGACCGCTTGGTGCGACATTCGACTCCAACTTCGTCGGCACGGTCGAAGAACTCGCGCAAGTCCTGAATGGTCTCAAGGTATTAGTGGTCTTCGACAACCTCGAGAGTCTGGGCGGCGCGGAGTTTTCTACCCTCTATAACGCACTGCCCGACGACGTGGCTTACCTTGTGACCAGTCGGCTTGGCATAGGTGAGTTCGAGCGGCGATATCCGCTCAATGCGCTCAGCGAACGCGACAGTATTCACCTACTCAATGATCTGGCACGATCGCGCAGAATTGAACATCTGCAACGGGTATCAATGGATACACGTCGGATCGTAGTCGAGAAGCTAAGGTACAGCCCGCTCGCCATCCGATGGTTCGTCCTTGCTACCGAGGCTGGGCGTGACCCTCTGCAATTGATAAAGGATCAAGGCGAACTCCTCGAGTTCTGTGTTCGCTCTGTGTTCGACGCCCTTTCTGGGGAAGCCCAAGCAGTCCTAGTGTCGCGTGAACGATGATCTTTGACCGCTGGTTGCTTTGGTGAGGATTTCGTCGGCGGTCTTGGTCCAGGTGAACGGCTGGCAGCGTTCGTTCCAGGCGTCGATGTAAGTCTCGATTGCGGCGATGAGGTCCTTGACGCTGGTGAAGGTGCCGCGG
>NZ_JAVREH010000009.1:0-138092 GCF_031845305.1 Jatrophihabitans lederbergiae | reverse complement strand
CGACACCGGGCATGGCCAGGGCCATCGCGCCGATCGCCAACGCCGGTGCGGCCAAGAGCAGGGACTTCTTCATGCTTTTCCTCCAAGACAGTGCCGGCACATCCACCGGCGGCGGGTGAAACACACCCGTCATTCGCCACCACCCACCCAACGGATTGGACACACGTTGGGCACACGCACGCGAGTTTCGTGGAGGTCTCGCGCTACTGTCGAAGCAGCGGTTGAAGGATCAGCCTCGCTACGAGTGCCTCACCACTCGCCGGGAACAGTTCCCGAACGACGAGGCAAGGAGCCTTTATGACATCACCACGCACAGTCCGAAGCCGACTCCGACAGCACTCCGGGCCGGCGCCCTTCCGGGTGCTCGCCGCGGTCCTGTCCCTCTTCCTGGTGGCGTTCGTGGCCACCGGGTGCGGCGGCAAGAACAGCACGACCAGCAGTGCGGCGTCCGCTGTGAGCTCGGGGGTCACCGCCGGCTCGAACCCGTCCGCGACGTCCGGTTCGGACGGTGCCTCCACGGCGGCCGCGGGCTGCCCGACCTCGAACACCACCAACTTCGCGAAGTCGAAGTTCGTGCTGCACACGGGCCTGGCGTTCGGCGCGTTTCACCGTTATCTCTACAAGCCGTTCCAGGCCGGAACCTTCAAGTCGGGCGCGCACGGCAGGATCACCGCGTTCGTGAAGGCCGGTGCCGCGGCGCTGTTCATCAAGCGCGAAGTCCGGCTGGCCGCTGAGGACGTGCAGGCCAATCCCACCCTGTGCAAGACGATCGGCCGGCCGCTGCAAGCCATCGGTGACCAGGTCTCCTCCGTGGTGGACAAGCTCAAGAGCGGCGACACGTCAGGCATCGGCGTCCTGGAGGGGCTCGTCCAGACGGTGAAGTCCAAGGCCTCCTCGGCGGGAACGACGATCCAGGAAGACTCAAACGCCTCGCTCGGAGGATGACCGCGGCTCACCGTCACTCGGCCCGCCATTGGGCTGGTCGAACTGGACATTGACGTCCTCGAAGCCCTTGCTCTGTTGGGCAGTCGCCTGACCGGCATAGGCCTCGCGGTCCGCGGCGGTCAGCACCACGTTGTCGGTGAAGGGTGTGAGAAGCGAGCGTGGGTACAGCTTCTCCACCCGCACCACATTGATCTCCGCGCACAGCACGACGGATATCGATGTGACGTAAAGGAACGCCAGCAGCCCGAGCACGACAGCAAAGACACTGTTCGTGGCGCTGGCGTTCCGTACGACATGGCCGACATAGAGAACACCGAAGTTCTGTAGCAATTGCCAGATGATCGCCGCGATCACGGCGCCGGGTGCCACGTCCCGTATCGACAGTGAGCGGGTCGTGGCGATCCGGAACACGAACAGGAACATGGCGGCGTTGACGAGCAGCGAACCGACCAGCGAGGCGGTCCGCAGGATCGGGCCCAGGGAGCCGGCGGAGCTGCCGCCGAAAGTCGACAACACGGTGGTGCCGACGACGGAGATCCCGACGCCGAGCAGCAGCAGCAGGCTTCGGCCGCGGGCCTTGATCGGGTTCGGCCGGCTGTTACGGGGCACCCGCCAGACGGTGTTCATGGCGTACTGCATGGCCTGAGCGATGCCGAGGCCGCCGTACAGCGAGCCCAGGATGCCGATCACCAGGCCGGCCGGACCGCCACCCAACCGCTTGGGATCGCCGAGATCCTTGCCCACCACGGGGAATTGCTGCAACGCCGAGCCCAGGATCTGCTGCTGCAGCGCGTGGTGGCCGACCAGCACCAATCCCAGGACGGTCGCCAGCAGCAGCAACAACGGGAACAGCGAGACGAACCCGAAGTAGGCGATCAATGCAGCGAGATAGCCGCCGGAATCGTCGATGTACTTGTAGAGAACCGCCAGCGGAAAGCCGGACGCCGGATGCCTGCGCTGGAACCGATCCAACCGGTCCGTAAACCCCATCGATCAACCTCTCGTAGGCTGCTGGTCGTGACCAGCCAGCAGCGCCGGTGTCTGTGCCTCCCACTATCGTGCAGGAACGCCCCGTCTGACCAAACCGCAGCGACTGAACCGAACAGCGACTGAACGGAACAGCGATCCACCACTGAGAGAAGGCAGCCATGAAGACTCCGCCCCAGCAGCAGGTCGTCGTCGTCACCGGTGCCAGCGGTGGCATCGGGCGTGCCACCGCCCAGGCCTTCGGCTCGCGCGGCGCCAAGGTCGTGCTGCTGGCACGGGGCGAGACCGGGCTCGCCGCGGCAGCGCTCGATGTCGAGCGGGCCGGCGGCAAGGCCCTGGTCATCCCGACGGATGTTGCCGATCCGGAACAGGTCGAAGCGGCCGCCGCGCGCGCTGAGGACGAGTTCGGGCCGATCGATGTGTGGGTGAACGTGGCGTTCACCTCGGTGTTCGCGGAGTTCGCCGATATCAGCGCGGAGGAGTTCAAGCGCGTCACCGAGGTCAATTACCTCGGCTATGTCTACGCGACCATGGCGGCCCTGAAGCGGATGCGCCCGCGCGACCGCGGGGTGATCGTCCACGTCGGCTCGGCCCTGGCGTACCGGGGCATTCCATTGCAGACGGCGTACTGCGGCTCCAAACACGCCATCCAGGGCTTTCACGAGGCGCTGCGCTGCGAGCTGCTGCACGACAAGAGCAAGGTTCGGGTGACCATGGTCCAAATGCCGGCGGTGAACACCCCGCAGTTCGACTGGGTGCTGTCCCGGCTGCCCGAGCCTGCCCAGCCGGTGGCGCCCATCTATCAGCCCGACGTCGCGGCCCGGGCAGTGCTCTACGCCGCCGACCACCCCAAGCGGCGCGAGTACTGGGTCGGCGGCAGCACGATGGGAACCCTCGCGGCCAACGCGATCGCTCCGGGACTGCTGGACCGCTACCTCGCCCGGACGGGGTACGCGGCGCAGCAGGACGACCGGCCCGAGCGCAGACGGCGCCCTGATGACCAGGTGAATCTCTGGGACCCTGCCGACGGGTCCGGCGGCCGCGACTACACCGCGCACGGCAGCTTCGATGACCAGTCCAAGGAGCGCAGCGTGCAGCTGTGGGCCTCGCACCATCATGGTGTGCTGGCGGGTCTGGCCGGTGCGGTGGCATCGGCCGGTGCTGCACTGGCGATCAGGCGCCGCTGACCGCGGCTCGCCAGGGTGCGATGACGTCGCGTCCGAACCGGGCCATCTCTTCGTGCTGGGGCGAGAACTGCAGCAGCATCAGGTCCACTCCGGCGTCGGAATACTCCCGCAGCCGCTCGGTGATCTGCGCCGGCGTGCCGATCAGGTCCGCGCGCAGGCCCCGGTTGGACACGCTGTACTCCTCCAGCGACACCTGGGATTCCAGCTGTGAACCGGCGACGAAGTCCTCGTACGAGGCGTAAGCCTCTTTGCTGGAGCGCACGTCCAGGATCCGGTCCAGCTCCGTCTGCGCCTCCGCTTCGGTGTCCCGGCAGATCACGAAGCCGGACACGCCGAAGGTCATCGGCGGACGGCCCTGCTCGGCGCGGCGGCCGTTGAGGTCGGCGATCTTGGCCGAGATCACCTCCGGCGGGTCGCCGTGCATCACGTAGGCGTCGCCCAGCGCGGTGATCACCTGCTTGGCGCGGGGGGATTCGCCGCCCATGTAGACGGTCGGCACGGTGGCGGGCTTGGGCTCCAGGATGGTTGCGGCCAGCTCGTACAGGTCACCCGAATGGGTGACGGTGTCTTCGGTGAGCAGTCGGCGGAGCACGGTGAGCCACTCCTCGGTGCGGGCATACCGTGCGTCGTGCACGTCGAACGGCGCTCCGTACTGGGTGGCCTCGTCCTTCCACCAGGACGACACGACGTTCAGCGAGAGCCGGCCGGGCGCGATCAGATCAAGGGTGGACAGCGCCTTGGCCGTGGCCGTGGGGGAGTGGTAGTTGGGCCGTACCGCGAGCATCAGCTCCAGCCGCTCGGTGACCGCGGCGATGGCCGGCGCGAGCGTCCAGGCGTCCAGGGCCGGCGCACGGTGACCCTTGATGTCGTTCAGGTTGAGCTCGGCGATGAGACTGAGGTCGAAGCCGTTCTCTTCGCTCGCTACTGCTAAATCCCGGACGAAGGGCCACTGTACGGGCATCCGCTCGTCGGCGACATTGCGCAGCCAGCCGCCGAAGATGGGCATCCAGTATCCGAAGCGCATCAGCGTGCCGTCCCGTCGGTCGTTGCTGTAGCGGTGTCTGTTCTGGCGGTGTCTGTCTGGTTGAAGAGCCGGGACAGGAATTTCGCCGCCGCCTTCGGGCCGCTGCGCGGAGCCGCCGCCTCGACGTCCGGGTTGTAGTTGGTGTTGGTATTGATGTCGTAGGTGACCTTGCGGCCGTCGGACGTTTCGAGGAACTCGATGCCGGCCACCTCGATACCCGCCGAGCCCGCGAAGTCCAGGTACCGGCCGACAATCGGGTCATCGAAGTTCTCCCGCTGGGCGAACAGGCTCGCGTCGTCGCTGCCGTCCACCGCGCAGGCGTCCGCCGGGCACAGCTGGAAGCCGCCCCGCACCACATCGGCCGTCAGCGCGTACAGGAACTCTCCGCCGACGATCTCGACGCGGGTGATCACCCCGCCGGCCGGTGGCAGGTACTCCTGCAGCAGCGTGATGCCGTCCACCGGCACGTCCAGGTACGGGTCCTTCAACGCGACGGCGAGCTCGTCCACCGAGTCGTAGCGCGCCACGCCCAAGCCCTTGCCGCCGCGATTGTGCTTGGTGAGAAAGGGAGTCGGGAACTCGGCCGCCGCGGCGAGCAGCGCCTCATTGCCGCTGACGGCGACGGTGCGGGGCACGTCGATCCCAGCCGCCTGCAGCGCCACGAGTTGGTCGACCTTGCTCAGTTCAAGCTCCAGCACGCGGCGGCCGTTGACCACCCGGCGGCCGTGCGCCTCGAGCCAGCTGAGCACACCGCGCGCCTGCTCGACCGCCGCGGTGTGCCCGCGGGTGTGGGCCGAGGCGCTCATCCGCGACCAGAAGACGCCGGGCGGCGGGGCGGTAGTCAGGTCGATCCCGCCGCCGTCCAGCAGCCAGGGCGACCAGGGCACCCCTTCGGCGTCGAGGGCGGCGGCGATCGGTGGTAGCCACTCGCTGTTCTCGTGGATGACGTACACCTGCGGCTCGGGCAAGAGAGGGCTCTCCATCGTCGGCGTGTTCGTACCCCAACCGTAGGCGATCAGGCCCCGGTGTCGCCCTCGAGCACGACCTGCTCGCGCCGCGCCGTGGCAGTGACCGGATGCTCGCGAGACGTCCGGGTGATGTCGGTGGACACCAGCTCGTACGGCCGGATCTGCACGCTTACCTCGGGAACCTCCTCGCGCAGCACCAGCACGATCGGCTCGGGCACGGGTCCGGGGGCGCCGACCGCGAGATTGTCGGCGGCGACCCCGACGATCGCCCCGTCGTCGCCGACGGTGTCCTCGGTGTCGACCACGAGGACCTCGCGCCGAAGGGTTACCTGGATGGTCTCGGTGCGGGTCTCGATCTGGCGACGCAGCCGCACCCGGCCACTGACGGTCCACTCGGTGTCGACGTACACCTGCTCTGCGGACACCGTCATCGCAGCGTCGGACTGCTCGATACGCTCGTCGCCGGTCAGTCGCTCGTCCGGGACCCGGGGTGTGTTCATTGCTGACTGGCTCCTTCGGTACGACTTCGGCGAGCGACTCTCCCTGGCGAGCGGAGAGGTCAGGAGGACTCCGGGTTGACGACGGATCCCTCGTCCTGCGCCTGCTCATCGGTGGTGAGTGGGAAGTCCTCATCTAACCCGATCTTCCCGACGTCGGATAGGGTCCGGGTCGTGTGGGGCGTCGCTGCCGGCTCGTCGGCAGGCACCTCGACGTCCGCGCCGGCCCGCACCGCGGCGGCGTCGCCCTCGGCCGCGTCCTGCTGATCGCCGGCCGAGCTGTCTGTGCTGTCAGAGCTGTCTGAGCTGTCTGAGCTGTCAGAGCCGGCTGCGTCGTGAGCGCTGTTCGAGCTGTTCATGCGGCGTCCTCGCGATGATGGGTTGAAGTGGTCGCCCCGAGTCTATTCGGAGCGCGCCACCGGCAGCGGGTCGGCCGCCATCGGGTGGATCGATCGCGCCATCTGCGTGTCGAGTTGCCTACCGAGCGTATTCACTGGAAACTACGGCCCACACGTTCCATGTACATCTATGCCAGCGAGCTGGCAGTGGGAAGGTCTCTGTGAAAGTCCAGGTCTTGCACCGATGGGGTGCGGCAGCCACGGTGGGCGGCCTGCTCGCCGCGGGGATGGTCGTTGCGGCCAGCCCCGCGTCCGCCGCGCCCGTCCAAGCCAGCGGTACCGCCCTGCAAGTGGCGCTGAACGGCCAGGCCGGCAACCCGCCGGGGGTGGTGGCAAATGCGAACGCCACCGTCGCCGCCGTCACCGCGCCCCCTGACTCGGCCGTGTCGGCCGTGGACGTGGCCGCTGCCCTCACCGGCGCGGTAGGCGTCACCGCGACGAACGGCACGGCGTCGGCATCGGCGACCTCGTCCGCGGCTCGCAACCAGGGAACCTCGCGCGTCGACGGGCTCGCCGCGGCCGTGCTGGGATCACCCATCACGGCGACCGCGCTGTCCGGCCAGGCGACCTGTCCCGCCGGCGGGCCACCCGTCGCGACCACCGTCGTCACCGGCCTGAACGTGCTCGGCCAACTGGTCACCGCGACGGTGAACGGCCCGGCCGTCACCGTGACTTCGGCTGTCACCGTGAACAACGTCACCAACGCCACGCTGACCGCGGTCGTCCGCACCCGTATCGAGCAGACCACCGCCACCACGGCCACTGCAACCGCGTTGCAGATCAGCTTCACCCTGACCGGCACCGTCAACGGCGCACCGATCAGTGTGCCCCTGGGCACCATCACGGCAGGCAACGCCACCTGTGTGCAGCCGTCCGTCACGCCGACGGCGACCGGCCTGACGCCGCCGTCCGGCCCGACCGCGGGCGGCACGACCGTCACGGTCACCGGCACCGGGTTCGTTCCCGGGCAGACGACGGTCACCATCGGCGGAGTGACGATCCCGGCCGCTAACGTCACGGTCACCAGCCCGACGACCCTGACGTTCGGCACGCCTCCGCACGCTGCCGGCCCGGTCGGGGTCACGGTCACCACTCCGGGCGGCACCACCGGCCCGCAGAACTTCACGTACGTGCCGCCGCCCACCTCCATCGGCCTCACGCCGCCGTCCGGCCCGACCGCGGGTGGCACGACCGTCACGGTCACCGGCACCGGCTTCGTCCCCGGCGCGACGACGGTCACCATCGGCGGAGTGACGATCCCGGCCGCTAACGTCACGGTGACCAGCCCGACGACCCTGACGTTCAGCACGCCTCCGCACGCTGCCGGCCCGGTCGGGGTCACGGTCACCACTCCGGGCGGCACCACCGGCCCGCAGGGCTACACCTACGTGCCCGCTCCCACCGCAATCGGCCTGAACCCGACGTCGGGTCCGACCACCGGCGGAACTACCGTCACGGTCACCGGCACCGGGTTCGTCCCCGGCGCGACGACGGTCACCATCGGCGGGATCACCGTTCCCACCAGTGACGTCACCGTCACCAGCCCCACCACGTTGACGTTCGACACGCCGGTGCACGCTGCCGGACCGGTCAAGGTCACCGTCACCACGCCGGCCGGCACCAGCGCACCGCAGGGCTTCACCTACGTCCCAGTGCCGCCGACGGGGACGGGTCTGACCCCCGGTTCGGGTCCGACCGGTGGCGGCACGACCGTCACGGTGAGCGGTAGCGGGTTCGTCCCGGGCAAGACCACGGTCACCATCGGCGGGGTCACCATCCCGGCCAGTGGCGTCACGGTGACCGGCCCGACCACGCTGACCTTCACCACGCCTGCGCACGCCGCGGGACCGGTCGACGTCACCGTGACCACCCCGGCCGGCACCAGCGCACCCCTGGGCTTCACCTACACCGATGACAGCGGGACGGGAGCCGAGTCCGGTTCTGGTGCCGGCACCGGTGGGACGGCGGGCACTGGGTCCGGCTCGGGCACTGGGTCCGGCTCGGGCACTGGGTCCGGCTCGGGCACTGGGTCCGGCTCCGATCTCGCGGCCACCGGCGCGAGCATCATGCCGACGGCGGTCGGCGGCCTGCTCACCGTGCTGGCCGGGCTGTTCCTCACGCTGCTGGCCCGGCGTCGCGGACCGAAGGGTGAGATCGCCTGAGCTGACCGGAGGCGGTAGCGACCGCCGCCCGGTGCAAGCATGAATCCGGCAGCACCCGTACCTCGCCGTTCGAGGTACGGGTGCTGCCGGCGTCTTCGCGGGTAATCGTCCCCACCCGACTAGGCTGGGACGACGAGCCGCCTGTTCAACCCCAGCACGCGCTCTGGCGAGTACCCGAATATGGCGGCACGCGGCTTCGGCGCGGCCCACCCGAGCAAAGGACCGACGGACATGTGGCTTTTTCTCTCCAGCAGAATCCGCACCTGGCTGCTGCTGGCCGTCGCGTTGCCGCTCGCCCGGACGATCATCCACCGGGCGGCCGCGTCCGCCAGCCGCCGCGACCCGAACTCCACCGCCGCCTCGATGCTGCGCCGGGCCGACAGCACGCTCACCTCGCTGGCGCGCCGCCGCCGCGGCCGTGGCTGAGCCGCGCAGTTAGCTGCTCTGGCGTTAGCGCTGGGGCTTAGCCCCTTGGCCCCTAGCGTTCGGTCGCAGCGGTATCGCGTTGCAGCGCCCGGATCGCCAGCTCCGCGTGCAGCAGCGCGCCCTTGCTCAGCACCGAGTCGTCGAAGGTGGCCCGCGGGCTGTGATTGCTGGGCGCGTTGACATAGTCCTCACCCTGCGCGGCGCCGAGCATCAGATAGCAGCCGGGCACCTCCTCCAGCACCCGGGAAAAGTCCTCTGCTCCCGGCTCCGGGTGGAGCATGGTCTCGAACCCGTCGGGGCCGAACACCTCGGCGACCACCTCAGCGGCGAACGCCGCATGCCGTGGGTCATTGACCGTGACCGGATACTCGTCGATGTACTCGACCTCGGCCTCGAGACCGTAGGCCTCGGCGATCCGGCGGCACAGCAGCGGCGCGTCGACCCGGATCTGTTCCAGGTTCGCTGCCGAAAAGGTGCGGACGGTGGCGTCGAACTCGGCGTTGTCCGGAATGATGTTGCGCCTGGTTCCCGCACTGATGCGCCCGACAGTGACGACCACCGGGTCGAAGGGGTCGAATCGCCGGGTCACCATGGTCTGCAGGCTGGTCACCATCTCGGCCGCGGCGGTGATGGGGTCCCTGCCGAGGTGCGGCGTCGAACCATGGCCGCCCGCACCGCGGACCACCACTCGCAACCAGCCACTGGCGGCCATCAGCGTTCCGGGCCGGGTGGTGAACATGCCGGTCGGATACTTGCCTGACATCACGTGCATTCCGTACGCCGAGCCGACTCGTGGGCCGGCCGCGTCCAGAATTCCCTCCTCGATCATCTTGCCGGCGCCGTCCCAGCCTTCTTCGCCGGGCTGGAGCATGAATACGACGTCACCGGCGAGGGAATCTCGATTGACGCTCAGCAGCCGCGCCGCTCCCACGAGCATTGCCATGTGCAGGTCGTGTCCGCAGGCGTGCATCGCGCCGTCCACCTGGCTGCTGAACTCCACGCCGGTCGCCTCCTGTACCGGCAGGGCGTCCATGTCGGCCCGCAACAGCACCGCGGTCGTGCTGTCGCCGTTACCGCGGAGCACTGCGGTGATCGAGGACAGGTTCGTGCCGGTGCTGACTTCGAGGCCCAAGCCGTCGAGTTCGGCGAGCAGCGTCTCTTGGGTGCGCGGCAGGATCAAGCCGATCTCGGGCTGACGATGCAGCGCGCGGCGCAGTTTCACCAGATCGGCGGTGAGCTCACGCGCGTCGGATTCGAGGGAGTCGGAAAGAGGCATGAGAACCTTTCGCTGGCAGCCCGCAAGGGCAGAGGAGTCTCTTCGCAGCCAAGCTAATCAGATCCCTGATCGTCGGCAATAGCCTTCGATCGCCACCCCGAGATCAGGAGACCATGACCGCTGCCGAGTCGGAGTGGAACTGCCAGTTCGTCCAATTGACCTCGGACAAAACCCGCACCGACGCCATCGGTTCTACGAGCGGTGCGGGTTTGTCCCGACTCATGAGGGATTCAAGCTTGACCTGAGCGACTAGCCCGACTCAGCTCAGTGGCTGAAACGCTGGGTCAGTCCGGCCAGCACCTCTTTGGGCCGCTGCTGCTCGCCCGCCAGCGCGCTGATGACGACCAGCGCACCGGTCAGAGCGGGCACCGCCCACTGCAGCGCGGTCAGCTGCTTTTGCGCCGTCGCCACCTCCGTCGGGGTCTCCGACGTCGGGGTGGTGCCGTCGGCCAGCGGCACCGCGCCCGCCTGCGAGACCTTGCGCCCGAGAACGCGGGAGTATCCGGTCGCCGCGAGAGCCGCCACGGTCACGCCGGTCTTCACCAACGACATGGTGGCGACTCCCTGCTGAGCCTTCAGCCGATCACGGTTGGCGCCGAGCTGTGCCACACTGCCGGCCAGGTGTGCCCCGATGGCGGCGGCGTTGACCGGCGTCCACCGGTCCCAGCCGGCATTGCTGACCGCACCGGCGGAGCGCGCGTCGCCGGCGTGACCAGCCGCGGCGTTGAGGGCCACAGCGTTGGCCAGGGTGCCGCCGAACCAGGCGGCCAGGCCCACGTCGTGAAGTGAGCGCGAAACTGCGTTGAGTGCCATGTCGAAATCTCCAGGGATCATCGTTGTCGCGCCCACTCTGGGCGCACGGAATCGCTGTTGACCCGCGGGCCTTCTCTCGGCGGCCCTGGGACCACCGTAACCGGCTGGGGCCGCCGAGCAGAAGACGAACAACTTCCTGCCCGGCGGCCCGCGCGCTCAGCTGCCGTAGACGCCGAACTCCCACAGCGAGTAGCCGTACGTGGTGGCCCGGGCGGTGCCGTACATCCGGACGTATCGCCCGCTGCCCGAGACCGCGAGATCCTGGGTGCCGCCGGTGCCGGTGGTCGTCGAGTAGATCGTCGTCCAGGTGGTGCCGTCGTTCGAGGTCTGGATCGAGAACGCCCGGCCGTACGCCGCCTCCCACTGCAGTACCACCCGGTTCACGGAGTGGGTCGCGCCGAGGTCCACCTGCAGCCACTGCGGATCGGCGAAGGCGCTGGACCAGCGGGTTCCGGTGTTGCCGTCCACTGCCGCTCCGGCGCCATTCGCCGCGCTCTCGCTGGAGCTCGCGGTGGCCGGATGACCCTGGGAGAGCAGGGTGCCGCCGGTGGTTGCGGCGGGAGTGCCGTTCGCGGTCAGTTCCCAGAGCGAGTAGCCGTAGGGGGTGGCGCGGACGGTTCCGTACATCCGCAGGTAGCGGCCGGTGCCCGTCACTGCCAGGTTCTGGACGCCGCCCGTGCCGGTAGTGGTGGAGTAGATGTTCGTCCAGTTCGTTCCGTCGTTCGAGGTCTGCAGCTGGTAGGCCTTGGCGTACGCGGCCTCCCAGTTCAACCCGACACCGGTGAGGTTGTACGGCTGGCCGAGGTCGACCTGCAGCCACTGCGGGTCGCTGGCGGCACTGGACCAGCGGGTGGTGGCGCTGCCGTCGGTGGCGGCACCGGCCGGAGTGCCGGCGTTCTCGATCGAGGACGCGGCGGTCGGCTTGCCCTGCGCGATGTTGGTGCCCGTCGGCGTTCCGCCGGTGCCGCCGGGACCCTTGTTGTAGACGGCGACCCAGTCGATGTTCATCGCGCCGCCCGAGACCGTGGCCGAGGTGGGGCCGCCACCGAACGCGTCCGGGAATCCGCCGCCCATCGCGAGGTCATAGATGATGAAGAAGGGATGGTCCACCGCGTTGGACCAAGTGGTGGCGTCGACCTGGTTCGCGGTGATGGTGAAGTACAGCGCGCCGTCGAGGTACCACCGGATCTGCTCCGGCGATGTCGAGCGGTCGATCTCCACGGCGTAGTCGTGGTAGCCGGTCTGGCAGCCGGGGCAGGCGTGCTCGCCGCTGCCGATGCCGGTGCTCTCGTTGCACGGCCCGCCGGGATTGCTGCCGCAGTGCAGCGTTCCGAACACCGAGCTGCGGCCGTTGATGTCCTCGAGGATGTCGACCTCGCCGATGCTGGGCCAGGAACCGCCGTTGCGCAGCCCCGAGCCGAGCATCCAGAATGCGGGCCAGTAGCCGGCACCGTTGGTGGTGTTCACGTCGGGCTGCTGGATCGAGGACTCCATCCGGACGACGCCGCCGGCGGGTGCGCCGAAGGTGGCCGCCTGGGTCTCGATCCGTCCGGAGGTCCAGCCGGCGCGCGGGTCGGTGCCGGTGTGCAGTGCCTTGAGGACCAGGTGCCCCGCGCCGTCCTCGTAGACGTTGGACGTGCTGTTGGTCATCGTCTCGATCTCACCGGTGCCGAAGGAGCTGCCGGGGCCGGTGTCGTACTTCCAGTCGCTCGCGGGGACGCCGGTGCCGGCCGCGCCGTTGAAGTCGTCGCTCCAGGTGAGGGAGAAGCCCGCCGGTGGTGTCGCGGCGGCGGGCTGGACCGCTGCCGCGCGTATCGCTGCTGCCGTTGGCCGTGCGGCGGCTGGTCGTGCCGTGGTAGTTGCCGGCCCCACGGAGGCCGAGGCGTTGCCGCCGAACACCGCCGCACCGAGGCTCAGGGGGACGACCGCGGCGGCCGCGGCCACCACGGCGATCAGGCTGTATCGCGATGTTCGTCGCGGGGGATGCAGGGAAGTCATGGCGTCACCAATCGGGGGAGCGGGTGGGTTCGGCACTTACTACACAAGTTGTAACATGTTGTATATCGATTGGACCCGTGCCGTCAATGTTTCTGTGCGTCGAAATCCACATTGCTGATCTCTGCTTGCGGACCATGGCGACCTCGCTGCGGGCGCAGTAGTGTTGCGCAGACAACAAAGGGAGAAGCGGATGAGTGTGGGACGTCTTGCGCCACGTGCGGTGATCGGAGGCCTGTTCATCGGCCACGGCGGCCAGAAGCTCTTCGGCTGGTTCGGCGGCCCCGGCTGCGCGGGCACCGAGGGAATGATGGAGTCCCTGCAGATGCGGCCCGCGAAGCTGCACGCCCTGGCCGCGGGCGTCACCGAGACCGCCGGAGGAGCGCTGCTCGCCGCGGGACTGGCGACACCCCTGGCGGCCGCGAGCCTGACCGGAGTGATGGCGACCGCGATCCGCAAGGTGCACGCGCCGAACGGGCCCTGGGCTGCCAACGGCGGGTGGGAATACAACGTCGTCCTCATCGCGGCGGTGACCTCGCTGGCCGAGACCGGGCCTGGGGCGATCTCGCTCGACCGCTACTTCGGCATCGAACGCACCGGCGGCCGCTGGGCTGTGGCCGCCTTGGCCACCGGTGTCGCCGCGGCGTTCGCCACCATGGCGGCCGGTCAGCGCGGTGCCGCGACGCCGGCCGTCGAGGCGGCCGCGCCGATCATCGCGCAAGAAGACGTGGCCGGCGACCCGACGACCGCGGGCGCCTGAGCAGACAGTTGTCGGCGTAAGCCCGAACAAGCCCCATCGGCGTAAGCCAGGTCCGTCGGGGGAGCCCTCGGCTCACCCGCGGGATGAGGCACAGCTTGAAGGAGCATGATCCTCCCTGAACCACCGGGAGGAGCTGGATGAGCTGCGTCCTCCCTGCACCACTGGGAGGACGAGTGTGACGACATGGGACGGGCGGGGGCTCCCGCCGGTGGCGCAGGCCCGCGCCGAGCGGTTCCGCTCCTCCCCGATGCGGACCTCGCTGCTGTCCGTGCCGGCCGCAGCGAGCCTGGAGTCGGTCGGCTTCGACACCGTCGGCGAGGTGATGGGCTGCATCGTCGAGCGCATCAGCTGGGCGAGCTACGCGGGCTGCGGGCTGCCCTATGGCGGTGGTTACGGCAGCGCTGGTTACGCCGGTGGCATGTTCAGCAGCGGCGGCGTACCGGTCCAGTCCGCGACGAGCAGGTTCAGCGGGTACGGGCCGTACGTCTCCGCACTGAACACCGGCTATGACACCGCGCTGCACCGAATGCTGCTCGAGGCGGCCTCCCTCGGCGCCGACGGCGTCGTCGGAGTCCGGCTCACTGTGGAGCGCCTGCAAGGTGAGGCCCGGGAGTTCATGGCGCTCGGCACTGCCGTCCGCGCTCGCTCGGGCACCCGGCCTGCGGCCCCCTTCAGCACCGAGCTGCCCAGCACCGATTTCGCCAAGCTGGTGATGTCGGGCTGGATACCGGTCGCGCTCCAGTACGGACTCGAGGTGGCGATCCGTCACGACGACTACCAGACCCGTGCCCAGGCAGGGTCTGGCCTGTTCAACACCAGAAACGTCGAGGTGTCCGGCTACACCGAACTGGTCCAGCACACCCGTGCGGCGGCTCGCGACAAGCTGGCGCGCAAGATCGCCACGGCCGGGGCGGACGGCGGCGTGATCTCGGGCATGTCGCTGAAGATGTGGGAGATCGAGCCGAGCGATGGGCACACCGACCATGTCGCCGAGGCGATGGTCACCGGCACCGCGATCGCCGCCTTCGGGCGCACCGCCTCGTCCCGAGCTGCCGGCGGCGCCGGCACGAGAGCCGGCACCCTCACCATCCTGCCGACCCGCCCGACCCGATGAACCCCTTCGATCAAGCCGAAAGCAGGACAGCAGCCATGGGGACACCAGCACAGGAACTCGGCATTCCCGAGGACGCGATGCGCCGGCTGACCGGCATGCGCCCGGGCCAGCCCGGCAGCCTCTTCACCTCTGATCTCAGCGTGAACGAGTTCCTGCTGGTGCGCGAGGCCGGTTTCCGACCGCTGGGCCTGGTGCTGGGGTCGAGCATCTACCACGTCGGTCTGCAGATCGGTAAGTGGAGCAAGAATATGGAGCTCGACACCCTCTCGCAGGCGATGTACCACGCCCGCGAGCTGGCGATGACCCGGATGGAGGCCGAGGCCGCCGCGCTGGGCGCCGACGGCATCGTCGGGGTCCGGCTGGACATCGACTTCAAGGAGTTCGGCTCCGACCTTGCCGAGTTCGTTGCCATCGGGACGGCGGTCAAGGCGGACGAGGCGCACAGCCGCACGCCGGACGGTTTCAGCTGGCGCAACAACAAGGGTCAGCCGTTCACCTCGGACCTGTCCGGTCAGGACTTCTGGACGCTGCTGCAGGCCGGGTATGCCCCGCTGGGCATGACGATGGGTTCCTGCGTCTATCACATCGCGCACCAGCGGTTCTTCCAGGCCATCGGCAATATCGGGGCGAACGTCGAGATTCCGCAGTTCACCGAAGCCCTCTACGACGCCCGGGAGCTGGCGATGAGCCGCATGCAGGCGGAGGCGGAGCAGCTGAACGCCGAGGGCATCGTCGGCGTCCAACTGCTGTCGCTGCCGCACCGGTGGGGTGGCCACACCACCGAGTTCTTCGCCATCGGCACCGCGGTCCGCCCCATCCGCGAGGACCACCAGATCGCCACTCCGGCGCTGGTGCTGCCGCTCACCGACTGACCCACTGCCGAATTTCCTTTACGACTTCAGGGGCAACCAGGATGAACGAGCTCTTTCCGGCCGGCGACGTGCCACCGCTCGGACGGCTGATCGAGGCGCTCAGCGGCGACCGTGCCGACGTGGCCTCGCTGTCGCAGGTGCTGACCGGCGTGCTGTCGGATGCGCTGCCCGCGGGGACCGTGGACGTCGAGTACGAGCGCAGCGTGTCCGACCGGATGCGCGGCAGGGCAGGGACTCCGGTCAGTGTCCGGGTCAGCCTGGGTGAGAAGGTGCTGAGCATGGGTCAGAGTCGCAGCGGACGCCCGGAGCCGGTGATCGCCCATGTCGTCCGGGGCGTGGTCATCAGCCGCGCCACGGTGACGGTGAGCCAGTGGGTGCGCGTCTTCGCCGACGAGGTGAGCGCGTTGGCGGCCGAGGACGCCGCTGCACGGGCGGCGCTGAACCGGCTGCTGCTCAGCTGAACCGGCGGGTCCACCAGGCGTGCAGCAGGCCCCCGCCGGCGACCCGCGCCCGTCGGCCCAGGCCGACCGACACCCGGCCGCTGAACACATTGAGGTCCACCGCCTCGATCTCGTCGAGGATGCCCGCATACAACGTCCAGGCGGTACGGAGGCAATCCTGGGAGGTGCGGTGCACCATGGCGATTCCCGGTTCGGCGGACCGGTAGAGCTGCCGCGCCCGCGCCACCTCGAAGGCGATCACGTCGCGGATCGGCGCGGTGGCCGTCCCGCTGCGGCGCGCCTCGTGCAGGTCCGAGCGATCCACCCCGAACCGGTCCAGGGTTTCGCGCGGAAGGTAGATCCGGCCGCGGTCGAGGTCCTCGGCGATGTCGCGCAGGAAGTTGGTCAACTGGAACGCCATGCCGAGGTCGATCGCGGGCTGGCGCAGCGCCTCCTCCGATCCGGCGCTGTCGTTGCGTCCGAGAATAGGCAGCATTTGTAAGCCGATCACGGCCGCCGAGCCCCACATGTACTCGGCGAGATCCTGGTACGTGGGGAAGCCGGTGACCACCAGATCCATCCGCATCGAGTTCAGGAAGTCGACGAAGAGTTCCGGTGGGATCTGCCAGCGGGCGATGGCGTCGAGGACCGCCCGGCACAGCGGGTCCGCCGACGAGCCGCGACTCAGGTCGGCGAGGAAGGCGTCCGTCCAGGCGCCGAAACGCGACGCTCGCTCGGCGGTGGTCAGCCCCGGGTCGAGGTCGTCGACGATGTTGTCGGCGTAGCGGGCGAAGCCGTACAGCGCGTGCACGTACGGCCGCTTCTCCCGCGGCAGCAACAGGGTGGCCAGGTAATAGGTCTTGCCGTACTGGGCATTGAGCATCCGGGCCTGCTGGTAACCCGCCTGCACCTCGGGATCGGTGATATCGGCCGCGAGCAGTTCCAGCCGCGCGCCGCGGCTCACGGGGTCACCACCACGGACGGCGGCTCGGCGGTCTTCGCCAGCGGTCCGAGCCCGGTGCGCAGGGTGCGGAACACCTCGTCGATCAAGGGTTCGAGCTCGCGCAATGCCGCCGCCAGGGATTGGCCGCCGAGCAGTTTCGTGCGCAGGTTGGCGGCGATCACGCCTTCGGCTGCCAGGTACTGGGCGGCTGCCAGTTCCGCGCCAACGGTCCCCGACTCGGTCCCGAGCGCCTCGGCCAGCGCCCCGGTGAGAACCACCCGGCGCTCCAACTGGATCTGCTGTTCCCGGCGTTGCAGATCCTCGCTCGCGACGATGGCGGAGTGGAACCGGACCACCTCATCGGATGCGGAGTCCGGCCGTCCCGCGGTCAGCTGATACACCACCTGCGCCTGCAACGCTGCCAGCACGGACTCACCCGGCCGGCACCGGCGGACGGATTCCACCATGGCGGCCTGCAGTTCGGCGACCTCGTCGAAGAAGAGATCCTCCTTGGCGTTGAAGTAGTTGAACACCGTGGCGGTCGAGACACCGGCCTTGCGGCCCACTTCGGCGACGGTCACCGCGTCGTAGCCATGTTCGAAGAACAGTGACATGGCGGCGCCGGCGATGGCCTCCCGCGTCCGTCGTTTGCGCTGCTCGCGCAGCCCCGGGCCCTCGATCACAGCGGCCGCCTCGCACTGCGCGCCAACGAGAGTTCGCCCGCCACGGACGCGCTGCCGGTGATGCGGGCGGCGGCCAGCTTTCCCGACAGCAGCACCATCGGAATCCCCACGCCAGGCTGGGTGTTCGAGCCACAGAAGACCAGGTTCTCGATCCGGCGGTCCAGCGTGGGAAAGCGGAACGGGCCCGACTGGGCGAAGGTGTGCGCAGCCGCGAACGGCGCGCCCGCGGCCAGGCCCTGCTCCTCCCAGTCCCGTGGGGTGACCAGGGTTTCGACCTCGATGCCGTGCTCGAAACCCGGCAGTCCGCGCTGGTCCAGGGTCCGCAGAATCTCGTCCCGGTAGCGCGGGCCGACGGCCTTCCAGTCGATCGGGGCACGCGTATTGGGTGTCGGGAACAGGACGTAGTAGCTGTTGCCACCCGCCGGGGCCAGGGTGGCGTCGGTCCGGCTGGGATTGCTCACCAGGAAGGACGGATCGCTCATCAACCGGCCCTCGTCGATGATCTCGGAGAACGTCTGCCGCCAGGCCTGGCCGAAGAAGATCGAGTGGTGCGCCAGGTCCGGGTAGGCGGTGCTCGATCCGGCGTGCAGCAGCACGCACGAGGGGGAGTAGCGCAGCCTGCGCAGCCGTCGTGGACGATACCGCTCCGGCAGCAATTGCTCATAAGCCGTGGGCAAATCCGCGTTTACCACCACCGCGTCGGCGGCGATGCGCTCGCCATTGCTGGTGTGCACCGCGCTCGCCCGATCACCGGCCACCTCGATGCGAGCGACTCTGGTGCCGTAGCGGAAGGAGACTCCGTGATCGGCGGCCGCGGCGGCCAGCGCCCGGGGGACTGCGTGCATGCCGCCGCGCGGAAAGTAGACCCCGGCGACGGTGTCCATGTACGAGATCACCGCGTAGATGGCCAGCGCGTCCTGCGGCGCCAGGCCGGCGTACATGGCCTGGAAGGAGAAGATCCGCCGCAGCCGGTCGTCCACGAGGTACTGCCCGATCTTCGGAGCGAGCCGGCGCAGGCCGCCGAGTGCCAGCAACTTGATGCCGGCGGTGCCCACGAGTTGCAGCGGTGAATCGAGGTTGCGGTCGATGAAGTTGGACTGCTCCAGCTCGTACAGCCGTCGCAGAAAGGCCACCAGCCGCAGGTAGCCGTCGGCGTCCCGCTCCGTCGCGACCTCGCGAATCTCGGCGGCCATCCGTTCCGGATCGGTGTGCACGTCGATCCGCGAGCCGTCCGCGAAGTTGGCGCGGTAGGCAGGACTGAGCGGCAGGAGGTCCAGCCGGTCGGCCAGCCGCTCTCCGACGCAGGCCAGCGCCTCGTCGATCAGTTCGGGCATCGTCAGGACGGTGGGCCCGGTGTCGAACTGGTAGCCGCCCTGGCGCAGCACGCCAGCCCGGCCGCCGGGCTCGTCGCCCTGCTCCACGACGGTGACCCGGCGGCCCGCGCCGGCCAGTCTCAAGGCGGCGGAGAGACCGCCGAGCCCGGCGCCCACGATGACGACCTCGTCGGTGCGGCCCGGCACCACGCGGGGGGTCAGGCCCATGATCGCCTTCTTCCTGTGCTTACTTCGTGCGGCGGGTACTGCTGACCCGCGCCTACCCGATGTTAGAGTCACTCTAGGTTCGACCACAGTCGCCTCGCCAACTGGCTGTCAGGCCGGGAACGGAAAGTCGATGACACAGCAGCACCCCTCGGTGTCAGCCCGCGCGCTGGGCTTCGGCTTCGAACAGCTGGTGCGGCGCGGCCTGCGCGGCGTCTGGGTGCGTGGTGTGCTGCCCGCGAGCAGCTGCGTCTGGGCGGCCAACCATCAGAGCTGGTGGGACGGTTTCGTCGCCGCCGCTGTGCTACGGGAACGGCATCGCAGCGCCGCCCTGATGATGGACGGCGACAACCTCGGTGACTATCGGTTCCTCACCAGCATCGGTGTCATCTCGACCAAACGCGTCCGGCAAGGTCTGCAGAGCCTTCGAGACGGCCGGGTGCTGGTGCTGTTCCCCGAGGGTGAGCTGACGCCGGCCGGGCCGCTGGGTGAGCTGTCGCCGGGAGCGGCCTGGCTGGCGCGGCAGGCGCCCGCGCCGCTGGTGCCGGTCGCGGTGCGGGTGATCGCGCGGGGTCACCAGTATCCCGAGGCGCTGGTGGACATCGCACCGCCGTGCCGGCCCGAGCGGCTGTCCGACGAGCTCGGCAGCCTGGTCAGTCGACTCGACGCCGAACTGCGGCACGGCGATCCCCGCGAGCCGGTGCCCGGCTTCGAGCGGGTGATCGCCGGACGGCCGAGCTGGGACGAGCGGATCGACCGGTGGTCCTCCCGGGTGGGCAGGCGATGACCCTGCTGTTCCGGGCTGTCGTGGCGTTCCTGCTGGCTAAGCTCGCCACGCTCACCGTGAACCTGATCCAGTTTCCGGTGTTGCGGACGGCAGATTGCCGCACCCCAGCCGACCGGCGAGAGTCGCCGACGGTGTCCCTGCTGGTTCCGATGCGCAATGAAGCCGAGAACCTGCCACGCACGCTGCCGGCGATGCTGGCGCAGCTGGGCGTTACCGAACTCGTCCTGCTCGATGATGAATCCACCGACAGTTCCTCGGACATCGCGAACGCCCTGCTCGACGGCTCACCGATCGCGCGGGTGATGGTGGGGACGCCCCCGCCACCGGGATGGGTGGGCAAGAACTGGGCCTGCCAGCAACTGGGGAACGCGGCGTCCGGCCAGCTGCTGGTGTACTGCGACGCCGACGTGCTGCTTGCCGAGGGGGCCGTCGAGGCGGTCGTGCGGGAACTGCTGCGCCAGTGCGCGGAGGTGTTCTCGGTCTTTCCCCGCCAGCTGACCGGCAGCCTCGGCGAGGCGTTGGTGACACCGCTGATCGACGACGTACTGCTGTGCTTCCTGCCGTTCGGACTGCTGTCCGCCGACGTTCCCGCAGCCGCCACCGCGAACGGCTCGCTGCTGGCGTTCACCCGGGCCGGTTATGCCGAACTCGACGGCTTCGCGGGGGTGCGCGGCGAGATCGTGGAGGACGTGGCGCTGGCCAGGCACGCCCGCGGGGCCGGCCTGCGACTGGGGCTGGCGCTCGGCGGCGACCTGGTGCGGACCCGGATGTACTGCGGCTACCGAGAGGTCGTGACCGGCCTCAGCCGCGGCCTGCTCCCGGTGACCGGCGGCTCGCGGCTGCTGCTGGGCGCCGCAGCGGCCTGGCAGCTGGCCGCGTACAGCCTGCCGCTGGCCGCCTCGGTCCGGCAACGGCGGTGGCTGCTGCCGCTGGCGCTCGGGGTCGCCGAGCGTGCCCTCGTCGCCCTCAAGTGCGACCGGGCGCGGATGTGGCAGGCGGTGCTGACCCCGCTGAGCCCGATCGCTTTCCTTCCGCTCGCGGTGCAGGCAATGCGCCGGCAGCAGCAGTGGAAGGGCCGGACGTACTCGTGAAACCGCCCTTCCCGCGCGCGCAGCCACCGGTCGGGCACCTGGGCCGGTGGGGACGCGAACCGCTGCAACTGCTGGAGGAAGGCGCCGCGCTCGGCCCGGTGTTCGGACTGCGGCTGTGGCGCAGCGCCATCGTCGGCTACTCCCCGGACTGGAACCGCTTCGTGCTCGGAAACCTCGATCTGTTCCGCAGCCGGGGCAGCATGAGCGGCCTGTCACCGCACCTCGCCGCCGGGCTGGTGCAGACCGAGGCGCCGGAGCACCGGCAGCGCCGCGCGGAGCTGAACCCGGCCTTCGCCCGGCAGCCGATCGAGGCGCTCGCCCCGCGGATCGGCGAGGTGGTCCGGCGCGGGCTGCCGGTGGGCGACTTCGACGCGGTGAGCTGGTCGTCGGGCATCGTGCGCGAGATCCTGTGCGCCACGTTCTTCTCCGGGGCCTTTCCGCAGTCGATGCTGGCCGACTTCCTGCGGCCCCTGGACGCGCCGCTGCCGGTGCCGTTCCTGCGGCGGCCACTGCTGTTCCGGCGAATGAACCGGGCACTGGAACGGGCGTTGCCCGCGGCTCCCGACGACTGCCTCGGTGTGGCGTTCCGCGACCTCCCCGGCGGGGTGGACGAGATCCGCGTCGCGCTCAGTGCCGGTTACGACACCACGGCGCACACCCTCGCGTGGCTGCTGCATCACGTTGCCAGCGATCCTGAGCTGTTCGCGCACGACCGCGCCGCGGTGGTGAACGAGGTGCTGCGCCTCTATCCGGCCGGGTGGCTCGGCAGCCGGCGGGCCGCCGAGGACACCAGCTTCGACGACATCGACATTCCCCGCGGCACGCTCGTGCTGTACAGCCCGTACCTGACACACCGCGATCCGGCACTGTGGTGGGAACCAACCGCGTTTCGGCCGGAGCGGTTCGCCGATCCCATACCGGCATGGGGATTCGTGCCCTTCGCGGCCGGCGAGCGAACCTGTCTGGGCAGCTCCTTCGCCCGCCTCGTGCTACGTACGGTGCTCGATGCCTTCGCGGACGGCCGGTTGAGCGCGGTCGGCGGCGATCCGCGTCCGAAGGCCGGCATCACGCTCGCCCCGTCCGGTCCACTGAACCTGCGGCGAGCGGAGTAGTCGTGCGCCATCTCAGCTACCTCGGCTTGCTGGCGGGTTGTCTCGCTCTCACGCTTCCGCTCGATTTTGCTTTGAAAGCAAGGGTGTTCTCGCGGCTGTGGACACTGCTGCTGGCGATCGCGCCGGGCTTCGCGCTGTTCGTGGTGTGGGATCTGTACGCGATCAGCCGCCGGCAGTGGAGCTATGACCCGCGGTGGATGACCGGGGTGGTGCTGCCGGGTAGCCTGCCGCTGGAGGAGGCGCTGTTCTTCGTCGTCATCCCGATCGCCGCCGTACTGACCTATGAGGGGATCCGCTGTCGCCGGAGCAGGACGCCGTCGGCTCCACCCCGGCTTTCCGATCGGTCCGACACGCGATGAGCTACACCGCGCTCGCCTCGGTCGCCGTCCTGCTAGCAGCGGTCCTCGATCTTGCCGTGTTCCGCACGCGATTGCTGCGGTCGAGCGGGTTCTGGCTGGCGTACGCGATCATGCTGTTCTTCCAGTTGCTGGTCAACGGCACCCTCACCGGGTTGTCCATCGTCCGCTACGACCCCGGGGCCATCCTCGGTGTCCGGATCGCGTTCGCTCCGGTGGAGGACATCGCCTTCGGCTTCGCCCTGATCCTGCTCACCCTGACGGTATGGGTGCGGCTGACCTCTCTCGGCGGTGGCAGCAGTCAACGATGGGACGACCGGTGACCGGGATCAGGCAGCTGGCACCGCCCACGGTGCTGGTCACCCGGCTCGGCGCGGGCGCTGCCGTGCTCGCCGCCCTGTGCTACACCTCGTTCCTGCTCAGCCCGCTGACCGGAGCCGGCTCGACGCGCCGCGGGTTCATCAGCGAGCTGGAGGCCCCCGGGCAGCCGTGGAGCTGGCTCTACCGGCTCTCCGACGTCGTCGCGGGCCTGGCCATGCTGGCAACGGCGGCGTCGATGTGGTCGCTGCTGGCTCGGCTGCCCCACATGCGTTGGGCCTGCGCGCTGCTCACGATGGCGGGCCTCGGCTCGGTGGTGGACGGCGCGTCCAGCATGCGCTGTGAGGTGACCGCCACCGCATCCTGCGCCGTCGCGCATACGGCCGGCGGCCTGGTAGGGGAGCTGAGCGCGGTGCACACCGACTCGGGCCTGGCGGGTCTTATCGGCATTGCCGGTGGCGCGGTGCTGCTCGGTGTTCTCGCCCGGCCGTGCTGGCCGGTGTTCGGACCGCTGTCTCTCGGGCTCGGGTTGTGCGTCGCGGCGACGGCCCTGCTCGATCTGGCGTTGCTGCTGACCGGCGCGGACATCGGTAGTGCGGAGCGGCTCCGGACCTTGCTCAGTTCCGGCTGGCTGCTGCTGATCGGCGGCTGGTTGCCGGTCGGCGGTCCGGCGCGGCCGACTGAGGGCTGACGTACCCAACGGCCTGCGCACCCGGCCGGGAGGCGCTACCGTGCTCGGGTGAGTCGGCGCGGAGGCGGGATGACCGGTTCGACCGGTCCCTGCGGGGTTACCCCGCGGGAGGCGGCATCAGCAAGCCTCGGCGGCGCACGCCCAGGACCGCAGCAGGCGGCAGAGGACGGGCGCGCGGAGCGAGATGGGCCGCCCCGCGCCGGCCACATCCGGGTCGGCCACGTCCGCCTCGGCCACATCCGGGTCAGCCACACAGGCAGCACTGCCGCGAGGACCACCGTCCTCGGCCGACGGCGATGATCCGTCTCGGCCTGGCGGCCGCCGTACTCACCGGTCCGTGGTCGGCGCAACCGGTGGAACTGCGGTGCGCGCACCACTTCGGCTGGCTCATCGCCAGTCCCCAGCTCCGGGACTTCACGGCTGCCCTGCTGCGGCGCTGGCCGGACCGTCCGGGGGCCGCCGAACTCGCCGCATTCGTCGCGAAGTGGCCCGAGATCACCGATGAGCCCGCGTTATCGCCGCCACCGCTACCGGCAGCACCGCCGCCGCACAACTCGCCGCGGCTGCACCGGCCGATGGTGGCGATCACCACCCGGTCCGAGCTTGCCCGGTTGCTGTGGTTGACCGAGAGCGAGCTGGACTGGTTCGCCGACCTGCAGCTGCGCAACCGCAGGGTGCCGTCCGGGCCGCTGCGGCACTACCGGTACCGATCGCTGCCGGAGGAGCGCGGCAAGATCCGGCTGCTGGAGATTCCCAAGCCCCGGCTGCGGGAGATCCAGCGTCGGCTGCTGGCCCACTTCGTCGGCGCGATCCCGCTGCATCCGGCCGCGCACGGCGCTGTTCCGGGCCGGTCGGTGCGAACCTGCGTCGAGGCGCACAGCGGCCGGCAGGTCCTCGTGCGCTGTGACCTGGAATCATTCTTCGCCTCGATCACCCGGCCGCGGGTGCGGGGCCTGTTCGACTTGATCGGCCTGGACGATTCCGGAACGGCCGTGGTACTGGCTGGGCTGGTCACCGCGGCGGTACCGAGCCAGGTGCTCCGGTCGCTGCCGCGGCCCGTCCGGCCTGGGTCGATCGACGCGCATCGGCGCGGCCTGCACCGGCTGGCGGCACCGCACCTGCCGCAAGGGGCACCGACCTCGCCGGGGATCGCCAACGCCCTCGCGTACTCCCTGGACCACCGGCTCAGCCTGCTGGGCGAGGCGGTCGGCGCGCGATACACCCGCTACGTCGACGACCTGCTCTTCAGCGGCGATGAGGACCTGGCGGTCGGCGCGCTGCTTGCCGGGGTGCGCGACATCGCCCGCGCCGAGGGATTCCGGCTTGCCGAGCGCAAGACGGCGGTGCTGCGCAGTTCCCGGCGACAGGCGGTGCTGGGAACGGTGCTGAACGTCAAGCCGTCCATCGACCGGCGAGAGCTCGACAGGCTCAGGGCGGTGCTGCACAACTGTGCCGTGCACGGTGTCGCGAGCCAGGCAGGTGGCAGGCCGGTACCGGAATTCCGCGAGCGGCTGGCGGGGCAGCTGGCCTGGGTCGGGTCAATCTCTACGGAGAAGGGACAGCGTCTGCGGCGGGAGTTCCAGGAGCTGGACTGGAGTTCCGGCTGACGGCGCAGCCGGCACGGAGTGCCCAAACAGCCAGTGTCAGGGCATCAGCGCCCGCACGTCACGAGCTATCACGCCCATGAACCCGGCCAGGTCGGGTTCGTCCCGGGTGGGCTGGAAGACGATGGTGTCGGCTCCGGCCAGGACGTAGCGTTGCGCGGCCGCGGCGATGGCTGCCGCGTTCCCGGCGACGCCGATGCCGCTGTCCGTGCCCATGCCCCACTCCGTGAGCTCCCGCGCGAGCCGGTCGCCGGCGTCCGGCCCGGTCGCCGCGGGCAGGTACACGGTCACGGTGTGCCGACGGCTGACGGCCGCCTCGCGGCGCGCGGCGTCGATGGTCTCGCGCGCGGAGGCGACCTGCTCGGGCGTCGTTGCGCCGGTGAGGATCGTGCCGTCGGCCAGCTCACCGGACAGCGACAGGGTCTTCGGGCCGACGGCGCCCAGCAGCAGCGGCGGCGGGAAGGCCGGCGGCCAATCCAGCGCGACGTCGTCCAGGTGCACGTAGCGGCCGGCCGTCTGCAGGGTCTGGCCCTCGAGCAGGGCGCGAAGCGCCGTGGTCTGCTCCCGCAGCAGGGTGAGCGGCGAGGCGACCCGGCCGCCGACCTGTTGCATCCAGTCCTGCACCCCGTGCCCCACGCCGGCGAGCAGCCGATCGGGGAACATCCGCGCGAGCGTGGCCAGCTCCATGGCGGTCAGGGCCACGTTGCGCAACGGCACCGGCAGCACACCGATCCCGACGCGCAGGCGGGTGGTCCAGGCCAGGGCGGCCGCGGCCGCGGCGATGCCGCTCTCGCGGAAGCAGTCCTCCCACAGCCAGAGCTCTTCCAGGCCCGCCGCCTCCGCGGCCTGGGCCGCCTCGCGCAGTTGTTCCGGCGGCAGGAACGGTAGGAAGACAACGCCCAGAGTGGTGGTCACCGGCACATCATCGCGTGCGGCGCCGGCCCTGCCCGCCCCGCCCCCGCGGCTGTCGTGACGTCCAAGAGCTGGTGGCGGGGGATCAGCTCCACCGGGCGGTACCTTTACGCCATGTTCGACCCGACATCCGGCAGCTGCCCGCCATCGGCCTGGTTGTCGAGACGTCCTGTCGTTTCCTGCGGCAAGCGCTGGCCACCCTCGGCTGGCACTCCTGCCGCACGGTCCCCGGCGACACCGGTTTCGAGGTGCTGCTGCCACTCACCAGCCGCACGACAGAGGAGAGCTGAGCATGGCCAACGGCATCAATGCGGCGGCGGTTCCGAGCGGAACCGGCTGTGCCGACTGCGAGCGGAGCCGGTCGTGGTGGTTTCACCTGCGCCGGTGCGCGGAGTGCGGGCAGATCGGGTGCTGTGACACCTCGCCGTCCCAGCACGCGAGCAAGCACGCCGCCGAGACCGGCCACCCGATCATCCGCAGCTTCGAACCGGGGGAGGACTGGTTCTGGAGCTATGAGACCCAGGACTACTACGACGGTCCGGCGCTGGCGCCTCCGGAGTTCCATCCGCTCGACCAGCCCGCGCCCGCACCGGCCGACCGCGTTCCGGCCGATTGGCAGCGGCACCTGAACTGACCCGGCCGATCAGGGGCCTGCTGGCATCCCTGATCGGCCGGACCTGAGCGCCGAGGTCAGACCGTCAGCAGGGCGAAGAAGCCGCCGACGACCGGACGCGCCTGGAAGCCGACCTGGCGATCGGTGACGGTGTCGTACCAGTCGGTCATGGGGACGCGCTGAGCCGAGGTGTTGGCGAAGGCGTACACGCCCGCGACGAGCACGTCCCGGATCTCGGCGTGGTCCTTGAGCCAAGCCGCGGTCCACAACTCCCAGTCGGCCTTGGTGTACTGGTGGCGGATGTCCAGCGGCACGCCGTAGGTACTCGCCCGGGACAGGTACCAGCGCGCCTCGACGGCCGCCACCGACGCCGGGATCAGGTGCAGTCCCAGTAGCCGGTCGGCATAGCCGTTGTACTTCAGGCTCCAGGTGCCGTCCTGGTCGTAGGCGAGCTTCAGGTGGTCACCGGCCGCGTCCGTGGCTTTCTGCCGCCACTGGCTGATGTAGCTGCGCGCGGTGGCCAGATACCCGGCGGAGTCGGCCTTGTTGCCCGCCATCATGGCGATCTGGCTCATCGCCCCGACGCCGATGATGCCCTTGAGGGCCAGGTTGACGCTGTGCGCGATGAAGCCGGTGAAGTCGTCGGTCTGGTTCTGCAGGTTCGGGTCCAGCGCATTGTCGACCAGGTACTCGGCCCACTGCTTGAGGATCGGGTAGTGCGCCGTGGCGAACGCCGCCTGGCTGGCTGCCGGCATCCGCGCCAGGTACGCCGCGGTCATGATGAGCATGTTCGCCGACTCCTCGACGGGCATGTCCTCCTCACCCGTGCCGTTGAGGTGACCGGTCGCGTTCGGGTAGTTGGAACCGAGGTCATGGGGCGCGAAGGTCTTGGGATAGCCATGGTTCTCGACGTAGTCCAGCGTCGGCGCCAGGATCATGCCGAGGTAGGCCGGATCGGCATACAGGAACACCGGCATGCACGGGTAGGTGACGTCGATCGTGGAAACGTTGCCGTCGCTGGAGATCTCCTTGAGGAAGGCCCAGGGTCGGCCGTTGCGGCTCACCAGTTCGGTGCCGGCGTAGGCCTGGCGCAGGGACAGCGCGCACAGTGCCGCGTAGTCCGCGCCGCCGGCCCGGGTCGCATCGCGGTGGATCTTCTGGTCCAGCCGGCCGGTTCGCTGCACCGCGGCCGGGAAGTCGGCGTGGAACGCCGCCACCATGGCCTGCCACGTCGGGTAATAGCTCTTCCAGAGCGGTGGCAGCTGCTCGCCCAGGTAGTTGATCGCGGGCTCACGGAGGTGGCCGATGCTGACCAGGAAGGGCGCGGACCGGCTGTGTCTCACCGATCCGAGGTCGAGAGCGAAGCCGAACACCGGGTAGTGGTCGTTGATCGGCCGGGGCTTGCGCTGGTCGACGGTGTCCAGCAGCGCGCCCTTGCCGACGAACTGGCTGCGGACGTCGGTGTCCGCGCCAATCTGCCAGCTGAGGCCGGAGCGGTCCTCGCTGGACACCACGACGGTTCCCCACTCGGCGGTGTCGGCGTCCTCGGCGAGCACGCGCGGGGCTGACTGGGCGTAGGTGAGGCTGATCAGGTTGGTGCCGCTGCCGGAATACCGCTGCTCGTCCCAGGTGATCGAGCGACCGGAGTCCGCCGCCGCCCACTCACCGGAGATGTCGAAGTAGACCGAGACCTTGTGGCGCTTGCCGTCGATGCCGCGCGCCGAGATCGCGATGTAGCTCAGCGGCTGGGACTGGCGCTTGAGGTCACCGGGCTCGACGGGCGACAGGAAGCTGACCGTCAGCTCCACCCCGGCCTGCTCGAGCACGAACTCGGACTTGGTGGCGATGGTCGTCACCGACAACTGCCGCATCGTCGGAAAAGGATTGGCGTTGGGCAGGCCGGGCGCGCCGAGGAAGAGGAACGACGTGCCGTCGATCGTGGCGAGGCCGGCCATGGCGGTGATCCGGCCGGTCCAGAACGTCGGCCAGGTCCCCGGCAGGTTGTCGGCGGGAAGCCAGGTGCTGAGGTACGGCGAGCGAACCACCAGCGGAATCGCCGGCGGCCGCACCGGGTCGAAGACCGGAGTCACCGCGGTCCTGGAGGGGGAGCAGACCGGGTGGTTCGGATCGACGGTCGGGTGGTTGGGTTCGGCGGCCGAGGCCACGTCGGCGGGGATGAGCGTGCTCGCCGCGAGACCGACACCGGTCGCGGTGCCCAGTTGCAGGAAGCGGCGGCGACCCAGTCCGCCCGCTGAGGTGTTCGTCGACGGGCTGGGTTGGGACGGAGCGTGGGGATCGTGGGCCATGTGGCGCCTCCGAGGGGTCGGCTGCGCAAACAGAGTCGTTCATTCACGGCTTTGACGTTGCGCATGGTGATGGGGGGTGACATGGAGCTAAACGCCCGAACAATCAAAAGTCAACAGCTTTGATCAATTTCGGCCAAGCTCGGCCGCCTGTGGAGGTTCGAGCCATTGTGTCCCCACGGGTGACGCTGGTTCTGTTCGTCCCCTTCGCATGGCGGTGCGGATGTGGCATCGTGACCGCGTATGTGGGTGTGGCCGGTGCTACTCGGAGTATTTCTCGTCACTGTCGTGGCGCTGTGGCGATTCGCCCGGTACGCCAACCGCATCGAGGACGACAGCGGCTACCTGGCCGACGAGCACCAACGGGCTCCTTACGGGCAGAAGTTCCTGAACATCCTGCGCGGCAGGGGGTAACCGGCGCGGGGTTGGCCGAAGCGTGCCGCTTGGGGGCCGTCGAGTGGCGGACCGGACGCGGCACAACCGGCTGAGTCAGGCCCAGAGCCCGTGTGCGATCGCGGCGCCGAGGAACGCGGCGCCCACGCCGGCCACCACGCTCGCCGTGACGTTGGCCAGCGCCGGCCGGCGCAATCCGCGCTCGACCAGCCGCATGCTCTCGTAGGAGAACGTCGAGTAGGTGCTCAGCGCACCGCACAGCCCGGTGCCCAGCAGTGCCTGCAGGTTGTGCGAGGCGGCTCCGGCAACCACCGCGCCGGTCAGCATCCCCAGCACCAGGGACGCCGCGACGTTGACGGTGAGGGTGCCCCATGGAAACTCCGTGTCGTGCCGGGACTGGACCGTCCGATCGGTGACGTACCGCAGCGGGGCACCGACCGCCGCCCCGATGATCACCAGCAGCAGCGTCATCCGGTTGTCCCACGTACCGCGTGCCGGCTGAGCCAGGTCGCGGCGGTCACCGCGGCCAGCGCCGCCAGGACGGTGCCGATCAGGTAGCTCAATGCTCGCGCCGGATGCCCGGTCGCGATCAGGCGCTGGATGTCGACGGCATAGGTCGAGAACGTGGTGAACCCGCCGAGCACCCCGGTGCCCAGGAACGGGCGCAATAACCGCTGCTGGGCAAAGACACTGCCGACGAGCACGAGCAGGACGCCGATCAGGGCGCAGCCGGCGACGTTGACCGCCAGCGTGGTCCAGGGAAACGCCCCCGCCGCGGTGGGCCAGGCCAGCGACGCCTCGTAGCGGGTCACGGCACCGAGCACCCCGCCGGCCGAGATCACGCAGAGAACCGCGGCCTCGCCGTCGCGCCAGGTGCCCGACCTGCCGCCATGGACACCAGAACCGACACCAGGACCGAAATCGATATCGGGGTCTATCGGCGGCGTAGCCGAGTGCTGCCGTTCCTCCACGACTGGACTCCTGCCTGCGCTTCGATCCGAAGGCAGCAGCCTATCCGGAGCAAGCGGCGTCCCGAGCCGGCTCAGTTCTTCGCGACGTGGCGGCGTTCGGCACCGGTGCTCCAACCGCTAGTGGCACCGGGGTTCGTCGGTTACCGTGAGGCGATGATCGTCGAGGTAAGCCGCACCTCGTCAATCCGGTGCGATTCGCCGGAGGCGACGGCGTCGCCACCCAACAGACGATGTCGCACCCAGCAGACGATGTCGCACCCAGCAGACGATGTCGCACCCAGCAGACGATGCCGCACCCAACAGACACTGTCGCCACCAACAGACACTGTCGCCACCAACAGACAATGAGGGAGACACGATGGACGCCATGACCGACGACCAGTTCGCGGAGCTGACCAAGGATTACGTCGCGGCCACCGAAGCGCGGCTCGCACTGATCAAAGCCGATCTGCCCGCCACACCCGAGGCGGTGGCGACCTACCGCGAACTCGCCGACCGCGAGTGGACGTTGGGACAGGCGTGGGACGCCGAACTCCAGCGCGTCGTAGAGGCCTGAGCCCGCTGACGGCCTGAGTGGACACCATGACCGGCGTGCGAACGGTTCAGGTCGACCCCGCCGTCGACCTGGATCGGCACGTCTACGGCGAGCGTGGAGCACCGGTCACCTTGGTCGAATACGGTGATTTTCAATGCCCGTACTGCCGTGCCGCCGCTCCCGTGCTGAAGGAGCTGGTGGACGGATCGGGCGGCCGGGTCCGGCTGGTGTTCCGGCATTTCCCGCTCTTCACGGTGCATCCGTTCGCGCTGACCGCGGCACTGGCGGCCGAGGCGGCGGGCGACCGGTTCTGGCAGCTGCACGACCTGTTGTTCGCTCACCAGGACCGGCTGACCGACGCCGACCTCACGGTGTACGCCGACTCCGCCGGGGTGACCGGCGTGGTCGGCGTACCCGCGCAGGCGTTCCGGCCCGCTGTGGAGGCCGACTACCGCGCCGGCGTCGTGGCAGGGGTGTGCGGAACCCCGACGCTGTTCCTCGACGGCGAGCCTTACCACGGACGGCTGGAGCTGGCGGCGCTGCGCGAGGCTGTTGGCCCGTGAGTCAGCCCGGGAACTCAGCCGGGCAGCAGCGTCGGGTCGAGCCAGGGTCCGGTCGGCAGCGCCGGCGGTTCCACCTCGTCGATGCTGCACAGCGGCAGCCGCTCGCCGAGGTAGCGCAGCAGCACCGAGCCGAGCGCCGCCGCGAGCACGGAACCGGCCAGCACCCCGATCTTGGCGTCCCGGCGCAGCACCTCGTCGGTAAGGGCGAGGTCGGTGATGAACAGCGAGATCGTGAAGCCGATGCCCGCCAGGACCGCGCCACCGAGAAGGTGACCGTAGCGGACCCTCCCCGGCAGGTCGCCCAGGCCGCTGCGCAGCGCCACCCAGGTCATCGCGGAGATCCCGATGGCGTTGCCGGCGAGCAGACCCACGATGACGCCCATCGTCATGCCGGACGTTGCCGCCGAGCGCAACGCGTGGCCGTTGAGCAGCACCCCCGCGTTGGCGAGCCCGAAGACCGGCACCACGACGAACGCGCTGACCGGGTGCAAGGCGTTCTGCAGCCGGTCGTTGGCGGGAACCGTGGCGCGTGCCGCGGCCGCCGCGAGCCGCGCGGTCACCGGATCGGCCCGCTCGATTGCGGCCTTGCCGTAGAACCGAACGCGATCCCCTTGCGCCACGTCCACCCGGGCCGCGGGTACCAGCAGGCCGATCAGCACGCCGGCGAGGGTGGGATGCAGTCCGGAGGCGTACACCGCGCACCAGAGCGCGAGGCCCACCAGGATGTAGGGCTGTAGCTGCCACACCCGCGCCCAGCGCAGGAAGGCGAGGGCGAGGAACAGCACCAGCACGGCCACCAGCGCGGGAGCCGAGACTTTCGGCGTGTAGAAGAAGGCCATCACCACGATCGCGCCGATGTCGTCGACGATCGCCAGGGTGAGCAGGAACAGCCTCAGCTGGTCGGGGCATCGCGGGCCGAACAGCGCGAGGATGCCGATCAGGAACGCGGTGTCGGTGGACATCGGAATGCCCCAGCCGGTCGTGGCCGGGCCGCTGTGCTCGAACGCCAGGTACAGCAGGGCCGGCAGTACCAGGCCACCGACCGCGCCGAGCGCCGGCACCACCACCGTGCGCCGGTTGCGCAGCTCGCCGACCGTCACCTCGCGGCTGATCTCCAAGCCGACCACCAGGAAGAACACCGCCATCGCGGCATCGTTGACCCAGTGCCGCAGATCCAGCGAGGTGGACCACGTCCCGACCCGGAACAGCGTCTGGGTGCTCCAGAAGGCCTCGTACCGAGCACCAGGAATGTTCGCCCACGCCACGGCCGCGACGGTGGCAGCGAGGAGCAACACCGCGCTGCCGGCCTCATTGGCCAGGAATCGCAGCATGGTGGGGGAGACGTAGGACCTTGGCAGGCTGATCCGTGCTGCCGGGCCGGGCCGGGTCGGAACGCCGATGGTGTCCTCGCTGGTCATCGCCTCGCCTTTCCAAGCCGACCCAGTGGCCCGGTGCCCTACCGCGCCTGTCCGGTGCCCTACCGTACGGCTTCCTCCGTGGCTGGAGCTGAGCTGACCACCCCGCAGACCACCACCAGGATCAGTAGGAACACGCCGGCGAGGAAAGTGGAAAGCCGGGTCCGCGCACCGGACTTGATGTTGATCATCGTCTGGCCGATCATCGCGCAGCCGCCCATGCCGCCGAAGAAGCCGGTCACGATGTTGGCGATTCCCTGGCCCCACGACTCCCGGTTCTTGTTGGATCCGGTATCGGGGAGATCGTCCACCAGCCTCAAAGCTGCTGATCGGCCGCCAACCGGGGCAGGTCGGTATCGGCGTCCCATTCCAGGGCGATGATGCCGAATTGTCTCGGCGCCGACGGCTCGGTCCGAAAGTGATAGCACATGAAGGTCTGCCCGTCGCTCACGAGAACGCTGCAGTGGCCGGGTCCGAACAGCCCGTCCGCCGGACGCGGCCCCAGCAGGCTGCGCTCCGGAGTCGGGCTCAGGTCGGACCAGGAGCCATCAGAGCCGGCGGCCGCGATGCCCACGCCGTAGAAGTCGTTGAAATTGCCACCGCTGTACAACACCACCTCCCGGCCACGCGGCGACGTGAGCACAGCCGGGCCCTCGATGGTCGACCACCGGACCGTTTCCGAGTCCTCCCAGCGCACGCCGGGAATGTCCTTCCACGGCATCGAGCGCTTCGGGTCGAAAACCTGCCAGGGTGCTGAGGGGCGCGCGACCACGACGGGGTCGGATTCCAGCCGTCGCAGGTTCCGGCTGATCCGGGCGCGGACTATGCCGGTTCCGTAGGGCTCGTCGGTGACGAAGTCGACGGCGAAGTACAGCCAACTGGTTCCCTCGGGCGTGACGTACACGTCCGGATCGATGGCGAAGTCGAGCTGCGGTGTCAGCACCTCACCGGAGTCGGCGAACGGGCCGGCCGGCGAGGTGCTGTCCGCCCGGCGCAACCGATGGCCCTGGTGACCCTCGGTCTCACCGGTCCCGTCGGCTCTCGAGTAGAGCATCACCCAGGGCCGGTCGAGGCCCTCGACGAACCGGACGCAGGGTGCCCAGCACCACCGGTCGGCGTCGACGCCGGGGTGGCTCTCGCCGACCCGCCGCCAGCCGGCGGGGTCCAGCAGGCTGTTCGACCCGTACACCGGAAACCCCGGCGCGGTGACGTAGACATAGAAGCGGTACGGAACCTCGGCGCGGTAGAGCTCGGGCACCTCGAGCAGAAACGGGTCCCCCTGGTCTACGGCTGGTTCTGGACAGAGGGCGACACCCAGTGCCGCGATGGTTGTCATGTAGGGCTCTCCGATCGGGGCACGATGGGGCGCCGGAGCGCCGGTCGTGCCGCGGGGTGAGGTCGCGCGCCGCTGTCACAGCGCGGGCGGGTCGAGGGCTGGCGGGTCAGCTCGGCTGGTGAACCGAGGGCAGGCCGTTGTGCCAGACCAACGGCTCGAGCCACAGCTGGCGACCGGGAGAGGACGAGCCGATGGCCGATGGCTGCCAGGCATGGAAGAACATCACACTCGACCCATCCTTCAGATTCAGGACGTAGCAATGCCCGGGACCGGCAGCCGCCCCGTCCGAGGCAAGCAAAGGGCTGGTCGAGCGATCGGTGCACGGACCGGTCGGCCCCTGGCAGCTGGCGTATCCGACGGCGTACTTGTCGGAGGCGTAGTCGTTGGCCGAGTAGAACAGGAAGTACCGTCCGCCGTGACTGACCATCTCGGGCGCCTCGATGAGATTGCCCTGCCAGCCTCGGGTGTTGGAGAGCAGGGCCACCGGGGAGCCCCTGACGCTGCCGGCGTCCGGCGCCAGTTGCTGTACCCACAGCTGCACCGGCTTGTCACAGCAGTTGCCGTCGTTCTTCCAGTACAAATAGAGGTTGCCGTTGGCGGCCCGCACCGGATTCGGGTCGATGGAGCCGCCCAGGCCGGTCTGGCAGATCAGCGCCGCCGATCGCGTGTCGGTGAACGGGCCGCTGGGCTCGGCCGATTCTGCCCGTCCGATGCACTGCTTGCCGGACTTGTTGTCGTGCGCGACGTAGAACATCACGTACCTGCCGGACAGTGCCACCACCTCGGGCGCCCAGGTGCTTCCCGTGCTGGCCCACGTGCCCACGTTCGGCAGCGCGTCCGCCGCGGTGGTCCAGGTCGTGAGGTCGGGGGAGGTGAGCACCTGGATGTTGGACCCGCCGCCCTGCGTCCCGTAGGCGTAGTACCGCGTGCCTGCCTGGATCACCGCCGGATCGGGAAAGTCCTGGTCATATACCGGGTTGGAATAGCGTTTGCCCAGCACAGAGTTGGACGAACCCGCTGCCGGTGCCGGTGCCGGTGCCGATCCCGAAGTCGAAGCCGACATGCCCGCACTGCCTGAGTTGGCCGACTGGGACGCCGGCTGGGAGGTGCCGCCGCAGCCGGTAAGTAGGGCTGCCAGGGCTCCCGCGAGCACGGCTGGTTGGAGTCGCAAGCGAACTCAGCCCTTCAGGCCACTGCGCGAGACGCTCTCGATGACCTGCCGCTGCGCGATGATGAACAGAATGATCACCGGGACACTGGCGACCACGGCTCCGGCCATGATGATCGGATAGTCCACCGTCGCGGCGTTCTGCAGTTTCGCCAGGCCAGACGGCAGCGTCAGCTTGTTCGGACTGAACAGCACGTACACCGGCCACAGGAAGTCGTTCCAGTTGGTGAGGAACGACAGCACCGCCAGGGTGGACAGCGCCGGCTTCGACAGCGGCAGGATCACCGTGGTAAAGATCCGCCACTGGTTGGCCCCGTCGATGATCGCCGCCTCTTCCAGCTCCTTGGGCAGCGTGGAGAAGAACTGCCTCAGGAAGAACACCCCGAAGGCGCCACCGGCACTGGGAACGATGATCGCCCACAGCGAGTCCAGCCAGCCCAGCTTGCTGACGATCAGGAAGTTGGGGATCAGGAACACGAAGGCGGGCAGGAAGATCGTCGTGATGACCGTCCCGAAGATGAGCTTCTTACCGGGAAAGTCCAGTCGTGCCAGCGCGTAGGCGGCCGCGGCGTCGACCGCGACGATCAGGATGGAGTTCGCCGCCGCCGCCACGATGCTGTTGAGGAACCACCGCAGCACCGGGTTCGCCGAGCCGGAGCCGAACAGCGTCCGGTAAGAGCCGATGTCCCACGGCCGCGGTATCCAGGACAGCGGCAACCTCGTCGCGTCCTCGTGCGTCTTGAACGAGGTGCTGATCATCCACAGCAGCGGTGCCAGGAAGATGACGGTCAGCACTATCAGCATCAGCCAGAAGAGCACCTGACCGAGCGGCGTCTTGGCGGCCGGCTGCCGGGGGGCCTGCTCGGTCCCGGGCTCATTCGGATCCGGCTCGATGTCCGCCGCGGAACTACCGGATGCAAGGGTCGTCATGTCAGTCCTTCTCCCGGAACAGTCTGAAGTTCAGCAAGCTGATGCCGATCAGGATGATGGCGACGATGTAACTCATGGCGGCCGCGATGCCCTGCCGGTATTGCTGCAGGCCGACCTGGGAGATGTAGAAGATCGCCGTCCGGGTCGTGTTGTCCGGTGCGCCCTTGGTGATCAGGAACGACTGCCCGAACATGTTGGCCGAGGCCAGCAGGGTCAGCGTGAGCACGAACAGCAGAACCGGGCGCAAACCTGGCAGCGTGATGTTGCGAAACTTGTCCCAGTTGGTGGCGCCGTCCACCTCGGCTGCCTCGTACAGCTCCGGCGAGATGTCCTGCAGGCCGGCCAGGTAGATGATGGCGTTGAAGCCCAGCGTCCACCAGACCGTCATGCCGACGAGGCCGACCCACGCCCACGGCACCTGGGTGGTCCACGGGGTGGTGCCGCTGAACCCGATCATGCCGAGGTAGTAGTTCAGCAGGCCGATGGTCGGGTCGAGCAGGAACCGGAACAGCACACCGACCACAGCCACACCGAGGACGTACGGCGTGAAGAAGATCGCCCGGAACAAGGTGCGTCCCGGAAACTTCCGGTTCAGCACGACGGCAATGGCCAGCGGGATCACGACCAGCAGCGGAACGCTGAAGATCGTGAAGATCGCCGTCGCGCGCATGCTCTTCCAGAAGTCGGCCCCGTCCCGCGAGCCGGACTTGAACAGGTCGAGGTAGTTCTGGAAACCCACCCATGGCTGGTGCGGCAGCAGGTAGTCGTAGTCGTGCAGGCTGATCCAGATGCCGTAGATCGCCGGCAGGATGATGAACCCGATGAACAGCACGCCGTACGGAGCGAGAAAGAGGTACGGCGTCGCCCAGCCGCTGCGGCGGATGCGCCGGGCAGAGGTGCTGCTGCCCGTCGCCGCCGTCGCCGTTCGTGCCTCGGTGGCCGTCATGATCAGCCGTACTTCTTCTTGTTCTGAGCCAGGATCTGCGATGCCTTGTTCGCCGCGGAATGCAGCGCGGCGGCCGGGTCGGACTTGCCCAGCACCGCTGCGTTGACCGCGTCGTACATCGCCGTCATCGCGTCACCGACACCCGCGACCGCCGGCGGGAAATGCACGTCGGGCACCTCGTCGGCGAACGGCTTGAGACCGGGGATGGAGGTGAAGTCGGTGCTCGCGGCCAGCTTGTTCTCGGCGGGCACCTTGCCGCTCTTGGCCCAGTCGGCCTCGTGCTTGGTGAACCAGCTGACGAAGTAAGCCGCAGCCGACACCTTGTTGGCGTCGTTGCCCTGGGTGCGGGGGAGCACGAACTGGTGCGAGTTGCCCCAGACGCCGCCCTTCTCACCGATCTTGGGAAGCGCCGCGAGGCCGATGTGGGTATTGGTGAGCTTGGTGACCTCGTTGACCTGCCAGATGCCTTGCCAGTTCAGCGCGTTCTTGCTGTTCTTCAGAGCGACGTAGTCCGCATCCTGGCCGACGTTCTTCGGGCTGTAGCCGTGCTTGACCAGGTCGGTCATCCAGGTCAGCGCCGAGATGCCGGCGTCGGAGTCCCACGTTGCCTTCGTGACGTCGCTGTTGAAGAGGTCGCCGCCGAACTGCCACAGCAGTGACTGGTACATGAGACCACCGGTGAACTGGAACGGGCTGACCCAACTGCCCGCGATGCCCTTTGATTTCAGCTTGTCCAGGGCGTTCATGTACTCGTCCTTGTTCGTCGGCGGCTTCTCCGGGTCCAGGCCGGCCTTCTCGAACAGGTCCTTGTTGTAGAACAGGCCCAGGCAGTGGACGTCCACCGGAATTCCGTAGCGCTTGCCGTTGTACATACCGCCCTGCCACACCGCCGGCGCGAAGTTCGACTGGTTCAGCTGCAGGTTGTTCGCCACCGCGTCGATCGGCACGATCACACGCTGTGCCGCCTGGGTAGGGATGTCGTCGATGTGCATGGCGGCGATGTCCGGGCCGTTGCCGCTGGTCACCGCGGCCGGCATCTTCTGGAAGAGGTCCGCCCACTGGAAGACGTTCATGTTCACCTTGACGTTCGGCGTCGCGGCGTTGAACTCGTTGATCATCTTCTTGGCATAGTCGCCGTCGGCGCCGGTCCAGCCATTCCAGAAGGACAGCGTCACCTTCGGACCGGTGTAGGAACCACCGGCGGCGGCACCGGTCGGACCACCGGCGGCACCAGGCGGCTTGCTCTGCCCGCCGCATGCCGCCAGCGCCAGCGCACCGCCCAGCGTGCCGGCAGCGCCGAGGAAGCCCCGGCGGGACAACGGAACGGTGAACTCATTCATCGGGTCTCCTTGGTGGAAAGAAGGGCCGGCGGCCGGATCGGTCGGGTGCCCTCGTTCTGTTGAGTTGGAACCACACATCTGCCGTGCGATGCCGCGCGCGGACCGGAGCCGGTGAGCGCTGGCGGCGGGCCGGGGCGAACAGCGACAGCGGGCCGACGGTCCCGCCGTCGCGCGGATCGCGGTCGTCTCGACCAAGTGGGCAATGGTCGGAGTTGACCATGACAGCGGATGCTGCCCGCCTCGTTCGTCGAAGGTAGTTGCGACACCCACGGCAACACCGTCGACACCCCATTGGTATCAAGCTGTGCCCGGGCCCGGCGAGCGCTTGTCTGCTTTGCCAGGTGCGGCACGTCGCCACGCGACGGTCGCCGTCCAGCCGACGTTCCACTGCGCTCCCGTCACGGGTGACGCCTTTCTCTTAGGTTGGCCCCTGGTTCTACAACGTTGAACATCCGCTTGTAAAGGGTTGGAAACAGAAGCGTGCTCTGATCTTGATCTACGCTGGCGCTACTGTGCTCGCAACCCGTCCGGCGAGAACTGATCCGGCGCGTCGGATACCGGCACGCGCCTGCGTGGCCGCCTCCGTGCCGATTCGGCAGGCCGTGGTCGTGGCGCTAGCGTTTGCACGGTGACCGCGCAAACCCCCACGGCCCCGCACCCACGCCCCCAACTGACGCGCGAGCGCTGGTTCAACCTGTCCGGACAGTGGCAGTTCTGCTATGACGACCGGGACGTCGGCCTGGACCGACGCTGGCACGAGTCGTGGGACCCTTCGGCAGGCGTCGTGGAGCGGACCATCGTGGTTCCGTTTCCTCCCGAGTCGGCAGCCAGTGGTATCGGTGACACCGGCTACCACCGGGTGCTCTGGTACCGCCGTACCTTTATCGCTCCGCACGCTCCTGGTGAGCGGCTGCTGCTGCACTTCGGCGCGGTGGACTACTCGGCACAGGTGTGGGTGAACGGGCACCTGGTGGCAGAGCACCGCGGCGGCCACACGCCGTTCAGCGCCGACGTCACCGGCGTCCTCGCGGACTCGGCCGACCAGGTCGTGGTCGTCCGAGCCGTGGATGACCCGCACGACCTCGAGCAGCCGCGTGGCAAGCAGGACTGGCAGGAGAAGCCGCACGCGATCTGGTACGAGCGCACCAGCGGCATCTGGAAAACGGTGTGGCTCGAGCCGGTGCCCGCAACCCGGGTCGAGCAGCTGCGTTGGACGCCGGATCTCGAGAGCGCCATGCTCACCCTCGATGTCCGGCTGAACCGGGTTCCCGAACGGGCGCTGCGGCTGCGGCTGCTGCTGACCCACGAGGGCGAGACCCTCGCCGACAGCGTCGTGTCGATGACCCGGGACCGCGCGACCATCAGTGTGCGGCTCCAGCAGGCCGACATGACGCTGGAACGCCAGCGCATGCTCTGGTCACCTGAGACGCCCAACCTCTTCGACGCCGAGATCAGCCTGTACGGCAACCCCGCGCCGGACGGCTCCACCGCCGGCGAGGCGGGAGAACTGCTGGATGCCGTCTTCAGCTACACCGCGATGCGCAGCATCGCCGCGTCGGACAACCGGATCCTGCTCAACGGCCGGCCGTACTTCCTGCGGCTGGTGCTGGACCAGTGCTACTGGACGGAGTCGCATCTGGCCATGCCCGACCCGGACGCTGCCCGCCGTGATGTGGAGCTGGTGCGTTCGCTGGGCTTCAACGGTGTCCGGCTGCACCAGAAGACCGCCGACCCGAGCTTCCTGTACTGGTGTGACCGGCTGGGCCTGCTCGTCTGGGCCGAGATGCCCGCCGCCTACGAGTTCACCTCGCGTGCCGTGCAGCGGGTGACACACGAGTGGCTGGAGGTGCAGCGCCGTGACTACAGCCACCCCTGCATCATCGCCTGGGTTCCGGTCAACGAGAGCTGGGGCGTGCCGAACCTGGCTACCTCGTCACCGCAGCGCGACTTCGTAACCGCGCTGTATCACCTGACGAAAGCGCTCGATCCCACCCGGCTCGTCATCGGCAACGACGGCTGGGAGCAGATCGTCACCGACGTCATCACCGTGCACGACTACACCGCACACGCCGAGGTGCTCCGGCAGCGCTACGGCAGCAACGCCGGGGTCAGCGACACCCTGCAAGAGGTGCAGCCCGGGTACCGCAGCGTGCTGCTGCCGGGGATGACCCGCGACGGCCACCCGCTGATGATCACCGAGTTCGGTGGCATCTCCTACGACGCCGAGGACGGTCCGTCCTGGCACGGCTACTCGGTGGTGCATTCCACGGAGGACCTGATCCGGCGCTATCGAGGCCTCGTCGACGCATTGCTGGACGCGCCCGCGGTCGCCGGCTTCTGCTACACCCAGTTCACCGACACCCTGCAGGAGAAGAACGGCCTGGTCGGCGCCGACCGCAAGCCCAAGGCCGACCCTGCCGTGCTCCGGGCGATCACCCGGCGACCGTCGGCCGCTGTTCCGGCGGACGAGATCGGCTCGTTCGAGTACGGCGATTACCCGTCGACGGTGATGACCCCGCCGTCTCCCACGGTCGACTTCCCTGAGCGGTTGAGCTAGTTCCGCAACCGCGGGGCCAGCTCGTTGTCGACCATTGAGAAGGCCGACGCGATGGCCATGTGCATGTCGAGGTACTTGTACGTGCCGAGCCGACCGCCGAAGTACACGTCCGGCTCGGCGGCGGCACGGGCCCGGTAGCGGGCCAGCACGGAGCGGTCCCGCTCGGTGTTCACCGGGTAGTAAGGCTCGTCCGCGCGACCGGCCTCCCGGGAGTACTCCCGCACGATGACCGTGCGGTCCTGCGGATAGGACGCCCGCTCCGGGTGAAAGTGCCGGAACTCGTGGATGCGGGTCCACGGCACGTCCGAGTCGGCGTAGTTCATGACCGGCGTGCCCTGGAAGTCGCCCACGTCGAGCACCTCCTGCTCGAAGTCGAGCGTGCGCCAGCCGAGCTCACCCTCGGCGTATCCGAAGTACCGGTCGATGGGGCCGGTGTAGACCACCGGGGTGCCGGGCCGCAGCTGCGAGCGAACGTCGAAGAAGTCGGTGCCCAGCCACACCGAGATTCCCGGGGTGTCGGCCATCCGCTGCAACCAGGCGGTGTACCCGTCGGTCGGCAGGCCCTCGTACTTGTCGTTGAAGTACCGGTTGTCGAAGTTGTAGCGCACCGGAAGCCGGCTGATCACGTCGGCCGGCAACTGGCGGGGGTCGGTTTGCCATTGCTTCTCGGTGTATCCCCTCACGAAGGCTTCGTAGAGCGGCCGGCCGATCAGCGCGATGGCCTTCTCTTCGAGGTTGTCGGCACTGGAGGCGTCGATCTCCGCGGCCTGTTGCCGGATCAGCTCCCGCGCATCGGATGGTGTGAGGTGCTCACCGAAGTACTCGCAGATCGTCGCCAGGTTTATCGGCATTGGATAGACGCGGCTCTTGCTGATGGTGAAGACCCGGTGCTGGTAACCGGTGAACGTGGTGAAGCGGTTGACGTAGTCCCACACCCGCTCATTGGACGTGTGAAACAGGTGAGCGCCGTAGCGGTGAATCTCGATGCCGGTGCTCGGTTCGATCTCGGAATAGGCGTTTCCACCCAGGTGATTACGGGATTCGAGCACGAGCACCCGGAGGCCGAACTCGCTCGCCACCCGCTCCGCGACGGTGAGGCCGAAGAACCCCGAGCCGACCACGACCAGATCGTGCGCGGGTAACCGCTCGGCGGCCTGCTGGCTGGAGCGCACCGTCGAGGTCACGGGTTCAGCTCCTGGGCGGTCTCGCAGGGGGCGGGCACCGCGCAGGTGGGGCAGCGGCCGTCCACGTCGCCGGTGATCGGGTGTATACGCAGGGCATTGAAGATCCTGCTGAGCAGTGGCGCCCGCAGGAACGGCGTCGCGGACGAGACGGCAGCCTCGGCAAGGATCGGCACACCGTGCCCGGTCAGCCGCAGCGCCCCCAGGGCGGCATCCTGCATTCCGTGGCCGGCTGCGATCACCCCTTGCAGGTGGGCAGATTCGAGCTCGCTCGTCAGAACGGTGGGGGATGCGCTCACGCCGATACTCCCTCGTCATCGGAGCTGTAGTCCGCTGTGTGCCCGTGCTCGTCCAGCAGGTCAGCCATCGAGCCGGCGATGTAGTCCCACTCCTGGCGCGCCTGGATCGGTCGCAGCCGATGGTCGCGCTCGGACAGCCGGTGGGTCACCACCTCGCGGCAGGCCTCCGCGAACTCCGCGCCGTTGTCGGCGAAGTGCACGATGTCGGCATAGTCGGCGACGACGTCGGCGATCCGGGTGGAGACCACCGGCAGGCCTGCCGCGAGGTACTCCAGCGTCTTGGTCGGGCTGATCGCGCGGGTCGCCTCGTTCAGAGCAAAGGGCATCAGCCCGACGTCGAAGCCGGCCATCACCCGCGGCAGGCTGTCGTAGGGAACCTGGCCGGCGTAGTGGATGTTGTCGGCTTGCGGCAGCGCGGCCTCGTCGATCTTGGCCAAGGGGCCGACGATCTGCACGGACCAGTCCGGCAGTGCCGCGGCCATCGCCTCGAGAATGGCGAGGTCGAGCCGCTCGTCGATGACTCCGACGTAGCCCGCGACCTTACGCGTACGGGATGCGCGCAGCCCACGGGAGATCGCATAGTGGGTGCTCTCGACGCCGCTGGGAAACAGGTGCACGCCGTCGCGGCGCTGGTTGAGCATCGACCGGTGCAGCGACCGTCCACCGGTGAACACGATGTCGGCGGCGCTCAGCAGTCGACGCTGGCGCAGCCGGAGCCCCTCCGGCGCGTACCGGAAGGCGGACAGGTCGTCCATCACGTCGTAGACCAGGCGACCGCCCGGCAGCTGCCGCGCGATGTCGTACGCCATCGGCGTGTACAGCCAGAGGTCCGGGGCCGGGGCGCATCCCTGCTCGGCAAGCAACTCCGACAGCAGAGTGCCGTAGGTCGACGCCCGCGGATCGGTGAAACTGATGGAGCCGGTGGGATCGTTGACCCCCGGGACCTCCAACCACACGCGGGTGATCCCGTCGGTCCGCTCCGAGCGGATGGATGCCTGCTCGACATCACCGGCGAGGGGTTCCTCGACGAACCAGGTCTGGGCGCCGGACTCCCTACGCTGCTCGGCGAACCGCGAGACGAGGTGCTGCGGGCGCTGCCAGACCCACGGCCAGCGCAGATGTGACAGCACTACCAGATCCGGCTGGGACTGCGTATTCATGACGACCTCCTGGTCAACGACGACGGAACCGAAATGGCGGCGGTGGCGGAGTCCTCGGGTGGGTCCTGCCACGGCCAGTGCTCCAGTTGGGCGACGACGCCGCTCAGCAGCGCGTCGCACGGGGGTTGGAAGCGATACGCGGGCAGGTCGGCCGCCGTCGCCCCGGCGGCGACCTTCTCCCAGGCATCGGTGAAAACCGTCCGCCGCCGAGCCAGGGTTGCCGGGTCGATGGCGTACACCCCGACCGGATCGACCCGTCCGGCGGTGCGTGCGAGCAGCGAGTCCCAGTCGGAGGAATCCACCTGGGGAAACCAGCAGAAGCCGTGCAGCGCAATGCCCCGGTCGAGGGCGAGCTCGTACTGTTCCAGGACGTAGCGCAGCCACGAGACCTGATCGGACGGCTGGCCGCGGAGGTTCGTCTCGGTCAGCATCATCGGCAGCCCGTACCGGTCGGCGTAGTGCTGGGCGACGGCGGCGAAGCCGACCGGGTGCGGCGAGGGGGCGCGTGCCCCGGTCTCGTCGTAGTACCACTCGGAGTGGCAGTAGTAGTCCAGGCCGAGCACGTCCACCCGCAGCGGTGTCAGCTCCGTCAGCGGGCCACCACCGGCCCGGAGGAACTCGGCCAGGAACGGGCGGGACGGATCGAGGTCGTGCCCCAGCATCAGGTCGAGAAAGAGGTGGCGCCTGTCGTTGGCCAGGGCCACGTACTCCGCCGATGCCGGTGAGCCGGCGTGGTGTTCCGCGGTATCCACCCAGACGTGGCGGGCCTGCGGCAGCAGCTCCGCCCAGCACTCGGCGGCCCTGCTGATCGCGGGCAGCACCGAGCTGGCCAGCCGCACGAGCCCGCGCATGCCCCGGTCATACGGCGGCCACAGCGCCTGGTGCCCGGCGAGGAACAGCGTCGCGAACGGCTCGTTGAACAGCGTGTACGCCGGCAGCCAGGGATACCTGTTCGCCACCGCCTCGGCAAAGTCGACAAGAGCCGGCCCGAAGTCGGCGCCGCGGAAGCCGTCACTCAGCCAGTCCGGATAGCTGGTGTGGTGGACGAGATCGATGATGGGCACAGCCTCGGCCGCACGCAGGTGCCCGAGGACCCGGTCCGTCTCCGACCAGTCGAAGCGTCCGCGCTCCGGTTGGATCGTCGGCCACCGGAGCGGGTAGCGCAGGTGCCGGACACCCGCTGAGAGCAGGTCGTCGAGGTCTGCCTGCCAGCTCCGCGAATGGCCTGTCACCTCGACGAGATCCGTGCCGTAACCAGGCAGATAGGTGCTCTCGAAACCTGCCACCACGGTGCTACCGATCGGGGGCAACGGAAAAGGACCGGCCAAGCCAGCGTTGTGCATTACAGCTCCACATAATGGGCGCCGACGAACCGGCATCCCAGGAAAGCGCTGCCGCACTGCGTCAGCGACACTGGGCTGCGGGTTCAGCCATGGTCACGTACAACATCTGAACGCGTCGGTACCGGTGGTTGCGGTGTGTCGCGCTGTGCCGTCGTACGGACCCATGTTCGTAACCGGAGTGTAGCCGACTCCGCGGTCCTGCGGCCGGCCGCTGGTGCGACTGTTGGAGCAGCCGGTCCGCGCGTGCGACCGGGCGCCGGCCGAGTTCGTCTATCACTTGGTGTTCCGCAACGCCCCTGAGGAGCGCCCGCTATCGGACGAGGAATGGGCCGGCGTGTGCACCGAGGCGATGAGCCGGACCGGTATCGCCCGTAGCGCAGTGTCGCGCCCGTGCCCGTAGCAGCGGTAGTGACACCGCCGCAGCCGCGCAGTGCGCCGGCCTCGCGGCGATGTCGTTCGCGAGTAAGCCGCGGAAGGCCCGTCCGTACAAGGCCACACCCGCGGTCCGAGATTCAGGTAGGGCCGCCGCTCGAGGCGCGCCTCTGATGTCACATGCCTCGGCTGGGAGGTGCAGCAGCGAGTACTTGCCGGCACCACGACGGTTTGGCTCAGGTGGCAGGCATTTCTTCCAGCTCGGAGCGCGCGTGGACTTCTGTGCCAGCGGTGGGAAAGCGAACTACGACGCCACCCTGCGTTTGGTTATGAGGGCTGTCATTGAGGAGCATGACGACGGTGCCGACGGGATCCTCGGGGTGGTCGGTCGGTCCCTTTACGCGCACTCGCGTACCGATCCTGAGCGGCTGTGCTGCGGTGTGCATGCTAGTAGGTTAGTCGCGGGCGCAGCCTGTGGGGCCTACGTGGCCTGCCACGTAGTAGGCGGTGATGATTCCTTTCGGACCGTAATTGGTCCCGCTGTAGGTGTAATCGTTGTCGTCGAGCAGCACGCACATGGTGCGGGCTATCCCTCCTGTACCGGTAAATTGGTACGTCGCGAGTCGGCCGTTGGCGAACGGGATCGAACCGCCGACTCCGTTCACCCAATTGTCCATGGCCCGTTGCCAGTACAACTGCGCCACTGAGTCGGTCGGGTGATTCGCCGTATTACGGGTACTTCCCCCAATCTGGATGTGCGTCCACCCAAAGCTGCTGGTTCCCGTGCGAACGACGTTCTGATACCAGTCGTTCGAGGTGTTCGCGTAGGTCTTGACGATGTGGCTAGCTCCGGGACCCGAGCGGGCCGTAGTCATTGGATGCACGGATGCCGCCGCGGTGCTGCCCTCGGCTGCTGCTGCTGCGTTCGCGGACGTCGATGACCGCCTCGCGCAGCGCGAACACGTCCAGCTCGCTGTAGCCGATGCCGCGACCGCTCAGCCCGGCCGTGCCGACCCGCTCGGTCAGGTAGGCCGGCTCCGAGGAGTCGGCGTACTGCCCGGTGACAGGTAATCCCCCACCATCCGGCTGCTGATCGGACTGGTGCGTGCCGGGCCGCTGAATGGGTAAGAAAGGCCATAGCGATCAAGGGGGAGCGGGCGTAACCTCAGCGCCATGCACGATGCCGGGTGTACCGGCTACGGCGCGTGGACATTATGTGACATCGAGGTGCCGTCATGACCGCAAGCTCGCAGTCCGGAGCCGCCCGCGGAAGCTCAAGTCCTCCCGCCGGAGCCGCCGACGCTTCCGCCACCCCCGCCGACTACTACGCCGACCTGGTCGAGCAGCTCTTCTCCGAGTACGAGTCGGCGCTGTCCCTGTCCCGCATAGTCACGGTGGTCAACCAGTGCAGGCATGACCTCGCGGGCAGTCCCGCCACCGCCATGCCAGAATTGCTGGATCGCTTGGCGCGTTGCCGGTTGTCCGCGCTCGCCGAGGAGGCGACGGAGCAGCGGTAGCCCAAGCTCGGCGCCGGCCGTCAGCTGCTCCAGGCCTCGACTTCCGTGCGCACCGTGCGTCCGGAGGCGATCGCCTCATCGATGGCCAGCCCGACGAGGTGGTCCTGGCAGGCCTGCGCGAGCGGGTACGGCGCGGGGCCCTCGTCGCGTGCCCAGGCCGCGGTCGCGCTCATCATGCTGGCGATCGCGATCTCCTCGTCCATCAGGCGAAGCCCGGCGTAGGGATTGCGGTACACGACCTCACCGTCGAAGCTGATGTGCTCGGTGTCGTAGCCGTCGAGGTTGAGGTCATAACCCAACTGCGACCGAACCAGCGAGGACCGAACGATGGAACGCGGCGCCGTCAGCCGAATCACGGTGTCGTCGGCGATCTCGCCCAGGCTGCCCCGAATCAGAATCCGCCGCAGCCGCAACTGGTTGTGCCACTGGTTGTCGGTGAAGTCGTAGAGCCCGCTCCGGCCGTCGCCGAAGTCGATCGTGGCCAGCACGGTGCCGGCCTGCTTCGGGGCCTCGTCGTCGGTCCAGCCGTCGCGGGACAGCGGGTCGACGAGCGGCGCGGTGAACCGGACGCCGGCCACCTCCGCCGGTCCGAATCCGACACCGAGCAGTCCGCGCATCAGGGACACCGCGTGATAGCCGTGCGTCGATGAGACGTGCACCGAGCCCGGCTGGCCGATCACGCCCCGGTCCACCAGTTCGCGGCGAGCGGCGTGGCCGGGCAGCCGGAGGTACTGCTCGGCCACCTGCACCGCGTCACGGCCGCCGACCCGGTCCCACAGCGAGCGGAGCGCGGGCGCGTCCGGGGCCGGCGGTGTCTCGCACAGCACCCGGGTGCCACCCTCGACCAGCGCGGTGATCACCTCGGGGTTGGCCGCCCACGGCACGCTGCTGACCACCAGATCCGGATGCTGCCCGGCGACCAGCTCAGCCGGCGATGAGTAGGTGGCGATTCCCCAGGTACGGCGAACCCGCTCGGCCACCTCCGCGCGGCGGGCGGTCGCCCCGACCAGCGTGAACTGCTCCGGAAGCATCGCCGCGAGCCGAAGGAAGAACTCGGCGCGCCAACCGGTACCGACCACCGCGATGGAACTGGGTCCGCTCATGGCCCCAGTGTGGCAGCCGACCGGAGGCCACCGGTGGTCACCGGTGGTTATCGCATGCCGGGATCAGGCCGGGTTCTCGCCGTCGGGCTCGGCGCCGTCCAGGAACGCCTCGACGACGGCGAGGTAGCGCTCGGTCTCCTCGACGTGCGGCATGTGGCTGGACTCGGCGAAGACCCGCCAGCGCGAGTCGGGGATCAGGTCGAAGAACGGCTGGACGGCGACCGGCGTCGCCTCGTCGTACCGACCGGAGATGATCAGGGTCGGCACGGTGATCCGCGGGAGTCGATCCACCACGGTCCAGGACTTCAGGGACCCGACGACGTGGAACTCACTGGGGCCGTTCATGGTGTGATAAACGGTCGGATCGTCCTCGATCGCCGCGAAGCTGGCGGCGACCTCGGGCGGATTAGGAACGACCCGGCAGACGTGGCGGTCATAGAAGACCTGCATCGCCCGCAGGTACTCGGCCGAGTCTGTGGTGCCCGCCTCTTCGTGCTCGCGCAGGGTCTGATCGACCTCGGTGGGCAACTCGGCACGGAGCGCGGCTGCCGCCACGCTCCACAGCGGCATCGAGGCAGGCGAGTCGGCGATGATGAGGCGCTGGAGACCGGCTGGCCGGCGGACGGCGAATTCGGCACCCAGCATTCCGCCCCAGGACTGGCCCAGCAGGTGGTAGGCGGCGCCGATTCCCAGTCCTGCCAGCAGATTCTCGAGTTCTGCGACGAACAGGTCCGCCGTCCAGTAACTCGGGTCCGCCTGCGGCAGGTGACTGGACCTGCCGTTGCCGATCTGGTCGTAGTGGATGACCGGGCGCCCGCTGCGCGCCAGCGCGGTGAGCCGCAACAGGTAGTCGTGGGTGCAGCCGGGGCCGCCGTGCGCCACCACGAGCGGAACCATCGGGCTGTCGAGGTCACCGGTGATCCGGTACCAGGTCTTGGACCCGTCGAAGTCGACGGTGCCTTCGCGGTCAGCCGGAAGGATCTGGTCGAGCTGCTGTGTGGACATGGAGTTCCGCGCTCCTCGGGGTAGGTCCGCGGCCACCTCGCGTGGTCGCCGGCTGAGCAGGACCCTAGCAACGACCACCGGCCGCCGTCAGGTCCTCGCCAGGGACATCGGCGAATCGTTTAGCCCTATTCCCGCTGCACAATCTGCCATCCGCATAACGTAAAGCCCAATTGTCCGGGCCTGTGGGTAACTAACATTTTCTTCTGGAAAGTGGCCGTTGATTAGTGACCTACGGAGCCGTACCGTGCTCGTGTATACAGTAGACCGGATCATTTCAGGTTCGGTTCACCGTTCGATCGGACCCGGAGGAACCTGCCGATGAACGACGTCCCAGCGCAGCTGCCGAGCTTTGTGCTCATGCCCGACACCACCGGAGCCGAAGTGCCACAAGGCATCTCACGGCGCAGCATCCTGGGTGTCGGCGCGTCCGTCGCCGCGGCGACCTTGCTCGCCGCCTGTGGTGGTGGCAAGGGCGCCGGCGGCAGCACCGGCAGCAAGAGCAGCACCCTCACAGTCGGCATCCCCTCGACGCCGGACACCCTCGATCCCGGTGCCACCGGGCTCGCACTCACGCTTCTGATGGCATTCACGATGTTCGATCCGCTGGTGTGGTGGTTGCCCGACGGCAGCAACGGCGCGAAATTCGTCCCTGGTCTGGCCACGAGTTACTCCGTCAACAAGGACGCGACGGTCTTCAATTTCAAGCTGCGCAAGGACGTCACGTTCCACGACGGGACGAAGTTCGACGCGACCGCGGTGAAGGCCACCTTTGACCACGTCGTCGACCCCGCGACGAAGTCGAAGAGCGGTCTGGGCGCACTCGGGCCGTACAAAGAGACGCAGATCGTCAGCCCGTACGAGGTCAACATCGTGTTCAGCTCGCCCAACGCAAGCTTCCTGCACCAACAGGCGGCCGGCAACTTCGGCATCGCGTCGCCCACGGCGCTGTCCAAGTACGGCGCCGTTGGCTTCGGCAATCACCCCGTGGGCACCGGACCGTTCAAGTTCAGCAGGTATGTCTCAGGTGATCGGCTTACTGTCGTCCGCAATCCCGACTACAAGTGGGGCCCGTCCGATCTCGGGACGGCCGGTCCGCCGGCCCTGGAGTCAGTCATCTTCCGCGTGATCACCGATGACAGCGGTCGCTACAACGGCCTGCAGTCCGGCCAGACTCAGGTCGCGATGAACCTGCCGCCCAACACCATCAACGTTGCCAAGGCCAAGTACGACCAGCTGACCGTGCCTTCGATCGGCACGCCCATCGGCCTGATGATCAACGTGACCAAGGAGCCCACCGACGACCCCAAGGTCCGGCAGGCGATCCTTTACGCCGTCGATCAGGAGACGCTGGTGAAAAGCGTGCTGTTCGGCACGAGCACGGCTGCGCACGGCGTGCTCACCCCGACCACTCCCGGCTACAGCAAGCCCGGCGCAGCGCTCTACTCCTATGACCCGGACAAGGCGAATGCACTGTTGGACTCGGCCGGCTGGGTCAAGGGATCCGACGGCACTCGCAGCAAGAACGGTAAGAAGCTGCAGCTGGAGATCCTGCTCTACAGCGGCGCGGGAATGGAGCTGCCGACCCAATTCGTTGTCTCCCAACTGGCCAAGGTCGGCTTTGCCGCGAACACGTCGGTGCAACCCTTCGCCACCGCACAGGGATCTTTCAACAACGGCGTGCACAACCTCGGTTCGTTCGGCTACTTCGGCATGGACCCCTACCTGCTCAACATCTGGGTCAACTCCAACGCGATCAAGACCGGCTTCAACTGGTCCCATTACACCAACAAGGCCATCGACGCCGAGATCGCCAAGGCCAACGCCACGGCTGATGACACTGCCCGTAACGCGATGTATACCGACATCGGCACCAAGCTCATGCAGGACGGGGTCTTCCTGCCGCTGTACGACGTCACCTTCGCGTTCACCATGTCGAAGAAGTTGTCGGGCGTGAAGACCACGCTCAACGGCTACGTGCTTTTCCACGGCGCAAAGCTCGGCTGACCATGGGCTTCATACTGCGGCGACTGGCAGCCGCGATTCCCGTTCTGCTGGGCATCACGATCATCGCGTTCTTGCTGATTCACATGCTTCCAGGCGATCCGGCCAAGGTCATCCTGTTCGGCTCGAATGCCTCTCCCGAGCAGATCGCCGCCCTGCGTCAGTCGTTGGGCCTCAATGATCCGCTCTTGAGCCAGTACCTGCAGTTTCTCACCCAGCTGCTGCATGGCAACCTGGGCACCTCTTACCTGACCCAGCAGTCAGTGGCCCACGAGTTGCTGTCCAGGACGCCAAGCACGTTGATCCTGACCGGAGCGGCCATGCTGGTCGCGATCGTGATCGGCGTGCCACTCGGGCTCATCGCGGGCATGCGGCCGAACTCGCTGGCCGACCGCCTCGCCCGTGGGGCGTCGTTTCTCGGTGTGGCCGTGCCCTACTTCTTCCTCGCACTGCTGCTGGTGCTGCTGTTCAGCGTCAAGCTCAATGTGCTGCCGGCCATCGACGACGGCACCGGCAAGGCGTTGATCATCCCGGCCGTCTCCCTCGGTTGGGGGTACGCCGCGATCCTCACCCGGTTGATCCGCGGACGGGTGATCGATGAGTACCGCAGCGACTACATCAAGTCGGCGCGGGCCAGGGGTTGTTCGGAGTGGCGCGTGCTGCTGCGACACGGGGCCCGCAACTCGGCCATCCCGGCAATCACCACGATCGGCCTGCAGTTCGGCAACATCCTCACCGGAGCGGCCATCACCGAGGTCATCTTCGGCCGGGCGGGGTTGGGCAGCTTCCTGGCCGCGTCGATCAGTGACAAGAACATCCCGGTGGTGCAGGGGTCGGTCGTGCTCATCGGGCTCGGCTACGTGCTGATCAACCTGATCGTCGATCTGATCGTCGGGGCCGTCGATCCGCGCACCCGTCTCGCTACGGCGGCAGCATGACCAGCGCCGCGCGGCGATCTGCCGCGAGCCCCCAGTTCGCAAGGAGCATCCAGTGACAGCGACGACAACCGCGACAATCATCCCGACAGTCAGGCTGGAACACACCGGGGGCGGCGGCGGTGGCCGCACCCGTCGCATGATCGGGCTGATCGTGGTCGCCCTGCTGGTGCTGACGATTCTGGTCGTCATGGTCCTGCCCGGCGCGGTGGCACGCACCAACCCGATCACCACCGGCGTCGAGGTCCTCCAGGCGCCCAGCGGCTCGCACTGGTTCGGCACCGATCAGCTGGGCCGGGATGTGTTCAGCCGCACTGTCTACGGTGCTCGGCCCGTGCTGGTGGCCAGCGTGCTCGGTGTGCTGCTGGCCACCGTCGCCGGCGTGATCATCGGCATCATCGGCGGCGCGGCGCCGTCCTGGATCCGGGCCGTGGTCATGCGGGTGGTCGACGTGCTGCTGGCACTGCCCGTGCTGCTCATCGCGCTGATCCTGATCGCGACCGTCGGTGCCGGCATTCCCAGCGTGGTGTTTGCCCTCGGAGCCGCGTTCACGCCCGGTTTCGCCCGGGTGGTGGAGTCGTCGGTCCGCCGGCTGCGCTCAGTCGAATACGTCGAGGCCGCCAGGGTATTCGGCTCTACCGGCGTGCGGACGTCGTTGCGCCACCTGCTGCCCAACTTGATCACCGAGGTCGTGGTGCTGGTAAGCAGTGCCGTCGGCTGGGCCATCCTGACCGCCACCACTCTCAGCTTCCTCGGCCTCGGTGTGCGATTGCCCGCAGCGGACTGGGGCAGCGACCTGCACGCCGGGTCGTCCAGCCTATCCACGTCGTGGTGGCTGTCGACCTTTCCCGGGGCGGCGATCACCGTCACCATCCTGATCGCGAACTTCGCCGGCGACTACGTCATGACCGCGCTCGACCCGCGCGGTGGTCGGCGCGCGAAGCACGGGCTACGCGCCTTCATCGGACGCGGTGGCAGCACCACAAAGGAGGACGCATGACCAGCTCGGCCACCTCGGCCCCGGCCGGCCAGCTCAGCCGAAACGCCGGATCAGGCGCTCTGCTCGAGGTCATCGACCTGCAGATGGAGATTCGGACCCGGGAGGCTCGGGTCCGGCCCGTCGACGGCGTGACCTTCTCGATCAACCGGGGCGAAACCGTTGGCCTCGTCGGTGAATCCGGCTCGGGCAAGACGATGACCGGGATGTCGGTGATGCGGCTGCTCCCGCCGGGCGGCTCCATCGTCGGCGGATCACTCCGCTTCGACGGCCGAGAGCTGTCCAGTCTCGATGCGGCCGAGATGCGCGCCCTGCGCGGCAACGACATCGCGATGGTCTTTCAGGACCCGATGACGTCGCTGAACCCGACCCGCACCATCGGCAGCCAGCTGCGCGAGGCCTACCGAATCCATCGCGGCGGCGGCCACGCAGCGGCATCCAGGCGGGCCGAGGAGGTGCTCGGCCTGGTCGGCATGCCCCGGCCCAAGGAGCGGCTGGACGACTACCCGCACCAGTTGTCCGGCGGTATGCGGCAACGAGCGATGATCGCGATCGCTCTGGTGTGCGAGCCGAAAATGCTCATCGCCGACGAGCCGACGACTGCCTTGGACGTCTCGATCCAGCGCCAGATCCTCGAACTTCTCGACGATCTGAAAGAGCGCCTGGACATGGGCATTCTGCTCGTCACCCACGACCTGGGTGTCATTGCCGGCCACGCAGACCGGGTGGTCGTCATGTATGCCGGCCGGGTCGTCGAACAAGCCGGCACGCCGCAGTTGTTCGCCGACCCGCGTCACCGCTACACCGAAGCCCTGTTCGAGTCGATGCCCACCCTCGAACTGGACGCGCGACAGTCGCTCGCGGCGATTCCGGGGACACCTCCGAAGCTGACCGGCTTACCGCCGATGTGCCGCTTCGCCCCGCGCTGCCGGTTCGCCGCGGAGGACTGCCGGACCGAGGACCCGCCGCTCGTCGATGTCGGTGCCAGGCACCTGCACTCCTGCTTTCACCCCCGCTCGGTGGACGTCCTGGACCCGCTGCGGAATGTGGAGCTGGGCCAGCGGGCCGACCGGATGGACACCTCCACCCACGAGCCGTTGCTGGAGATTCTCGACGTGCACAAAGAGTTCGGCCTGCGCAACAGCATGCCGTTCAAACCGAAGCGCCGGGTGCACGCCGTCTCTGGCGTCTCATTGAGTGTGCTGCCCGGCGAGACCCTCGGCATCGTGGGCGAATCCGGCTGCGGCAAGACGACCATCGGACGCATGATCGTGGGCCTGGAGCACCCGACCAGCGGCACAATCGGATTCGACGGCCGGCAGCTGACCGGGATGAGGGGAAGCGAGCTGCGAAGCAGGCGGCGCGACTTGCAGATGATGTTTCAGGACTCATCGGCTGCCCTCGATCCCCGGATGCCGGTCTCGGCCCTGGTCGAGGAACCGCTGGTGGCCCAGCACGTCGGGACGCGGCGCGAACGCAGGGCGACCGTGGCGGAATTGCTCGACGCGGTCGGTCTGCCCGGCGACGCCGCCGACCGCTATGCCCACGAGTTCTCCGGCGGCCAGCGCCAGCGAATAGCGATGGCTCGTGCGCTGGCCTTACGGCCGAAGCTGATCGTGGCCGACGAGCCGGTGTCGGCCTTGGACGTGTCGGTGCAGGCCCAGATCTTGAACCTGATGCGCAAGCTGCAGGACGACTACGGCCTGACCTACGTGGTCATCTCCCACGACCTGTCGCTGCTGAAGTACCTCGCCGATCGCATCGGCGTCATGTACCTGGGAAAGTTGGTTGAGCTGGGCACCAGCGCCGAGGTGTACACCGCCCCGAGACACCCCTACACGGCCGGGTTGATCCAAGCGATCCCGCTGCCGGACCCGACCCTGGAACGGTCCAAGACGAGCGCTGGACTCGGGGGGGAGATCCCGTCGGCAATAGATCCACCCAGCGGATGCCGGTTCCGGACGCGCTGCCCGCTGGCCACCGAGAAGTGCGCCCAGCAAGTGCCCCTGCTGGCCGAGAGCGGCGGACGCCACGCGGTTGCCTGCCATTACCCGCTCGACTCAGGCATAAGCTCCCTCCCCACGCCCAGGACCGCTTCGTGACCGAACACTTTCTGCAGCCGGGCCATGACACCGTTGTCGATGTCTTCGATCCGCACGCGGCGGCCGTCCTCATGGTGGAGCCGGGCGATAGCGTAGAGGTGCGATCCCTGAACGCCCATGGCCACATCGAGCGGCAGACAAAGCCGGGCGAGCAGGTGGCGACGCTGTTACGCGGCTCACGCGGTCACACCCTGACCGGCCCCATCGGCGTTCGCGGCGCTCGGCCCGGGCAGATCCTGGCCGTCCGGCTGCACTCCCTGACGCCGGACGACTGGGGGTTCACAGTATCCGGAGCGAAGGACAACGAGCTCAACCGCCGGCTCGGAATTACCGGCGAGCTGCCGGCGTGGCTGCTCTGGGACCTGGACGTCGAGGCCAAGACCGGGACCGACGATCGAGGGCACACCGTGGCGCTGGCGCCGTTTCTCGGCGTGACGGGCGTCCCGCCGGCCGAGCCCGGCCGGCACTCGACAATCCCACCCCGGACGGTGGGAGGTGGCAACATCGACTGTCGCGAGCTGGTCGCCGGTTCCACTCTGTACCTGCCGGTCACGGTTGCCGACGCGCTGCTGTCCGTTGGCGACGGTCATGCCGCGCAGGGGGACGGCGAGGTCTCCGGAACGGCAATCGAAACCGGGATGACGACCAGGATGACCCTCGATCTGCTCGACGAGGCGGCCATATCCGGCGTCCACGCCGAGACTCCCGCTGGACGGATAACCTTTGGTTTCAATGCCGATCTGAATATCGCCATGACCGACGCCCTTGCGGCCATGGCGGACTGGATGCAATCGATTTACGGTCTCGACCGCTCCACCACCCTCGCTCTGGCCAGCCCGACGGTGAGCTTGCGGGTTACCCAGGTCGCCAACGACACGTGGGGCGTCCACGCACTGCTGCCTGAAGGCGCTATTCGATGACTGGCCGCGGTATGCAGGGTTATGCGTGTGGGAGGTAGCGATGGAGGAGGTCCTCGGCGTGGTTGCCCAGGCAGGAGACACCATTGGGGCGCAGGATGTGCCGTTACGTGATCAGGTGTTGGTCGCGTTGCGGCAGCGGATCGTCAATGGTGATTATGCTCCCGGTGAACGGCTGACCGAGGATCGGCTCGCTGAGGATTTCGGGGTTTCGCGTAATCCGGTACGTGAGGCGTTGCGGGTGGTGCAGGCCGAGGGGTTCGTGGTGATGGTGCCGCGCCGGGGTGCGGTGGTTGCCTCACCGGATGCGACCACGATCGCGGATATGTTCGCGGTGCGGCAGCGGTTGGAGACCCTGGCTGCGCGGCTGGCCGCCGAGCGTGCCTCGGCGGCTGATGTGGTCGTGCTGCGGGAGTTGCTGGATGCTGCCCGGCAGGCCACTGATCAGGTGCAGTTCGCCCGGGTCGCGGAGTTGAACAGTCAGTTGCACCTCAAGGTCATCGATATCAGTGGCAACCGGTGGCTCTCGGCGATGGCCAGTGCGTTGTATCTGCATGTGCAGTGGGTGTTTCGGATGGGTGCCGCGCATCGGGCGCCGCATTCGTGGGTCGAGCACATCCGTCTCGTCGACGCCATCGAGGCCGGTGATCCTGATGCGGCCGAAGCCGCTGCCATGGCACACGTCGACGCGGCTTCCACCGCCGCGCTGGACACCCTCGACAAGGACTGACCACCGTGATCCGGTCGAGTTAGTCTGTGACCCGCTGTCGTTTACCTTGTGCATACGGGGAACTCATACCACTCGCCGGTCGATGTTGGGTTGGTGTGCCGCTTCGGTATCAGCTTGTGTCCTAACGCCCGAGTTAGCTTGCTTGAGACTCGTATACAACATACGCTCACGGTTGAGTCACCACTTCGAGATGGGAGTTCCCGTGGATGTTCGAGTCTTGCGAGCCGTCGGTGCCCGGGTGCCGAGCGGTGCCGCCGTTGTCGGGGCCGCGGTGGTCACCGCCGCTCTGGCGGCCGGATGCACGTCGGTGAAACAGGCCGACAGCGGAGGCGGTTCCGGCTCCTCGGGGTCGGCTACCGCGAACTCATTCGGAACACCGGCCGCCGCGACGGACGTCAAGTCCGGTGGAAAGCTGGTGATGGCACTGTCCGCGGAACCCGACCAACTGGACCCGACATTGTCGCGAAGCCTTTACTCCCGCTATGTGTTCTCGTCCATGTGCCAGAAGCTCTACGACACCGATGCGCAGTCGCACATCGTTCCGCTACTCGCCACGGCCCTGCCGAAGGTGTCCGACGGCGGCAAGACGGTCACCATCCTGGTTCGTCAGAACGTCAGGTTCGCCGACGGCACGCCCTTCAACGCCGCCGCGGTGCAGGCCACCTTCGAGCGCAACCTGACGCTGACCGCCTCCGGCCGCAAGAGCGAACTGGGTCCGATCAGCTCGGTGGACGCCCCCGATGCCAGCACCGTCGTCGTCCACCTCAAGACGCCGTTCGCCCCGCTCACGGCCGCGTTGACCGACCGCGCCGGCATGATCCTGAGCCCCACCGCGACGAAGAGGCTGGGTGCCAAGTTCGCCAGCGCGCCGGTGTGTGTAGGACCGTTCAAGTTCTCCAAGCGGGTGCCGCAGAACTCGATCGATCTGGTGAAGGACCCGAACTACTACGACGCCGCCAACGTGCACCTCGACTCGATCTCGTATCACATCATCACCGACGCCAGCATCCGGGCGGCCAACCTGCGCTCCGGTGACGTGCAGGTGGCCGACAGCCTGTCCCCGCAGGACGTTCCCAACCTGCAGAAGGACGGCTCGCTGACGGTGCTGCAGTCACCGTCGCTGGGATACCAGGGCGTGAGCTTCAACGTCGGCAACGTCAAGGGCGTCGGCACGCCGGCTGAGAAGATCAACCGTCCCACCGCGCTGGACGCGCGCGTGCGCAAGGCCTTCGAGTACTCGATCGACCGTGCCGGCCTCGTCAAGGTCGTCTTCAACGGGATGTTCGACCCCGCCTGCTCGGCTATCTCGCCGATCAGCGAGTTCTCGTCACCGCAGGCTCAGACCTGCACGCAGCACGACCCCGGCAAGGCCAAGGAACTGCTGAAGGAAGCAGGCGTGCAGACGCCGTTCCCGATCTCGATGATCACCTCGAACAACCCGGACAGCCTGCGGCTGGCCCAGGCGCTGCAGTCCATGGTGAAGGACGGCGGGTTCAACCTGCAGATCAAGCCCGTGGAGTATGCGTCCCTGCTGGACCAGCAGGATGCCGGCAACTTCGAGTTGCTGCAGTTGGGCTGGTCCGGCCGGATCGACCCGGACGCCAACATCACCAACTTCGTCGGCACCGGGGGCAGCCAGAACGTCGCCGGCTACAACGACCCGGCACTGGACACGCTGCTGGAGCAGGCTCGTCAGACCACGGACATCGCCAAGCGCCGTGACCTCTACGGCCAGGCGGTGGCCAAGGTGCAGGAGGCAGACCCGATCATCTACCTGTACCGCCAGCGCAACCTGACCGGCGTGGCCAACAAGATCAAGGGCGTTCAGGTCTTTCCCGACGGCGTGATCCGGGTCGGCTTCGCGGGCTACGGCAAGTAGCAGTTATGTCCCGCTACCTCTTTCACCGGGCCTGGCAGTCGCTGCTGACGCTGTTCCTGGCCACGGTGGTGGTGTTCCTCGGGGTACGCGCGCTTCCCGGCGACCCGGCCCTCGCCCTCGCGGGGGAGGACCGGTCGCCGGCGGTGCTCGCGGCCATCCGCCACCAGTACGGCCTGGACCAGCCGTTACCCGTCCAGTTCTGGCGCTATCTCACCAACGCGGTGCAGGGCAATCTCGGTACGTCGATCCGTACCGGTACCAGCGTGACGTCCATGCTGCGGACGGCGCTTCCGGTGACCTTCGAGCTCGCAGCGCTGGCCATCGTGTTCGCATCCCTGGTCGGCGTCGGCGCCGGTGTCACCGCCGCCGTGCACCGGGGCCGCGCACCCGAGTGGGTCGCCAACGCCGTGGCGCTGATCGGGCTGTCCGTGCCGAACTTCTGGCTCGGACTGGTGGCGATCCTCTACCTGTCGGTGGCGACGGGGCTGTTCCCGGCGTCCGGCTTCGTGCCGTTGTCCAGCAACCCGGTGGACAACCTGCACCACATCGTCCTGCCCACGGTCATCCTCGGCATCGGGCTGTCCGCGGTGATCATGCGTCAGACCCGGTCCTCGATGCTCGACTCGCTGTCGGCCGACTACGTCCGTACCGCCAAGGCGAAGGGGCTCAAGCCGCGAGTGGTGATCAGCCGGCATGCCCTGCGCAACAGCCTCATCGTCGTCGTCACGATCGTGGGTCTACAGCTCGGCGCGCTGATCTCGGGCGCCGTGGTGACCGAGCAGATCTTCGGCCTGCCCGGGATCGGCAAGATGACGATCGACGCGGTGTTCCAGCGCGACTATCCCGTCATCCAGGCCGTCGTCCTGGTGACGGCGACCGCCTACATCGTGATCAACTTCCTGGTCGATCTGCTGTACTCGCTGATCGACCCCCGCATCCGGGTCGGAGCTGGTGCCGCATGACAAGCGCTGTCGCCGTGACCGCGCCGAAGGTCCGGCGTGACGCCAGCCGCCGTGCCCGCGTCATCCGGCGGTTGCGGCGCAACCCGCTGGCCGTCATCAGCTTCACAGTGCTGGCGATCGCCCTGATGATCGCCATCCTGGCGCCGTGGCTGGCGCCGTACGCGCCGGAGCAGACGGACTTCTCGCACGTCTTCGCCCAACCGGGCACGCCCGGCCACCTGCTGGGGACGGACGACCTCGGCCGTGACGTCCTGTCGCGGATCATCCTGGGGCTACGGGCGTCGTTGGAGGTGGGCCTGCTCGCCGTGGCGACCGCCCTGCTGATCGGTGTGCCGCTGGGTCTGGCCGCGGGTTACTTCCGCGCGGTGGACGCGGTCATCTCGCGGCTCACCGATCTGCTGCTGGCGTTTCCGTTCCTGATCCTGGCGGTCGGTCTGGCAGCAATTCGTGGCGCCAGCCTGGGCAACGCCGCGGTGGCCATCGGCATCGCCCAGATCCCCGGCGTGATCCGGGTGGTCCGCTCGGACACCCTGCGGCTGAAGTCGCTGGACTTCGTCGCGGCGGCCGTGGTGGACGGAGCCGGTGACTTCTGGGTGCTGCGGCGCCATGTGCTGCCCAACGCCACCTCGGTCATCCTCGTGCAGGCGACGGTCGCCATTCCCGCGGCCATCCTGGGCGAGGCGGTGCTCTCCTTCCTGGGGCTGGGCATCCAGCCGCCGGCACCGAGCCTCGGAACGATGCTGGCCACCGCTCAGCAGTTCGCCGCACGGGCACCCTGGGCGGCAATTCTGCCTGGTATTGCGATCATGGTGCTGGCTTTGGCATTCAACGTGTTCGGCGACAGCCTGCGCGACGCTCTCGACCCGAAGGGAAGCCGGGAATGACCGCGTCCGCCTCCACCCGGGCACCGGCCGAGCAGGGAACAGCACCCGTGCTGCAGGTCCGCGACCTCTCCGTCACGTTCGCCACCGAGAGCGGCACCGTATCGGCCGTCGACCGGGTGGAGCTGAACCTGGCACCGGGTGAGATCGTCGGCATCGTCGGCGAATCCGGTTGCGGCAAGAGCGTGACCGCGATGAGTCTGACGGGTTTGTTACCGCGCAGTGCCCGGATCGAGGGGTCCGTCCGGTTGCTCGGCACCGAGCTGATCGGAGCGCCGGAGTCGGTGCTGCGCGCCGCTCGGGGCAAGAGCATCGCCTACATCTTCCAGGAGCCGATGAGCTCGCTCAACCCGGTGCTGACGGTGGGCCGCCAGATCGCCGAGGTGCTGCAGGTGCACGAGGGGCTGTCGCGCAAGGCGGGTCGGGCACGTGCCATCGAACTGCTGACGCTGGTGGGCATCCCGTCGCCGAAGCAGCGGGTCGACAACTATCCGCACCAGCTCTCCGGCGGCATGCGCCAGCGGGTGATGATCGCGATGGCGGTGGCCTGTGGCCCCAAGGTGCTGGTCGCCGACGAGCCCACCACCGCCCTGGACGTGACCGTACAGGCCGGAATCCTCAACGTGCTCAGGGAATTGCGGGACCGGTTGGGCACCAGCATCCTGATCATCACCCATGACCTCGGTGTCATCGCCGACGTCGCCGACCGGGTGGTGGTCATGTACGCCGGCCGCGTCGTCGAGCGAGCCGAGGTGGACGAGCTGTTCGCACATCCCCGGCACCACTACACCTCCGGTCTGCTCGCCGCCTCTCCCACGTCCGGGCGGCATGCCGGTAGCGAGCGCTTGCAGGAGATTCCGGGTCTGGTCCCGGTGCTGTCCAGCCAGCCGGACGCCTGCACCTTCGCCGATCGCTGCCCGGCCGCCGACACCCAGTGCGTGACCAGGCAACCGGCGCTGTCCGCCGCGCATGCCGCCGAGGCCGTGCGACCGGACCACCTGATGGCCTGCTGGCATCCCCGCGGCACGTCCGCGGACACCCGAGAGGCGGCACGCGCATGACTGACCGGGACCTGGCACTCGAACTCGAGGACCTGGTGATGCACTTCGGTCCGGTGCAGGCCGTCGACGGGGTGTCGCTGAGCATCCGCAAGGGCCAGGTGATGGCACTGGTGGGCGAGAGCGGGTCCGGAAAGTCGACGGTCGGCCGCTGCATCGTGCGGCTGCTGGAGCCCACGTCGGGAACCGTGCGCATCGGCGGGACCGACGTCACGCACCTGTCCCGGCGGCGACTGCGCAAGCACCGCAAGGACGTCTCGATCATCTTTCAGGACCCGGCCGGATCGCTGGATCCTCGGATGCTGGTGGGCGACGTCGTGGGCGAACCGCTGCGGCTGCAGGGCCGGCTGTCCCGCCGGAACCGTGAGGCGCGGATCGCCGAAGAACTCGGCCGGGTCGGCCTGCGTGCCGAGGTGGCCAGGCGCTACTCGCACGAGCTGTCCGGTGGCCAGCGTCAACGCGTGAGCATCGCGCGCGCCCTGGTGTCCTCGCCCACCCTGCTGATCGCCGACGAGCCGACCAGCGCCCTGGACGTGTCCGTCCAGGCATCGGTGCTGAACCTGCTGGCGGATCTGCAACGCGACATCGGCTTCGCCTGTCTGTTCATCACCCACGACCTCTCCGCCGTGGAGTACCTGGCCGACACCATCGCCGTGATGTACCTCGGCCAGCTCGTCGAGCAGGGCTCACGGGAAAGGGTGTTCGCACGTCCGGCCCATCCGTACACCCAGGCCCTGCTGGCTGCCGCGCCGATCGCCGACCCGCCGCGCCAGCGCGTGCGCAAGCCGGTGCTGCTGGGCGATGACCTGCCGTCCGCGATGGATCCACCACCGGGTTGCCGCTTCAACACCAGGTGCCCGCTTGCGGTGGAGCGCTGCCGCACCGAGGTTCCCGCGTTCACCCCGATCGGCGACGGCAACGCCGCCTGCCACTTCGTCCACCCGGACGGGACCGGCCCCGATATCCGCACCGACAACCCCGCAGAGAGCAGGACATGACGTTCACCACCCGCCCGACCTTGCAGGGCACCTTCGGTATGGCGTCATCGACGCACTGGATAGCGTCCCAGACGGCGATGCGGGTGTTGGAGCGCGGCGGCAACGCCTTCGACGCCGCCGTGGCCGCGGGCTTCGTGCTGCACGTGGTGGAGCCGCACCTGAACGGTCCCGGCGGTGAGGTGCCGGCGATCATCGCCACGGCCGAGGACCCGACGCCACGGGTGCTGGCCGGGCAGGGACCGGCACCCGCCGGCGCGACGATCGAGCACTTCACTTCGATGGGCTTCGAGCTGATACCGGGGTCGGGGCCGCTGGCAGCGGCAGTACCCGGTGCGGTCGACGCCTGGCTACTGCTGCTGCGCGACCACGGAACCCAGACGCTGCAGGAGGTGCTGGAACCGGCGATCAGCTATGCGGCGAGTGGCCATCCGATCGGGGAGCGGGTCTGCGCGACAGTTTCCAGCGTCCAGGAACTGTTCGAGAGCGACTGGACCACCTCGGCAGAGCTGTGGTTGCGCGACGGAAGTGCGCCGGAGCCCGGATCGCTGTTCGCCAACCCCGCCTACGCGCAGACGTTGCGGCGTCTCGTGGACGAGGGTCGCGCCACCGGTCCGAGCCGCGAGACGCAGATCGAGGGCGCGCGCCGCGCCTGGAGCCAGGGATTCGTCGCCGAGGCTGTCGAGAAGTTCTCCCGGCGCCCGTTCCGTGATTCCAGTGGGCAGGCTCATCCGGGCGTGCTGACCGGTGCGGACATGGCCGGCTTCGAGGCGAGCTGGGAGGAGCCGGTCACCCTGGACTGGCACGGCGTGACGGTGTCCAAGATTCAGCCCTGGGGCCAGGGCCCGGCACTGCTGCAGACCCTTACCATCCTCGACGCGCTGGATGACCCGGCGGCGTTGGATCCCTCGACAGTGCAAGGCATTCACCCGATCGCCGAAGCGCTGAAGCTGGCCTTCGCCGACCGGGAGGCCTGGTACGGCGACGGCTATGACGTGCCGCTGAAGACGCTGCTGTCCGCCGGCTATGCCGCCGAGCGTGCCGCCCTGATCGGGGACCGGGCCTCGGGTGACGTGCGCCCGGGCAGCCCGGACGGGCGCGAGCCGAAGATCGCGGCCCACTTGCGCGAGCGGGCGCAGCGAGAGGGCGCGCCACGTGACGCCACCGTCGGCGAGCCGACCGTCGACACCCGCGGTGATGCGGGGGAGGCGACGGTCGATGCCAACGGGGTCACCCGGGGCGACACCTGTCACGTGGACGTGGTGGACCGGTGGGGCAACATGATCTCGGCGACCCCGAGCGGCGGATGGCTGCAGAGCTCGCCGACGATTCCTGAGCTGGGGTTCCCCCTGGGCAGCCGGTTGCAGATGTTCTGGCTGGAAGAGGGCCTGGCCTCCTCCCTGGCACCCGGACGGCGACCGCGGACCACCCTGACCCCGACGATGGTGCACCGGGACGGCCGGCCCGTACTCGCGTGCGGTTCGCCCGGGGGTGACCAGCAGGAGCAGTGGCAGTTGCTGTTTCTGCTGCGCCACCTGATCGGCGGCCAGTCACTGCAGGAGGCGATCGACGCTCCGACCTGGCACACCACCAGCTTTCCCGGATCCTTCTATCCCCGCGAGGTCGAGCCGGCGGTGCTGGTGGTCGAGGATCGGTTGGGCGGGGATGTGCTGTCGGGGTTGGGGGGCAGGGGGCATAAGGTGCAGCTGGCTGGGCCATGGAGTCTCGGTCGGATGTGCGCGGTCTCGCGAAATCCCGGCACGGGCATCGTCGCGGCGGCGGCCAACCCTCGCGGTATGCAGGGTTATGCGTGTGGGAGGTAGCGATGGAGGAGGTCCTCGGCGTGGTTGCCCAGGCAGGAGACACCATTGGGGCGCAGGATGTGCCGTTACGTGATCAGGTGTTGGTCGCGTTGCGGCAGCGGATCGTCAATGGTGATTATGCTCCCGGTGAACGGCTGACCGAGGATCGGCTCGCTGAGGATTTCGGGGTTTCGCGTAATCCGGTACGTGAGGCGTTGCGGGTGGTGCAGGCCGAGGGGTTCGTGGTGATGGTGCCGCGCCGGGGTGCGGTGGTTGCCTCACCGGATGCGACCACGATCGCGGATATGTTCGCGGTGCGGCAGCGGTTGGAGACCCTGGCTGCGCGGCTGGCCGCCGAGCGTGCCTCGGCGGCTGATGTGGTCGTGCTGCGGGAGTTGCTGGATGCTGCCCGGCAGGCCACTGATCAGGTGCAGTTCGCCCGGGTCGCGGAGTTGAACAGTCAGTTGCACCTCAAGGTCATCGATATCAGTGGCAACCGGTGGCTCTCGGCGATGGCCAGTGCGTTGTATCTGCATGTGCAGTGGGTGTTTCGGATGGGTGCCGCGCATCGGGCGCCGCATTCGTGGGTCGAGCACATCCGTCTCGTCGACGCCATCGAGGCCGGTGATCCTGATGCGGCCGAAGCCGCTGCCATGGCACACGTCGACGCGGCTTCCACCGCCGCGCTGGACACCCTCGACAAGGACTGACCACCGTGATCGACAAGGCGGACAGTTCCCGCGCACCCTCAACCGCCGCCCAGTCAGCGACCCGGACGACGGCGGCGCTACCGGATCCGCCCCAGCCGCAAGGGGTCGCGCCGCAAGGGGTCGCGCCGCAAGGGGTCGCGTCGCAAGGGGTCCTGCCGGCACCGAACTCTCGCCAGAAGCTTCTGCTGCGTCGTCGGCACGCTCTGGTCGTCGTGCTGACGTTCCTCACCGGCGCCGCCGACGCGACCGGATTCCTCGCCCTGGGCGGTGCGTTCTCCAGCGTCATGACCGGCAACATGGTGCTGCTCGGCCTGTCCGTCGGCCACGCCGAAGCCACCCTCGCAGTCAACTCCGGTGCCGCGATCATCAGCTATATCATCGGTGTCCTGGTCGGCGCTCACATCGCCGGAACGGCCCACCCCAGCGACCCTGTCTGGCCCCGCCAGGTCACCCGGGCGCTGGCGGCGGAGCTGCTTGTCCTCAGCGCGTTCCTCGTCCTGTGGGAAATCACGGCCGAGGACCGGTCAGCCATCGCAGCCCGCGCGCTGCTCATGCTGGCCGCCGCGGCGCTGGGCATACAAGGCAGCGCGATCCAGCGATTCGGCGTTCCCGGACTGTCCTCGACCTACCTGACCGGCACCCTCACCAGCCTCATCAGCGCTGTCGCCGCCCGCAAACCGGCCCGAACCCTGCTGGCCAGTACCCAGGTGCTTCTCGCACTCATCGTCGGCGCAGCCGTCGGGGCCGTTCTCGTCGACCACCTGCCCCGGCTCTCGCCCGTCCTGCTGCTCGTCCCGATGGTCTGCGTCCTCGTCGCGTCACGAGGACTGAAGTCCGAGCAGGCGTCCGGTGAGGGGGCGTACATCGAAGGTCGCGTGGACTGATCACGCCCATCCGCCACACCGCGCCGGCGCGATCTCAGAAGGTCCGGCTCTGAATGGCGTCCGCCATCGATCCCTCGCATAACGCAATCACGCCGGGGGCGGATTATCCCTTCGCGGCGCGGCCGGCCACCGACGCCACTAGCGACTTCAGCATCGATGCCGGCAATGGCGCACCGAGGGTCTCGGTCTGGACGTCTGCTTCTATCAGCGGGCCGGTGATGAAGGCGAAGGTGAGATACACCGCGGCCCGCTGACGGTTGGCGCTGAGCTTCACGATGCCCGTGCCGGTGGCCACGACGTTGGACGGTCCGCCGGCTGAGCCCGGGGTGATCTTGATCGAGGCGGCCTCGACCTTGCTGCCGGCGGGCAGGGAGGTGGCGAGATTTTTCTTCACCATCTGCTCCAGGCAACCTTCGAGCTTGCGGTTGTGCAGCATCTCGACGTCGGCGTCGATGTCGCTCTGCGACCGGTAACTGGTGGCTGACGACGAGATCATCCCATTGCCCATTGTGTAATCGGCCGAGTGCGCCTCGGCCACCTTGTCGTGCTGGGTGTCGCGGCCGCCGACGCACTTGCTCAACGCCGCGTCGTCACTGGCCTGGCCGGCCTGGGCCTGGTAGGGCGTGCCCTTCCAGCCGGCGGGCAGATCCTGCGGCTGCAGAACCATCTTCTTCAGCTGTGCGGCCATGGCTGGCGCGGTGGACGGCGGACTGCTCGCCGGCGATGTCGCGCTACTGGAGGCGGCTGATTCGCTCGCGCCGGCTGATTGGCTCGAGCCGGCTGCCGAACTGGTCATCGGTGAGTTGGTCGGAACGGTTGAGGTGCTCGTGGACGAGGTCTTGGACGAGCCACCACAACCGGCGAGCAGGACAGCGCCGCAGCCGGCGGCACAGAGGCGAAGGAGCGGGTTTTTCCACATGAGCAGCACATTAGCGGACCAACGGCGCACTTCGGCTCAGCCACTCGGGACGCTATGCAGGTGCCAACCGCCGAAGCCTCGACGGTTAACGGACCGCCGTCAGGATTCCGGCGTGATCTGGCGGGCGGCGCTCTGGTTGCCGTACACGACATCGCCTGGAACCGCGGCCGCGAACCGGCGGGTTATCGCGCGCAGGATCGCTGGGTCGGCCTTGGGTTGCCGGTCCTCGGTGAGCAGCCCGTTGCGCTCCTGTTCGGTATCGGTCAGCTGGGTATAGCAGAACCCGGCAAGGGCGGTGCTGGCGAGCGCGGCGTCGAGCAGGCTCCGATACCGCCGGACGAAATCCTCTTCATCCTGTGCGGTGCCGTAGCCGTTCCAGAAGTCCTCGCCTGCCTGGTAACTGATCCCACCGAACTCCGTGAGCAGGATCGGCTGGTGTTCGAGCACCACGCTGGGAAGCAGGACCGGCCGGTAGTAGGGCTGCACCTCCTTCAGCGACCGCCGTACCGCTTCGGCGTCGCCATAGCGTTCGAGCAGGGTCGCGCCCTCGCCTGCGTAGTCATGGATCGTGATCATGTCGGTCGCGGCGTGCTCCCAGCCGTCATTGCCGACGACCGGTCGGCTTCCGTCGAGCGCCTTGGCCATCGAGTACATGGCCTGCACGTACGCCCGCTGCCGGGGATCGGTTTGGAGAGCCGGGACGCCCCAGCTCTCGTTGACCGGCACCCAGGTGACGATGCTCGGAACGCTGAGGTCGCGTTCGAGCACCTCGAGCCACTCGCGGGTACCACGTAGGACAGCGGTGTCAGACCAGCCGTACGCCGCGGGCAGTTCCGCCCAGACGGCCAGTCCCAGCCGATCGCACCAGTACAGGAAGCGAGGGTCCTCCACCTTCTGATGCAACCGGATCCCGTTGAACCCGAGTTCCTTCACCAACTCGACCTCGCGCCGCAGTGCCTCCGGCGAGGGGGCTGCGAGATGGGACTGCGGCCAGTAGCCCTGGGCCAGGACCAGGCGCAGATGGTAGGGGCGATCATTGAGCGTGAACCGGTTCGCCGAGGTGCCCACGGACCGGAATCCCAAGTAGCTCTCGACCGAATCGAGATCCTCACCGTCGCTGCCGGTCAGCGTCAGCGTGATGTCCATCAGGTTCGGCGTCTCCGGCGACCACAGCCAGCGCTCGCGGTCCAGACCCATCTGCGCTCGTGGCAGCAGCACTTCGCGGGTCAGTCCTTCTCGGCCCGCGGTGTCGGTGATGGTGTACGTGTCGTCGGCGAGCAACTCACCGCGCAGCGACACCGCGACTCGCAACCGCGACCCGGCGGCGACGCCCAGCAGGTTGAAGGAGCCCCGTATCGCGCCGCGGTCGATTTCGGTATTCCACCGCACGCTGTTGATCCGGCTATCCGGAACCGGCTCCAGCCACACCGGCTGCCAGATTCCGGTCGTCCGGTGATACCAGATCTTGTGCGGGTGCTCTTCGAGATCCTGTTTGCCCCGTGGCTGACTGGGATCCATCGGCAGGTCCTCGGCCCGCACCACGACCACCTGCTCACGGTCGGGTAGCAGCGCCTGTGTCACGTCGGCGGTGAAGGGCGTGTGGCCGCCCTCGTGCCGGACGACGAAATGACCGTTCACCCATACCTCGGCGCGGTAATCCACGGCGCCGAAGTGCAGCAGCAACCGTTCACCGGGGACAACCGACGCCGAGAACGTGCGGCGGTACCAGACGATCGGGTGGAACGACCGGTCCCCGATTCCGCTCAGCTCCGATTCCGGCGGGTAGGGCACCTGGATCCGCAGCGAGAAGACGTCGTTCCGCTCGGGCCACCGCTGCGCGCGTCCGACGTCGGAATCGTCATACCCGAATTCCCAGCTACCGCAGAGATCGGTCCACCGCGCTCGGGCGAACTGCGGGCGTGGATGCAATGTCTGAGTCACATAGTCCTCCAGATGTGGCGTTGCCGACGGCGCGTCCGTGAGCGATACACCATGCCTAGCACGATGAGCCGGGTCAGCTGCGGGCGGGCATGACGGCCGTCCCTGGCGTCGTATCCCCGCGGCGCAGTGGTCGCCGCCCTGGCGCGACCAGGTAGCGTCAGCACACGTTGGGTCTTCGCGGTCGATGAGCTGGCCACAGACATACCGGTTCCGCGGGACGCCCAGGGCGACCAGCGCTTCGCTTCGGGAGGTATCCGTGACCCACCTTCTTGATCCACCGCCGCCTGGTGTGCCCGCGTCCGCGGTACCCCTGCCCGCTGTACCCCTGACCGACGCCACCCTCGCGGAGCTGCCGGGGAATGTCGCGGTTCCCGGCTATGACCGCGCCGGTCTGGTTCCCGCCGTGGTGCATCTGGGCGTCGGTGGCTTTCACCGGGCGCACCAGGCCGTGTACTTCGACGAGCTCGCGCGGCGCGGCAACTCCGAGTGGGGGGTCGTCGGCGTCGGCATCTCGAACCGGGAGCTGGCCGCGGCGCTGCGCGCTCAGGATCGGTTGTTCACCGTCGTGACGCGCGGCGCCGACGAAAGCGCGGCGCGGGTGATCGGCGTGCTCGCGGAGCACCTGCTGCTGGCGGACCAGGCAGACGCCGTACGAAATCGGCTCAGCGATCCACGCACCCGGCTGGTGACGCTGACCATCACCGGTGACGGCTACGCCCTGGACGACAGCCAGTCCGCGGCGCCCGACTCGCTGTTCGAGGTTCTGGTGGATGCCCTGGAGCTGCGCAGAACGGCCGGCGTGGCGGGTTTCACGGTGCTGCCGTGTGACAACCTGCCCGACAGCGGAGCGACGGCCGAACGAGCGGTTCTCGGCATCGCGCGGAGCCGCAACGACGAACTTGCGGAGTGGATCGAGCGGAACGTCAGCTTTCCCGACAGCATGGTGGACCGGATCACGCCCTCGATCACGTCCGAGGATCGCGAGCGGATTCAGGGCGAGTTCGCGGTGGCCGATCGCTGCCCCGTGATCACCGAGCCCTTCACCCAGTGGGTCATCGAGGACGACTTCAGCACTACCCGGCCACCGCTGGACGAGGTGGGCGTCCGCTTCGTCGAGGACGTGAAGCCGTACACGCTGATCAAGACCAGGATGCTGAACGGCACCCATTGCGCGCTCGGTTACCTCGGCACACTCGCCGGCTACGAACGCACGGACCAGGCGATGGCCGATCCGGTGATCGCGGCATTCGTCCGGCAGTTGATGCGGGTCGAGATCGCGCCGTTGCTACCGGGTGATCTACCGGGCATGGATCTGTGGAGGTACCAGCGAAGCCTGATCGAACGCTTCAGCAACCCGGCGATCGGCGACCAGCTGTCACGGCTGTGTCGCCGGGGCTCCACGAAGATGCCGAACTACCTGTTGCCCTCGCTTCTGCAGGCAAGCGCGAGCGGACAGCCGTGCCGGCTGCTGACCGTGGTCACCGGTGCCTGGCTGCGCTATGCGCGGGGGATCGACCTCAGCGGCGCGCCGATCACCGTCCACGATCCTCGGGCGGCGGAGTTGCGCGCGGCGTCCGAGGCGCTGCGGAGCGGGCCGGAGCGGGGGATCGGTCTGCCTGACGTGTTCGGTCGACTGGCACCCGACGTCGAGCTGGCACGCCGGCTGCGCTCGGTCATGATCGACCTGGACAAGCTGGGGGTTGTCGGCCTGCTGACTCCACTTCTCGAAACGAGCGAGCCGCGAACGGCTGGTTTCGCCGAACGGGCAGTCGGCCGCTGGCCGGAGTTTCATCAAGGCGCACTGGCCGACAGAAACCTGACAAGCTCGCCGGCCAGTTGCTCGGGCGCTTCTTCGGCCATGTGGTGACCGCTGTCGATCACCGCGCTACGCACGTCGACCGCCCACCGGCGCCAGATGTCGAGCACGTCGCCATAGCGCATCTCGAGATCGTCCCGCGCCGACCAGGCGACCAACGTGGGGCAGCTGATGCGGTGGCCGGCCGCCTGGTCGGCGTCATCGGCCTCTCGGTCGACCCCGAGGCCCGCGCGGTAGTCCTCCAGCATGGCCCGCACGGTCGCCGGATCGTGGATCGCCCGCCGGTAGTCGCGGTAGTTCTCGATTCCCATGTGGTCCGGGTCTCCGCCATACCACCGATCGGGGTCGGCGAGGATCGCACGCTCGGGCTTCTCGGGCTGGGCGAAGAAGAACCAGTGCCACCACGCCGCGGCGAAGGTGGCATCGGCTCGGGCCAACGCCTCACCGATCGGCACGCAATCGAGCACAGCAAGCGCCTTGACCGAGTCGGGGGAGTCCAGGGCCATTCGCATCGCGACGTAGCTGCCACGGTCATGGCCCACCACGGCGAAGCGGGCATGGCCGAGCCCTCGCATCAAGCTCACCCCGTCAGCTGCCATCGCCCGCTTGGAGTACGGGGCGTGATCGGGCGTTGTCGGCGGCTTGGACGACTGGCCGTAGCCACGCAGGTCCGGGCACACAACGCTGTAGCCGGCGTCGACCAGCAACGGCGTGACCCGGTGCCAGGTCGTGTGGGTGCGCGGGTGGCCGTGCAAGAGCAGCACCGGCGGACCGTTCCCGCCGCTGCGGCCGTGTAGCAGCACGCCGCTGCCGACGTCCCGACGCCATTCGGTGAAGTCCTCGAACACAGCTCTATGATCGCAGCAGTCCGCAGAGGTGAGCAAAGCCGGTGCGAGAAGTGCTCAGCCGCCTATGCGAGGCCAGGTCTCGTTCACGGTGTGCGCGCATCGTCGCGCAGCAGGCTGCGACCGGCCGAGGTGTTGCGAAAGATCGTCGATCCTGCCGCCGTCATCGGAAGCGCCACGATGGCGCCGACGACCCCGGCCAGGGCCGCGCCCACCAGCACCGCCAGCAACGACGCCAGCGGGGTGAGCGCGATCGTCCGCGAGAAGACCCGTGGCGCGATCAGGTAGTTCTCCAGTTGCTGATACAGGACGAAGTAGACCAACGCGATCAGGGCAGCCGGGATGCTGGCGGTCAGGGCGACCAGCACCGCCAGCACCGCGCCGATGGTCGCGCCGACCTGCGGCACCGCGTCGAGCACCGTGATGACGATGGCCAGCAGGGCCGGGTACGGCACGCCGATGAGTTCCAGCGCGATATAGGACGCCACCCCCGCGCACGCGCAGATCGCCAGCTGGCCGGTCACGTAACCGCCGACCTTGCTCAGGGACTCGTCGAGCACGGCCCGCCGCTCGTCGGTGGCCAGGATCCGGTCCAGGCCATCGCGCAATCTCGGCATGGCAAGCATGAAGTACACCGTCAGGATGAACAGCGTGACGGCGGTGAAGACGGCCGAGATCAGCCCGCCGACTATGCCGAAGATGCCGCTGGCCGACCTTTCCAGCACCGAGGACAGGCCGCTCTGGATCCGCTGCTGGACGTTGCCCTGATTCAGGTAGTCGCCGACCGACGTGCCGGCCAGGCGTTCGTTCAGCCGGGTCAGCAGATCGGGCACCGAGCTGACGAAATCGGTGACTTCTCCGGTCGCCGGCGCGAGCACCAGGAAGACCAGTCCCACGAGCAGCGCGCCGATCAGCAGGCCGAAGGCGAGCACGCAGAACCCGCGGCGGATGCCACGGCGCTCCAGCCGCTGGATCACCGGTTCCAACCCGACTGCGAGGAACAGGCCGAGGAAGATCAGCACCAGGATCGAGCGGGCGCGGTAGACGCCGTATGCCGCAAGCAGGGTGAGCAGCACCGCAACGGTGACCTTGACGTAGTACCGCACCGGTGGCAGCCGGCTGAGGCCGCGCTCGCCGTCGTCCATCAATGCATGCTAGCTGGTGCCGCGAGCCGAACCAGGGAACTGCCGTCGCTGGGGTGAACCTACCGGTTTGCGATGGCAACCTCGGCCCAAACTAGCTCGCGGCATCGCCTTCGGCCCTCTCGTCTGATATATCTGCTGCTTATCAGACGTGCGAGAATGCCAGATCGGTCAGGAGCGGCAGTGATCAACGTCGAGGGCGAACAGGTGGTTACCGAGCCGGCTCCGCTGGCCGGCGCGGTGGCTCGCGGATGAACAAGCTGGACGCGCGGGTCGCCGTCGTCACCGGTGCAGCGTCGGGCATCGGAGCAGGTATCGCTACCGCGTTCTCCCGCGAGGGGGCCGACATCGTGGTCGCCGACCTGGCGCCGGAAGCCGATGCCGCCGAGGTGCTCGCCGGGATCAGGGACACCGGACGGCAGGCGCTGTACGTGCGCACCGACGTCTCCGACGAGGCCAGCGTGCGGGCGATGGCCGATCAGGCCTTGGCCACGTTCGGTCGGGTGGACATCCTGGTCAACAACGCCGGCATCTTCACCGAGTCGCTGCTGGCGGACATGCCGGTGGCGGACTGGGACCGTGTGGTGAACACCAACCTGCGCGGAACGTTTCTCTGCACCCGCGCCCTGATCGGGCAGATGCTGGAGCGGGGCGACGGCCGGATCATCAACATCGCCTCGCAGCTGGGGCAGATCGGCGGCGGGGCGGTGGCGCACTACTCGGCGAGCAAGGCCGGCGTCATCGGCTTGACGAAGGCCCTGGCCCGAGAGGTTTCCCGCCGTGGCGTGCTGGTGAACGCCATCGCGCCCGGACCCATCCAGACCCCGCTACTCGACAGCGAGACCGAACAGTGGCGCAGCGCGAAGCTCGCCGAGCTGCCGATAGGCCGCTTCGGCACAGTGGATGAGGTGACACCGACCGCGGTGCTGCTCGCCTCGGCCGACGGCTCGTATTACGTCGGCCAGACCCTGGGTCCCAACGGCGGAGACGTGATGCTCTAGGCCGGCGGCCTGCAGCGAGAGGACAGCACATGAATATCCACGAAGTCGTCACCGCCGCGCACCAGGCGGATGTGAAGCTAATCCGCTTCGAGTACTGCGATGTCAGCGGCGTCGCGCGCAGCAAGGCCATTCATGTCGCCCAACTCGAGCACAAGCTGCTGGAGGGAGTCAGCCTCACCCGGGCCCAGATGGCGATCAACCTGCTCGAAACCGTGGTGGACATCGAGGGAATGGAGCCGATCGGCGAGATCCGGCTGGTTCCCGATCCCGACACGTTCACTGTGCTGCCATGGGCGCCCGGCAGTGCCAGCGTGCTGTGCGACCAGCTGGGACACGACCGGCTGAACTGGGGCGCCTGCCCTCGGTCCTACCTCAAGGACGTCCTGGCCAGGGCCGCCGAGGCCGGTTTCACCGTGCAGGCGACCTTCGAGAACGAGTATTACCTGGCGCGCGAGGACGAGGGCCGCTACGTGCCCTTCGACTTCGTCGACCACGCCCCGGTCTACAGCCCGATCGGCCACGACCTCAATTCAGCCATCATGATCGACATGATCGACGCTCTGGTGGTGCAGGGGATGGAGGTCGAGCAGGCGATCAACGAGTACGGCCCCGGCCAGCAGGAGATCTCCGTCAAGCACACCGACGCCCTCGGTGCCGCCGACAACCAGCTGAAGTTCCGCGACACGATCCGCGGTGTCGCACTGCGGCACGGGCTGCTCGCCTCGTTCGCGCCCAAGCCGTATCCGGACGAGATCGGCAGCGGCGCGCACGTCCACCTGAGCCTGTGGGACGTCCAGGGCAAGCGCAGCCTGCTCTACGACAAGTCGGCGGACCGGGGCCTGTCCACGCTGGGGCGGCATTTCATCGCCGGCGTTGCGGAGCACCTGCCCGCGTTGAGCGCCCTGACCGTTCCGAGCTACAACTCCTACCGCCGGCTCAAGCCCAGCGCCTGGGCGTCGACGACCACCGCGTGGGGTTTCGACAACAAGGAGGCAGCGCTGCGGGTGGTCTCGCCGTTCTACCAGCGCGAGGAGCAGAGCTACAACATCGAGTTCAAGGCCTCGGACGGCAGCGCGAACCCGTACCTGTCCCTCGGTGCCCTGATCGCGTGCGGCCTGGACGGCATCGAGCGGGAACTCGAACCGGGGGAGCCGAGCGAACGCGACCCCGCCCGGATGTCACCCGAGGAGCTCGAACGCGGCAAAGTCCGCCCGCTGCCCTCGACCATGGCCGCGGCGCTGAACGAGCTGCAGGGTGACGAGTTCCTGCTGGACAGCATGGGTGATCTGCTCTCGCGTTGCTACCTCGCCGTGCGCCGTTCCGAGGAGCAGGCGTTCTCGGCCGAGAGTGACGAGTTCGAGATCCGCAACCACTTCTACCGGTTCTGACGCCATGACTGTTCTTCTCGACCTCGGCGACATTCCCGTTATCGACAACCACTGTCACGCCATCCAGGCCGCTGACTACCCTGACCCGGCGCAGTGGCGGCAGCTGTTCACCGAGTCACCGGACGAGCTGATGCGCACGACGCACTCGGCCGACACTGCCTTCTACCGCAGGCTGATCCGCGCGATGGCGGACTTCCACGGGGTTCATCGCACCGAGGCGGAGGTGCTTGCGGCCCGGGCGAGGTTGAGTCCGGAACAGCTTGTCTCGGCGCTCTTCTCCGACGCAAAGATCGGCGGCGTGGTCATCGACACCGGTTATCCCGCGCCGGAATCGGCCCTGAGCCACGAGGCGTTCACAGCGGCCAGCGGAGCCGGCCACGTCGCGCTGCAACGGCTGGAGTTGACGTTTCAGGATCTCGTCGCCGAGCATGCCCGCTACGACGACCTGGTCGAGGCGCTGCGTCACGAGCTGGCAGACGTGCGGGCCGCGGGCTTCGCAGGATTCAAGACCATCGCCGCCTACCGTACCGGTCTCGACATCCGGCGCTGGCCGGACGACGAGGCGCGAGCGTCCTTCGCGCGTGCCCGGAACGAGGTCGCCGCGTCCGGTTCGGTGCGGCTGGGCCACAAGCCGTTGCTGGACACCCTGCTGCACGTCGCGTTCGAGGCCGCCGCCGAGCAGCGCCTGCCCGTCCAGTTCCACGTCGGGTACGGCGATCCCGACGCCGATCTGCGCCGGGCCGCACCGCTGGAGCTGCGGGCGGTGTTCGAGAACCGGGCGTACCGTTCGATGGATATCGTCCTGCTGCACGGCTGCTGGCCGTACTTCCGCGAGGGTGCCTACCTGGCCTCGGTCTATGGCAACGTCTATCTCGACCTGTCGTACGCCATTCCGTTCCTGTCCGTGACGGAGCTGACCACGATGACCCGGGCAGCGCTGGCCATCGCTCCGTTCGGCAAGCTGATGTACAGCTCCGACGGCGCGCGGGTTCCCGAGCTGCACTGGATCGGTGCCCGGGACGGCCGGCGCGCCCTCGGCACGGTGCTCTCCGAACTGGTCGAGCACGACGACCTCGAACCGGACGAGGCCCGCGACGCCGGCGAGCGAATCCTGAACGGTACCGCCCACCGGCTCTACGGCTTCGCTATCGCGTGCCACCGGACGCCGTCGTGATCTCGTCGAGTGGCTGGGGTGCCTGATGGTGAGCCCCTCTCTCGCGGCGGGACCGCGGCGCGCGAGCGACCTCGCCTATGCCGAGTTGCGGGCGCGGATCCTCGACCTGCGCCTGCCACCCGGCGCGATGGTGAACGAGCTGGCGATGGTCGACGAACTCGGACTCGGCAGGATGCCGGTGCGCGAGGCGATCGCCCGGCTGGCCGTCGACCGGTTCGTGACGGTGCTACCACGCCGGGGAACCGTCGTGTCAGCGGTGGGACTCGACGATGTGGTCGACATGTTCGAGGCGCGGGAGGCGATCGAGTGCGGGGTGGTGCACATCGTGGCCGGTCGCGCCACCAAGGACGAGCTGTCCACGCTGCGGGCCCTGGTCAGGGCCGCGGACCGGGCCCGTGCGGGAACCGATCGCGAGGCCTTCCTGCGCGACGACCACGCGATCCACGCCATGCTGGTGCACCTGGTACGCAACTCGCTGCTGCAGGACGCCGCCGACCGGCTGCTCGCGCACAACCTGCGCTTCTGGCGGCTGTACTGGGCCTCGCGCCCTGCCCAGCACGCCACGATGCTGCCGCACGACGAGCTGCTCGTCGCGCTGACGGCGCACGATCCGGAACAGGCGGAGCGGGCGATGCGCGCGCACCTCGCCGCCTCACGTCAGCTCCTGCACGCCTCGTTCTGAGAGGGGCCGCTTCCGTCAGAGAAGGGGCAAGCGTTTCAACCGGAAACGGATCGCGGTGCCTGGCGCCGCCTGCCCGCAGCGCCAGACGTCCGCCTGGGGAACCACCCCGATCACCGGGTACCCGCCCGTGACGGGATGATCGGCAAGGAAGAGCACCGGCTGACCGTCGGCCGGAAGCTGGACCGACCCGAGCACGATGCCCTCACTGGGAAGCTCGGCGGTCATCCGCCGCTCCAGCTCCGGCCCCTCCAGCCGCAAGCCGATCCGGTTGCTCCGGGCCGACACGGTCCAGGTTGCCGAACCGAGCACCGACAGGGCGGCCGACGTCAGCCGGTCATCCCGTGGACCCAGGTAGCAGTCCACCCGCAGCACCGGCTCTGCTGCCCGGTACGGGGCAAAGTCGATCCGAGCCGGCTCGGAACCTCCCTGTCCCAGCGGCAGTTCGGTGCCCGCGGCGACGACGGCCGGACCCAGCCCGGACAGCAGGTCGGTCGCCCGGCTGCCCAGCACCGGCTCGACGGCGATGCCACCGGACACCGCGAGGTAACTGCGCACTCCACGGCGCGCCGCACCTACATCGAGGACCGTTCCGGCAGGCAGCAACAGTGGAATTCCCCAGTCGGTCGGCCGGCCGTCCCGCCGGACCTCGGCCTCGGCCCCCGTGACGGCGACGTGGCAGGCCCGGCTGGCCCGGACGCTCACCCCGGTCATCGTGGTCTCCAGCGCCGCGGCGTCCTCGGGATTGCCGACGAGCCGGTTGGCCAGCAGCAGGGCAGGCAGGTCGGCCGCCCCGCTGCGGGGGACGGCCAGCCGTGCGAAGCCGGGCCGGCCGGCATCCTGCACCGTGGTCAGCGCGCCCGCGCGGAGCACCTCCAGGTACCCGCTCACCGGTGCACCGCGCGGAACCGCACCCGGTCTCCGGGAGCGAGGTACCCGGCAGCTGGATCCCCTGGATCCCACAGCGGAATCTCGGTCCGTCCGATCAGCTGCCAGCCGCCCGGCGTGTCACGTGGGTAGATGCCGGTGAACTCGTCGGCCAGCGCGACCGAGCCCGCCGGGACGGCGGTACGGGGAGTGGCGCGGCGGGGCACGCGCAACCGTTCGGGCAGCCCCGCTATATAGGCGAATCCCGGGGCGAAGCCGATGAAGGCGACCTCGTGTTCCAGGCCGGTGTGGACCCGTACCACCTCGTCGGTGCTCACGCCCCAGAGCTCGGCCACCACCGGCAGGTCCGGGCCGTCATAGCTCGCCGGCACGTCGACCAGCCGGCTGCGGGTGGTCGCGCCCGCCACCGGGTGCCAGCCCCGCAGCTCGCGGGCCAGCGCGGCGGGGTCCGCCACCACGTCGAACAGGATGGTGGTCGCGGCCGGAACGATCTCGATGGTCGCCGCCAGGCTGCCGTCGGCCTGCCTGCGCTCGGCCTCCCGGTAGTAGTTGCGCATCCGTTGGGCGTTCTCGAACTCGACGAGCAGCGCGGTGGGCCCGGCGGCCCGCAGGATGAACGGAGCGGTCATCGATGCTGGGGTTTGCGCTCCGTCGAGGCGCCGGCATCCCGCTGCTGGAAGGCGTTCAGCAGTTGGGCTTCGGCGTCCTCCAGGTAGGCCCGCAATTCGGCCGCCGCCTCGTCGGCCCTGCCGGCCTGCAGCAAACTCACCAGGCTGCGGTTGCGCAGCAGGTACGGCTCGTGGAACTCGCCGGGGTGCGACATCACGTGGAATGCCAACCTCAGCTCGGCCAGCAGCCGCCGCATCAGGCTGTCCAGTCGGGGGCTGCCCGCCAGGCTCACCAACTCCTGGTGGAACTGCAGGTCGAACGTGGCCACCTCGCCCCAGCGCCTGCCGGCCGCGGCGGCCTCGGCCTGCTCGACGGTGGCGATCAGAGTGCCCAGCTCGCCCCGCGCGGCGGAGCGCACAGCGGCGCCCTCCACGACCTGCCGCAGCAGGTACAGGTCCGTCACGTCGGCCGCGGTGAGCACCCGCACGAAGACCCCACGGTGCAGCTCGTGCACCACCAGTCCTTCGTGGCTCAGCAGCCGGAATGCCTCCCGCAGCGTGTTGCGCGATACTCCCAGCGCCTCGCCGATGCTCTCCTCCGACAGCCGGACGCCCGGCGCTAACAGCCCGCCGGTGATCTGCTCGCGGAGGATCTCGGTGACCCGCTCGGCGGTTCCGGAGCGCAGCAACCGGCCGCGCTCGCTCTGGAGCACGGCGGACACCGGGCCTGCGCTGTTCATCGTGTGCTGGGTCCTCTCTCGGGACCGTTCCGCGTCTCAGGCCGGTCCCGCCGGTCATCTGCAGCATCGTACAGACGATGACCCTGCCGAACCGGCCTCTTGAAGGATTGTTCAACGATTGGTTACAGTGCCACAAGCTCGCAGAAAGGCGATGACATGTCGGACACGATTGCCGGCGCGACGGCGGGACCCGTGCTCGTCACCGGGTTCGGACCCTTCGGCGCCCATACCCGTAACCCCAGTGCGGACCTTGCCCACTCGCTGGCAGGGGAGGTGATCGACGGGGTGCCGGTCGTCGCCAGGGTGTTCGCGACCAGTACCCACACGGTGGCAGCCGAGCTGAGCGCCGCGCTCGACGAGTTGAACCCGTCGGCGATCGTGTCGCTCGGCCTGGCGCCGGGACGGCCCGCGCTCTCGTTGGAGCGGATCGCGATCAACGTCCGGGACTTTCCGGTGCCCGACCACGCCGGGGTGCTGCTGACCGACGCCCCGATCGATCCGTCCGGGCCGGCCGGTCACTTCTCCGGCCTGCCGATCAGGGCGATCCTCAGCGACTGGCAGCGGTCCACGATTCCCGGCCACATCTCCGACACTGCGGGAACGTATCTGTGCAATCAGCTCTTCTACCTCGTCGCCGCTGCCGGGGAGCGACGCGGTATTCCGGCAGGTTTCATCCACATTCCCGACACACCCGAGTCGGCCGCGGTGTCAGCCGGCAGCCAGCCGGTCGGGCAGCCCACCATGGAGCTGGCCACGATGCGGCGCGGCCTGCTGGCAGCCATCGAGCTCACGCTGCATCCCGAGCGCTCGTACGGCACGGGCACCCTCGCCGCCGGCGCGATCGCCTGAGACGGGATGGACCTCAACAGCGATCTGGGAGAGGCTTACGGAGCCTGGCGAATGGGCGATGACGAGGCCGTTCTCGACGTCGTCACCAGCGCGAACATCGCCTGCGGATTCCACGCCGGCGACCCGGTCACCATCCACCGCACAGCCCGCGCCGCCATCTCGCGCGGCATCGCCATCGGCGCTCACGTCGCCTATCCGGACCTGCGCGGCTTCGGCCGCCGGCATGTCGCGCTGACACCGGAGGAGCTCACCGCCGACGTGCTGTACCAGCTCGGAGCACTGGACGCCCTCGCCACGGCGGCCGGCGGCCGCGTCAGCTACGTCAAGCCGCACGGTGCGCTGTACAACGAGATGGCCGTCGACGAGAGCCTGGCCAGGACCGTGCTGACGGCGATTGCCCAGTTCCACACGCCGCTGCCGCTCCTCACGTTGCCCGGTTCCGCGGCCGGCCGCGTCGCCGCCGAACTTGGAATTCATTGCTACACCGAGGGATTCGCCGACCGCGCGTACACCGACGACGGGCAGCTCGTGCCGCGCGGCCAGCCCGGCGCGGTGCTCACCGACCCGGACGCCGTGGCGGCCCGGGTGGTACGGATGGCAACCGAGGCAACGGTGGTCACGGCGTCCGGATCGGTCATCGACGTCGAGCTCGCGACCGTGTGCATCCACGGTGACACCCCTGGGGCGGTGCGGATCGCGCGGGCGGTCCGCGACGCCCTGCGGGCGGCAAACGTTGATTTGGCCCCATTCGTGTCGGACGTCGGGGCGGACACACGATCGTAACTATCGATCTCTTGTCGGATCGTTCAACGATTCGTTAGGGTTCCTTCAGCCCAGGTGGGCCGCCTCAGGCCCCCTGCCTCGACACCAAGGAGTCCTTTGTGTTGTCCACACTTCGAGTGCTACCGCTGGCGGCCGTAGCTGCCATAGCGGTGCTCGCAACCGCCTGTACCGGCGGCAACTCCACGGCCAACGGCAAGGCCCCGACCGGTAAGCCGATCGAGGGCGGTACCGCTACCTTTGCCGAGAGCGCTGGTGGCAAGCCCGACTACATCTTTCCGATGATGACGCCGATTCATCAGAGCATCGCCAACATCGAGCAGTTCAACCGGCTGTCCTACCGATCTCTCTACTGGATCGGCAAGGACGGCCAGCCGGTCATCGACCCCAAGTTGAGCCTGGCCAAGGACGCCGTCTACAGCGCGGGCAATACCGAGGTCAGCGTGACCCTGAACGACTACAAGTGGTCCGACGGCAAGCCGGTGACGACTCGCGACGTCGAGTTCTGGATCAACCTCTTCCGTGCCAACAAGACTGTCGCGGCCGGCTACATCCCGGGAGAATTCCCCGACAACATCACCAAGTTCACCGCCGTGGACGACAAGACCTTTACGCTCAAGCTGAGCGAGGCCTACAACCCCCAGTGGTTCAACTACAACGAGCTCGCGCAGATCGCGCCGATTCCACAGCATGTCTGGGACAAGACCTCGCTGACCGGGACGGTCGGTGACCTCGACCGCAATCCCGCCAGCGCGAAGCAGGTTTACACCTTCCTGGACAAGCAATCCAGCGATGTCAGCAGCTACGGCAAGAACCCGCTGTGGAAGACGGTCAACGGCCCCTGGGTGCTGAGTACTTACCGCACCGACGGCTATGCCGAATTCGTACCCAACCCCGGGTACTCAGGACCCAACAAGCCACATCTGGCCAAGTTCGTCGAGCAGCCCTTCACCTCGGAGACGACCGAGCTCAACGTGATCCGGTCGGGCAAGACGATCGACTACGGCTACCTGCCGGTGCAGGAGAAGAGCCAGGAGAACGTCCTCAAGCAGAGCGGCTACCGGATCGATCCGTGGCAGTCGTGGGGGACCAACTTCATCGCCCTGAACTTCAACCAGCCGCAGTCCGGGCCACTGGTCAAGCAGCTCTACATCCGGCAGGCGATGCAGTCCCTGGTCAACCAGGACGCCTTCATCAAGGGCCCGCTGCGCGGCACCGGCAGCCTCAACTCGGGGCCCATCCAGATCAGCGCGTTCGTCAAGGCCTACGATCCCTCCAAGGCCCTGCCGTACAACCCCGACAAGGCGAAGACCCTGCTCAGCTCGCACGGCTGGACGGTGACACCCAACGGCACCTCGGTCTGCGCCAGCCCGGGAACGGGAGCCAACCAGTGCGGGGTGGGCATTGCCGCCGGCACCAAGCTGCAGTTCAACCTCGAATACAGCTCCGGCCTGGTCACCGTCGACCAGGAGATGCAGGCCATGAAGTCGGACTTCTCGGCTGCTGGCATCTCGCTGAACCTCAACCAGGCACCGTTCAACACGGTGCTGGCCGACGCCGCGCCGTGCAAGCCCAATGACAGCAAGTGCAAGTGGCAGATCATCAACTGGGGTGGTGGCTGGATCTATGGCATCAACCCCTACCCGTCCGGTGACCAGCTCTTCGCCACCGGCGCCGGCTCCAACTACGGCGGATACTCCAACTCGAACTCCGACGCGCTCATCGCCGCGGCCGTCCACAAGAACGACCCCAACGCGGTGGTCAACGTGGCGAACGACCTCGCCAGCCAGGTGCCCGTGCTGTGGATGCCGTCCGAGCTGTACCGCATCTCAGCCGTGTCCAACCGGCTCGCCGGCGTCGACATCGGCAAGCAGAGTCCCATCCTCTCGGTGACGCCTGAGGATTGGCAGCTGACGAAATGACCTGTGCATGATTCGCTTTCTGGGCCGCCGAGTACTGCAGGCGATCGTCGTGCTGTTCATCGTCACGATCATCGTGTTCGTCCTGATCCACCTGCTGCCCGGCGGACCGGCGAGAGCGGAGCTCGGCGTGCAGGCGACTCCGACCGCGGTCGAGTCCTTCAACAAGCAGCACGGCTTCGACAAGAGCCTGCCGCAGCAGTACCTCACCTGGCTGGGTGAGCTGTTCCGCGGCGATCTGGGTTACTCCTACAAGGAGAACTCGACGGTGCTGGACCTGCTCAAGGACCGCCTGCCCAAGACGGCGCTGCTGGCCGGCGTCTCGGTCGCCATCGCGGTACTGATCGCGATCCCGCTCGGGACGCTGCAGGCCGTCCGGCGCAATCGACTGACGGACTACCTCGCCACCGCGGTGACGTTCGTGCTGTACTCCACGCCCTCGTTCTGGCTGTCGCTCATCCTGGTGCTGTTCTTCTCGGTGAAGCTCGGCTTCCTACCGGCCCAGGCACCCCAGGGGTCGATCGCCGCCGTGCTTGCGCAGCCGTCCGGCCTGGTCCTTCCCATCGCCACGATCGCGCTCATCTCGGTGGCGCTCTACAGCCGTTACATGCGCTCATCGACCATCGACAACCTGACGCAGGACTACGTCCGTACGGCTCGGGCCAAGGGCGCCTCGACGGCACGGGTGCTGTTCGGTCATGTGCTGCGCAACGCCATCTCACCGATCCTCACGCTGCTCGGCCTGTCGTTGCCGTTCATCCTGTCCGGGACGCTGATCACCGAGCGGGTGTTCAACTTTCCCGGCATGGGCCTGCTCTTCTACAACGCGGCCGTGACCCAGGACTACCCCGTTCTGCTCGCCGTGACTCTGGTCGTCGCGATCGCGACCGTCCTGGGCTCGGTGCTGGCCGACATCGGGTATGCGCTGCTCGATCCGCGAATCCGGCACGCGCATGGCTGAACCCACGCGAAGAGACGATGGTGTCCGATGACCGTTGACCTGCCGGAGCAGACACCGGCCGCGGGGCTGCCAGCCGGGGAGCTGCCGGTCGCGGACACCGATGACCCGAGCCCGTCCGCGCGACCCGCCAGGGTAGTGCTGCGCACGTTCGCCGAGAACAAGCTGGCCGTCCTCGGAATGCTGTTGTTCGTAGGCATGGTTCTCTTCTGCTTCGGCGGCCCGCTGGTGTATCACACCGACCAGGTGCACACCAACCTGACGAACCAGACCCTGCCACCCGGCGCCGGGCATCCGCTGGGCACCGACCAGGTCGGCTACGACGAGCTGGGCCGGCTGATGCTCGGTGGTCAGACCTCGCTGGAGATCGCACTCGGCGCGGCGATCGTGGCGATCGTGGTCGGTGTGCTGTGGGGCACCATCGCCGGCTACTGCGGCGGCCTCGTCGACTCGCTGATGATGCGCATCGTCGACAGCGTGATGTCGATTCCCGCGCTGTTCCTGCTGATGTTCCTCGCGACCGTGTTCCGCCCGAGCGTCACCATGCTGATCCTGGTGCTGGGCCTGCTTGCCTGGCTGGCACCGGCCAGGCTGGTCCGGGGCGAGACGCTCTCACTGCGCACCCGCGACTATATCCAGGCCGTCCGGGTGATGGGTGGGCGCGGGCCGCGGGTCATCTTCCGGCACCTGGTACCCAACGTCATCGGCACCATCGTCGTCAACGCGACGTTCCAGGTGGCCGATGCCATCCTCGCCATCGCCGCGATCTCCTTTCTGGGACTAGGCATTCCACCACCGGCCGCTAACTGGGGCGGCATGCTGTCGGACGGCCTGAACTACACCTACTCGGGCTTCTGGTGGCTGATCTATCCGTCCGGCATCGCCATCATCATCACCGTCCTGTCCTTCAACCTCATCGGTGACGGGCTGCGTGACGCCGTCGGGCTGCGCGCGCAGCGCCGTCTCTGATCATCTGGAGCGCGAAGATGACTGCTGTTCTTGAGATTTCGGATCTGGCGATAGACATCCGGTCCCGGCGTTCGACCGTGCGCCCGGTGGACGGCATCTCCCTGGACATCGCCGCCGGCCGCACGCTGGGCCTGGTGGGGGAGTCGGGCTGCGGTAAGTCCACGACCGGTCTGGCCGTGCTGGGTCTGCTGCCCAGTGGCGGCCAAGTCGTGGCCGGCAGTATCAAGATCGCTGGCCAGGACATCGTCGGCCTGAAAGAGGCCGAGGCTCGCGAGGTGCGCGGCAGGAGCGTCGGAGTGGTGTTCCAGGACCCGATGACCGCGCTGAACCCGACCCAGCGGATCGGTGCGCAGGTCGCCGAACCGTTGCTCATCCACGGCATGGCCAAGCGGCAGACCGCTCGCCGCCGCGCCGAAGAGATGCTGGCCCGGGTCGGCCTGCCCCGCCCCGCTCAGCAGCTGGACCGGTACCCGCACGAACTGTCAGGAGGCATGCGGCAACGCGTCATGATCGCCACCGCCCTGATCTGCGAGCCGAAACTGCTGGTAGCCGACGAACCGACGACCGCGCTGGACGTGACCACGCAAGATCAGATCCTGCGGCTGTTCTCCGAACTGCAGCGCGACATGAACATGTCCGTCCTGCTGATCACCCACGACATGGGCGTGGTCGCCGGCCACACCGACGAGGTCGCCGTCATGTACGCCGGCCGGCTCGCCGAGCTCGCGCCGACAGGGCCACTGTTCGCCAACTACCGACACCGTTACACCGAGGCGCTGCTGACCTCGATACCGACGCTGGAAACCCGCCGCGGGGAGCGGCTGGCCACCATCCAGGGCCTGCCTCCCAATCTGTCGAAGCCGTTGCGGGCTTGCAGGTTCGCCCCTCGGTGCGGCTTCGCCGAAGCGGACTGCTTCGCCCTCGACCCGTCGTGGCGCGGCACCGGTCGGCATCACTTCGGTTGCCACCACCCCGCGAAGCCAGCCGGCGGCACGGCGACCGCCGCATCGATCGGAGCGGCGTCATGACCGCCACGGCGATCGACACGCCGCTGGTCGAGGTGCAGAACGCGGTGATGGAGTACCCGGCTTCGTCCGGCTTCGGCGGCGGCCGTCAAGTCGTGCACGCCGTCTCGGATGTGTCGATGAGCCTGGCTCGCGGCCGCACGGTCGGCCTGGTCGGCGAGTCCGGCTGTGGCAAGACCACCCTGGGACGACTGGTCGTCGGGCTGGAGCGTCCCACCAGTGGCGTGATCAAGTTCGACGGTGTGGATGTCCGGGCCGGCACCAGGGAGCAGCGTCGCCGGGCCCGCCGCGAGCTGCAGCTGATGTTCCAGGACCCGTACGCCTCACTCGACCCCCGGATGAAGGTGGGTGCGATCATCGGCGAGCCGCTGGCCGTACAGCGCCGCGGCACGCGCGCCGAACGCAAGGACCGGGTCGCCCAGCTACTGACGGAGGTGGGCCTGCCGACCAGCATGATCAGCAGGCACCCGCACGAGTTCTCCGGCGGCCAACGCCAGCGTATCGGGCTGGCGCGCGCGCTCGCCCTGAGCCCGCAGGTCATCGTTGCCGACGAGCCGGTGTCGGCCCTGGATGTCTCGGTACGGTCGCAGATTCTCAATCTGATGATGGACCTGCAGCAGGCGCACCAGCTGACATACCTGATCATCTCGCACGACCTGACGACGTTGCGCTACATCGCTGACCAGGTCGGCGTCATGTACCTCGGCCAGCTGGTCGAGTGGGGGCCGTCCGACGTCCTCTTCAAAGAAACGGTTCACCCCTACACCCGCGCGCTGATCGACACCATCCCGACTCCTGATCCGGTACGTGAGCGGGCCAAGACCACGATCCAGGTGCGGGGTGAGCTGCCGTCGGCGATCGACCCGCCCTCAGGTTGCCGTTTCCGTACCCGCTGCCCCCGAGCGCAGCAGTTGTGCGCCGATGTCCAACCGCCGCTGGCGTACTTCGGCCCGGGCCATCAGGCCGCCTGCCACTTTCCGCTTCGCGAACCGGTTCCGACCGCGTTGTCGTTGACCCACGCGAAGGAATAGCACCATGGACCTGTTCGATCCAGCGGACCTGCTCGCTGTCTCGTTGAGCTGCGTCGACCGGGAATTCCCGTACGCGCTCGAGCACGGCATGGACGGTCCCGCGCACTTCCGGGTTCCGGCGGACCTGCATCCGGTCTTCTTCGGCTGCTACGACTGGCATTCCGCCGTGCACAACCACTGGCTGCTGATCCGACTGCGCCACCGGTGGCCGGCCCTGGAGCGGGCGGACGAGGCGCGGCGGGTTCTCGACGAGCACCTCACCGAGGAGCGGCTCGGGCGAGAACTGGCCTATTTCGACACCACACTCCAGGGCACCTTCTCCCGGCCGTACGGCTGGGCCTGGGTACTTCGCCTGCATGCCGAGGCCGCGGCCATCCCCGGGTCGGATGAGCAGCGCTGGGCCGCGGCGCTGACACCGTTGCGTGACGGGTTGTGCAGCCGGCTGGTGCGGTACTTCGGCCAGAGCCTGCAGTTCCCGATCCGTACCGGAGTGCACGGCAATACGGCGTTCAGCCTGACGCTCGGCATCGATTCGGCGCGGCTGACCGGCGACCTCGCGACCGAGCAGGCCTTCACCGACGCGGCGATGCGGATGTTCGGTGCGGACCGCGACTACCCGCTCGGTCTCGAACCGTCCGGCGGTGACTTCCTGTCGCCGGCGCTCACCGAGGCCGGTCTGCTGGCGACCGTGCTGCCCTCGGCCGACTTCGCGGGCTGGCTCGGGGACTTCCTGCCCGGCCTCGAAACGGATGCCCTGCTGCAGCCACCGATGTTCGAGCCCGAGGCCGGTGATCCCGCCACCGTGCACCTGAGCGGGCTGCTACTGAGCAAGGCCTGGTCCCTGCGGCGGATGGCGGTGGCGCTCCCGGCCGGCGACCCGCGGATTCCCGTGCTCGGTCAGTCAGCCGATGCACACCTGCTGGCCGCGAAGGACTGCTTGGCCAATCGGCATTACTACGCCACGCACTGGGTTCCCACGTACCTGGTGATGACCGACGCTGCGGCCGCCGACGCGCGGGTAAGCCTGGCGAGCACTGGTAATACTGGCAGCACTGAAGGGATCGACTGATGGCCAATTTCACCGGAACGGCCGAACACCACCAGCTGGCCGTCGCGCTCACCTTCGACTTCGACGCCGAGTCGCTGTGGCTGGGTGCGCTGAACACCAGCACCCCGTCCGCGCTGTCCCGTGGTGCCTACGCGGCCAACGAGGGCGTGCCCCGAATCCTCAGGCTGCTGAAGGAGTTCGAGCTGCCGGCCACCTTCTTCGTTCCCGGCGACACCGCCGAGCGGCATTCCGGGCTCACCCGGACCATCGCCGGCTCCGGTTACGAGATCGGCCATCATGGTTACCTGCACGAGCCGCCGACGACGCTGACCGAGCCGGAGGAACGCCGGATGATCGAGCGGGGCATCGACGCCCTGGTCACGGTGACCGGCACGGCGCCGACCGGTTATCGCTCACCGTCCTGGGAGCTGTCGGAGTCGACGTACAGCCTGCTGCGGGAGTACGGCATCACCTATGACGCCAGCCAGTTGGGAGCCGACCGGCCGTACTGGGTGAGCGACCAGGGCAAGCGGACCGACATCGTCGAGCTGCCGGGCGCGTGGGAGCTCACCGATTCCGCGCACTTCATGTTCTCCTACTTCCCCACGTACCGGGTCGGGTTGTCGGCCCCGTCCAAGGTGGCCGAGATCTGGCGCGGTGATTTCGACGGGGCGTACGAGGAAGGCGGCGACGGCTGCTACATCCTTACCATGCACCCGGAGATCATCGGCCGGAACCACCGGATGCGGATGCTGCGCGAGCTCGTCGAGTACATGCTGGGCCACGACAACGTCTGGTTCACCACGATGGCCGATCTCGCCGCGGAGTTCCGCACGCGCGAGGCTCTCTGACGGTACCGACGCAACGCCGCGCCGCGATCTTCCTGGACGGTAGCGAGCCGGCAGTGGGCTGTCACACTGAGGCGCATGCAGGTCTCGATCCTCGGCCCAGTCGCCCTGATGCGCGACGGCGTCGTGGTCCCGGTCGGCGGGGCCAGAGTCCGCGCGCTGCTGGCCCGGCTGGCGCTGGCGGCCGGAAGCCCGGTGCCCCCGCATGAGCTGATCGACGCGATCTGGCGGGACGCGCCACCGGCGGACGCGACCAACGCCCTGCAGACGCTGGTGTCCCGGCTACGCCGCGCCGCCGGGGACGCCTGCACCGTCGTGCAGGAGCCCGGTGGCTACCGGCTTCCGCTCAGCGCAGCCGACGTGGACGCCTTCCGGTTCTCCGAGCTCGCCCGGACGGGGCGAGCGCGGCTGCGCGAGGGCCGCCCGGATGCCGCCACACAACAGCTGCGCGAGGCACTGCAACTCTGGCGCGGTCCCGCGCTGCCCGAGCTGGACGATCCGGCTCCGGCGGGCCGCCTCGACGAGCAGCGCCTGGATGCCCTGGAGGACCGGATCGAGGCCGCGATCCAGCTCGACGGCGGTGCTGACGTGGTGGCCGAGTGCGAGGCGCTGGCGGCGGACCACCCGCTGCGGGAGCGCTTCACGTGGCTGCTGATGACGGCGCTGGCCGGCGCCGGCCGCACGAACGAGGCATTGGCCGGGTACGAGCGGCTACGCAGGTACCTGGTTGACCAGTTGGGCACCGACCCGTCCGCGGAGCTGCAGCGGCTGCACCTGACCCTGTTCCGGAGCGAGCCCGAGCGGCCATCGCGGACGGTGACCCGGACCAATCTGCGGACCGGCCGCACCACCTTTCTCGGGCGCGCGGACGAGCTGAACCGGATCGCGGAGCTGCTCGAGAGCGGCCGGCTGGTCACCGTGGTCGGCCCCGGCGGAGCGGGCAAGACCCGGCTGGCCGGAGTCGCCGCGTCCGACTGGGTGGGCCGTCTGGACGACGGGGTGTGGCTGGTCGAGCTCGCGCCGGTGACCGATCCGGTCAACCTGGCGCAGGCGATCCTGGGGTCCCTGGGCTTGCGGGCGAACACCACCGTCGACCGCCGCGCCGAGCAGGCCATGTCCACCGAGGACCGGCTGTTCGACGTACTGGCCGATTCCGATTGCCTGCTGGTACTGGACAATTGCGAACATGTGATCACCGATCTCGCCTCGCTCGCGGACCGGCTGCTCGCCTCGTGCCCGCGGTTGCGCATCCTCGCCACCAGCCGGGAAGCGCTCGCCATCGACGGAGAGGCGCTGTGTCAGCTACCGCCGCTGCGGTTGCCGCCGGTGGGCGCCGACGCCGACGAGGCGCTCGGCCTGCCGTCGGTGCAGCTGTTCACCGACCGGGCCGCTGCGGTGTCGGCGGACTTCCGGGTGGACTCGGACACGGTCGGGGCGGTGGTCGAGATCGTCCGGCGCCTGGACGGCCTGCCGTTGGCCATCGAGCTGGCCGCGGCACGGCTGCGGGTGCTGCCGGTGCACGAGATCGCGGCCCGGCTGTCGGACCGGTTCCGGCTGCTCACCGGCGGGAACCGTGCCGCCATGCCGCGGCACCGCACCCTGCGCGCCGTCGTCGAATGGAGCTGGGACCTGCTCACCCCGACCGAGCGGCTGCTGGCCGAGCGGCTCGCGGTGTTCCCGTCCGGTGCCACCATCGAGAGCGCATCCCGGATCTGCGCCGATCCCGCGCTGCCGGCGGCCCTGCCGTCCGGTGAAGACGATGTGGTCGAGCTACTCAGCCAGCTGGTCGACAAGTCGCTGCTGCAGAGTGGGCTCGGCAGCAACCGCTCGCGCAACAGCCAGTCGCCGTCGCGCTACCGGATGCTGGAGACGCTGCGCGAGTACGGAATCGAGCAGCTCGCCGCGCGCCACGAGGCAGACGGCGTGCGGCTCGTCCATGCCCGCTACTTCGCCGACCTGGTCGCCGAGGCGGAACCGTCCCTCACCAGGGGTGACCAGCTGGTGGCCATCGGGCGGCTGGAGGACGAGCGCGACAACATCCTGGCCGCACTGCGCTACTTCGGCGACTGTGGCCATGCCCGCGCCGCTGTCGAGATGACCCGGGCGCTCGGTTGGTACTGGACCTTGCTCGGCGGCCACAGCGAGGCCACCACCTGGCTGCGGTTCGCCCTGAGCGTGCCGGACCCCGCGGGCACCGTTCCGGCGCGGGACCGGGTCGTGGTCGAGGCACTGCACGCGATCAACACGATGGCCACCACCTTCGGGGACAACGCACCCGAAGATGTCGAGGACGGGGTCGCCCGGCTGGAGGAGCTGAACGTCCGTCTCAACGAGGTGGACGCCGCCGGCGATCCGGTCATCCTGATGCTGCGGCCGATGATGCTGTTCTTCAGCCGCTCCCTCGACCGGGCGTTCGAACTGCTCGACGACGCGGTCCAGGCCAGTGATCCGTGGGTGCGGGCCACCTCGTACATGTTCCGCGCGGCCATCAACGAGAACGAGGGGCGCGTGCCGGCGATGCGCGCGGACGTGGACACCGCGCTGGCGCTGTTCACCGACCTCGGCGACCGGTGGGGGATGGCCTCGACGCTGTCGGCCAGGGGGCAGCTGCACGTGCTGGACGGGCAGCTTCCGGAGGCCATCTCCGCCTATCAGCGAGCGGCGGACAGCATGGCCGAGTTCGGTGCGACGGCTGACGAGATGATGTTCCGGCTGCGGCTGAGCGATCTGCACGCCCGCATCGGGGATTTCGACGGCGCCCGCCGGGAGGCCGCTCTGGTCGGCGGGCTCGACCTGCAGGCCGGCTCGCGGACCCGGCGCCTGCTGGCCGACGGCGTGACCGCGACGATGACGATGCTGCTGGGCGAGCGGGACGAGATGCGCCGGCTTGCCGGCCGGCTGCGCGAGGACGTCCAGCACCTCAACCAGGTGCACCCGATGAACGGCCATGTGCGCGCCTCTACCCTGGCCGTGCTGGGCACCCTGGAAAGCGAGCTCGGCGATCCGGCCCTGGCCGGGGCCACCCTCACGGCGGCCTATGACTGCGCGGTCGGCACCCGGGATATGCCGATTCTCGCCGCCATCGGGCTGGCCGTCGCCGGGTGGGCCGAGGCGAGTGAGCGACCCCAGGACGCCGCCGAGATGCTGGGCGCCACCATCTCACTGCGCGGCGCGGATGACCCGACCGATCCGCTCGCGGTCCGGCTGAGGTCCCGGCTGGACACGGCCCTGGGCAGCGAGCCGCTGGCCGCCGCGGTGGCCTCCGGACGCGCGCTCGGCCGGGCCGACGCCATCGAGCGCATCCGCCCCGGCACCATCCGAGAGACCTGAGGGCTGGGCTACCTCGGGCGCCGCGGCGCGTACCAGCCGTCAGGCCCGGCGGCGGTAGTTGCGCAACGCCAGCGGAAAGAAGACCGCCAGGATGCCGGCCATCCAGGCGAGCGTCCACAGCACCGACGACGCGACCGGGCCGCCCAGCATGAGCCCGCGCACCGCGCTGGTCAGGTGGGTCGCCGGGTTCACCTTCACGAAGGCCTGCAACCAGCCGGGCAGCGTCGACGACTGGACGAACACGTTGCTGCCGAAGGTCAGCGGGAACATGGCGAGGAAGAGAATGCCCTGCACCGCGCCCGGCGTGCGGGCGAACATGCCGATCGTCACCGACACCCAGCACAGGCACAGCGCGAAGCCGATCGCGAGCACGCAGGCGGCCACTGCCTCCGCCAGATCGGTGTGCACCCGGAAGCCCATGAGATAGCCGGTCACCAGCAGCACCACTGTCAGGATCACGTAGCGGATCACGTCGGCCAGCACCGCACCGATGAGCGGGGCCGACCGTGCGATCGGCAGCGAGCGGAACCGGTCGAACACGCCCTTGGTGATGTCGGTGTTCAGGTTGACGCCGATAGCCACGGACCCGAACAGGACGGACTGCACCAGCACGCCGGGCAGCACGTACTGCAGGTAGTCGTGGGTCGAGCCGGTGATCGCGCCGCCGAAGAGGTATACGAACAGCAGCAGGAACATGATCGGCTGCAGGGTCACGTCGAGAAGCGCCTCGGGCGTGCGCCAGGTCTTCAGCAGCCCGCGGCGCGCCAGCGCGATGCTGTGCCGGACGGCCCGCAACGGCGAAGCCGGTCGGAGAGCCGACGCGGCGGCGGACGGCACGCTCAGCGCCGGCTCGATGACCACTGCGCGCCCGGCGTCCGAGCTGGTGTCGGTCTTGTTACTCGTGTCGGTACGGGTGTCGGTCATGCCGCGGTCTCCTCTTTCGACTGGCGTTGCCCGGTGAGGGTGAAGAAGACCTCGTCCAGGCTCGGCAGGTGCAGGGACAGTTCAGTCAGCGCGATGCCGGCCGTGGCCAGCTCGGCGACGGCGGCGGTGAGCGCATCGTCGCCGGCCACCGGCACGCTCACCACGCCGGGACGGACGTTCTCGACGGGGGCGCCGGAGATGGCGGCGATGATCCGGGCCGCCTCGTCCAGGCGGCCGGGGTCGGCTGGACGGACGGTGAGCGTCTGGCCGCCGACGACGTGTTTGAGCTCGTCCGGGGTGCCGTTGGCGATCACCCGGCCGTGGTCGATGACGGTGACGTCGTCGGCCAGTGCGTCGGCCTCCTCCAGATACTGGGTTGTCAACAGCACCGTGGAACCGTCGGTGACGAGGCTGCGGACGACGTCCCACATGTCCTCGCGCTTGGCGGGGTCGAGCCCGGTGGTGGGTTCGTCGAGGAAGATCACGGACGGTCGTCCGACCAGACTGGCGGCCAGGTCCAGCCGCCGGCGCATTCCGCCGGAGTACGTCTTGGCCGGCCGGTCGGCGGCACTGGTCAGCTCGAACCAGGCGAGCAGCTCGGCAGCCCGGGAGCGGGCGGCCGGACGGCGCAGGTCCAGGAGTTCGCCGATGAGCATCAGGTTCTCGGTGCCGGTCAGGTCCTCGTCGACGGAGGCGTACTGGCCGGTGAGCCCGATCGTCTGGCGCACGCGCTGGGCGTCCCGGCGGACGTCGTAGCCTCCGATGGTGGCAGTGCCGGAGTCGGGGGCGGTCAGTGTGGCGAGGATGCGCACGGCCGTGGTCTTGCCCGCGCCGTTCGGGCCGAGCACGCCGAGCACGGTGCCCTGCCGGGCGGTGAGATCGATGCCGGCCAGCGCCTGGGTGTCGCCGAAGCGCTTGGTGAGCGCTCTGGCTTGGATCGCGTGGTGGACGGGGTCTTCCCGCCAGTTATCGGTCATGGCGCTCAGCGTGCTCGCCGGCGCTGACAGCTCACGCACGAACGGCTGGCAGTCCCTGGCAGGCGCTGGCAGCGGCCCCGGCTAGGACGCGGACCCCGGCTAGAACTCCATGCCGGCCAGCCGGGGTTCGGGCAGGAGCCCGATCCCGAATCGCGACTCGACACCGTCGCGCACCGTGCGTGCCAGCCGCAGCAGCTCCGTGGTCCGCGCTCCGCCCCGGTTCGTCAGCGCCAGGCAGTGCTCGGTGGACAGCGACACCGTGCCGGGTGGCTGGTCCAGACCGAAGCCACGCCCGAAGCCGGCGTGCTGGATCAGCCAGGCGGCCGACAGCTCGATCCTGCCGTCGACGGCCCATTGCGGGCAGCCGGCGGGCACCGCTGCCGCGTCGGTGACGGGATTGACGAAGAACGAGCCGACACTCCAGGTATCGGGGTCGGCGTCGTCCAGCACCATGCCCTTTCCGCGACGCAGGCTCAGCATCGTCTCGCGCACGCGGTCGATCGGCGCGCGCTCACCCTGCTCGACACCCAGGCGCCGCGCCAGCTCGGCGTAGCGAATGGGAACGGAGTCCCACGAGTGCCGCAGCCGCAGGGTCACATCCAGGATCACGTAGCCCACACCGGCACCGCCCGGGTTCGCCGGTCCAGCACCGTCAAGGCGGTGAGGACGTCGGCCACCTCGCTGCCGTACGCACCCGCGTTCTGCACCGGCGCGGCGCCGACCAGCCCCGGAATGCCGACCATCGTCTCGAGCCCCGACCAGCCGGCGTCGACGATCAGAAGCGGCCTCGTCGACCTCGCAGACCGCGGCGACCAGTTCGGCAGTCGTGGCGGCGGTACGCAGCCGGGCGATCGGGCCGCCGAGCCGCAGCGTGGTCAGGTCGGACAATCGGGCGGGTGCGGACTCGCTCCGGTCGGGAGATGTCTCGGTCATGGCGCCACAAACCCTGACGTGCGCCCGGAGCGGGCTTCGGGCTCAGGCCCGGCGGCGTTCGCAATCTCACCTCCGGCAATGATCGCCGGGTCGGCGCTAGGAATCGAGCAGCCGGCGGTGGGCCTCCGTCGGAGCCGGCAGCACCCGGCGCTGCCGAATGGCCGCGGGCAGCCGAGTCAGCGCCGCGGTGACACCGTTGATGCCGGACCGGCCACGCCGCAGCTCGGTGGACACCACCGTCGCCACGACCCGCCACGGGCGCCGCAGCACCGCCGTGAGCACCCGGTTGCGGACCGCCAGTGCTGCCCGGCCGGATCGGTCGGCACCGGCCGCCGGATGGTGATGCGCCACCACCGAGTCGACGTAGGCCTGCCCCCAACCCGCGGCGGCCAGGTCCAGGGCCACCCGTTCTTCCTCGCCGAAGAAGAACACCACGTCGTCGAAACCACCGACCGCCAGGAAGGCATCGCGACGCAGCACCGCGCCGCAGGCGAGGAAGCCCAGGACGCTGGGCCCGGGAAGGTCCGGCTCGGTTCCGAGTGGCGAGGCGGCCATCTCCAGGCACGTCGGGTCGAGCCGGTCGCTCTCGCCGACCAGGATCCGGGCCGCGAGCAGGGCCATCCGGGGGTGTGCGTCGAATAACCGGGCAGCCTCGTCCAGGGCGCCCGGCGCCCACCAAGAGTCGTCGTCGGCGAAAGCGACGTAGTCGGTCAACGCACGGGCCACGCCGACGTTGCGGGCGCAGGCGCCGCGGTTGCGGCCCAGCTCGACCACCTGTACCTGCGGAAAGTGCTCGCGCACCAGAGCGGGGGAGCCGTCGCTGGACCCGTTGTCGAGCAGGATCACCGGCCCCTCATGGTGGGGCAGTGAGCGCCGCAGCTGCTGCCACCGGTCGCGGGTCGCGATGATCACCGTCACGTCAACAGCCATGACCCGACGTTACCGGTGCCGCCGTACCGCCGAGAACGCGCTGCCCAACGGGTCAGGCCATGATGATCGTGTTCCGGCCGGCACGCTTCGCGGCGTAGAGAGCACGGTCGGCGCGATCCATCAGCGCCTCAGCGGTCTCGTTGCCGTCGAAGACCACGTAGCCAATGCTGCAGGTCTGGCCGGAACCGGCGACGGTGCGGATGCGGTTGAGGACGGTCCCGGCGTTGCCCGCTGAGCACTGCGGCAGTGCGATGGTGAACTCCTCGCCTCCCCACCTGGCGAACAGATCACCCCCGCGCAGCGCGGCGCGGGCGGCACTGGTGAACTGCCTCAGCAACTCATCGCCCGCGTGGTGACCGTGACTGTCGTTGAAGCTCTTGAAGTGGTCGAGGTCGGCCATGGCAACCGTCAACGGCTCGCCGCTACGCCTCGTCATGGCGAGCAGGTGTCCCAGTTGCTCGTCCCAGCCGCGGCGATTCGGCACGCCGGTCAGCTGATCGGTGTCGGCCAGGCGCTGCAGCTCGCCAAGCAGGGTCGCCTGGCGCAGCGCAACCCCGGCGTGGTCGGCCAGCAAGGTCACCGCGTGCGCCCGACGATCGGCGAGGTCGGGAACCTGCGTTCGCCAGCCGACCACCAGCAGACCGCTGACGCCGTGCTCGTTGGCGATGGGGACGAGGTACATCGAGCGGGAGCGGGTGGCGTGCAGCAGGGCCGGTGAGGCAAGCGGATCCTGTTCCGGCACCGGGAAGAAGGCCGGCTTACCGGTACGGAAGGCGGTGACCGACGCGGAGGTGGCCGACAACGGGACGCTCAATCCGACCAGGGACGGATCGCTGCAGGCGGTGATCCGCAGCGCCGGCGGGTCCGACTGCGGCTCGGCCAGTGCCGCATACGATGCGGCGGCGATGTCGCGGCAGGCCTGCACCACGATGTCCCGGGCGTCGGCCCCGCTGTGGACGCGGCGGATGACGCGGGCCACCGCGGCGAGATCGGCATCCGATTCCGCCGCGGCCTGTTCGGCGGCCTTGCGATCGGTGATGTCCTGGGCGTGGGACACCGTCCACACCTGCCCGTTCGGGCCGGTAGTGTGCGACGCCGTCAGCGACACCCACCGCACCTCGCCGTCCGGGCGCAAGACGCGCTTGTCCAGATGCGCGACGCCGCCTTCGGTCGAGGCGATGATCTCGATGGCCCTGCGATGCATATCCAGATCGTCCGGATGGGTGAACTCCGCGCCGCTGTGGCCCAGCATCTCCGCCTCGGTACGGCCGAACAGCCGGCACATCGCGGGGTTGGCCGTTACCCACAGCCCGCGTTCGTTCGAGAGCGCGATGCCGACCGGCGACGCGGCGAAGATCCGCCGGTACAGATCAGGCGGCAGGCCTCCAGGGAGCGCGCCGTGCTCGTCGGCGAACTCGCGCCGCTCGACCGGGATGCTCCCACCGTCGCCCGTCATCCACCCCCCGATCACCACCGCCGACGTTACGGCCTGGGTGGTCGGTTTTTCAATTCATCCACTCCGACGGCTTGTGCGCCAGCACGCAAGCCTGCCGAAATCGCTCCGTGCCGTCGGGCTCACGCACCAACGGTCCCCGCGTTCATCGCAGGCGACGTGCGGCCTGGACGGAGGATGGCTCCGACCCGGCAGGTTCGGCAAGTACGAACCCGGCGCGGCGCAGCACCGCCTGAGCCGCCAGGTTGGTCGCCGTGGTGTCGGCGACCAGCTCGACGGCGCCGAGGTCCCGGGCGCGGGTGACTCCCAGCAGCAACGCGGCGCGGCCGATGCCGGCACCGCGATGCTGGCGGGACAACCACATGCCCACCTCGAGCACACTGTCGTCGTCGGCACCGTCCGGCCGGAACAGCCGCAGCACTCCGAGCGCCTGGTTGCCTGCTCGCACGGCGTACGTCGCCTCGTGGTGCGGACCGGCCAACCCGGGGCGCCGGCTTCGGTGCAGCTGGCGGAACGCGTCCTCGGCGAACGGTCCCCAGCCGGGGGAGCCCGGCAGCGGGGCCATGACGTCGGCCGGGCTGTCCTCCAGCCTGGCGGCAGCGACGAGCTGCTCGAGAACCTCGTCGTCGATATCAACCAGCTCGACCCCGGTGCGCACCATGGGGCGATCATCACGCATGTGCTTCTCGCTCGCTGAAAGAAGTGTTCGGCGATGCAGTGCCGGACAAAGTGAGCGGCACCGTGTCTTCGGGCGGCGCCGCCGAACAGTTGCTTCGCGCCAGCCGCAACGCCCACCTGCTGGTGGTCGGCAGCGGCACCCGGCAGGAGGACCAGCCCGTGACCCGACCACATGCCACACCAGTGCCGAAGTACCCCATCCGCATCGGCGAGCCGTGCACGCTCTGCGTGCCAGGGGCCAGTGGACCGCAGGATTGCGGCCTCGTCCAGCTGGTGTTCAGCGACCCCGGACCTCAGGGGGAACTGCGCCTGCGGCGACTCGCGCAAGGACCTGACCATTCCCACGAGTAAGCCCTCGACTGAAAGGTGTTTCTTCTAGCGTGCCGTCGCTGACCAGTGGACCGGCCACCAGCTCCGCGACCCGTCTTGCGGAGCTGGTGGCTGCGGTCGTGCCGATCCGGTCGGCCGTGACCCGAAGTGGACAGCCCATGGAAGGCACTGGCAAGGTAGGGGCAACCCGAGCCGGGGACGCGCGGAATCGTGTTGTCGAAGCGAGGTATCACCCGACTCGGAAGGCGGACCGTCCCGTGCAACCCTCGGCTCATGGTCGTGCGGTGCTGGGGGCTCTGGCCGGTGCGCTGATCATCGCGACGTCGGCCATCCTGGTACGGCAGTCAGGAGCGTCGGCCGCTCCGGCGTCGTTCTTCCGCTGCCTCTTCGCGTTGCCCGTGCTGGGTGCCCTCTCGGTGCGGGATCGCCGGCGCCGTCCCGCGCTGCCGGCTCGGGGCCGGTGGACCGCCTGGGCAGCCGGCGTTCTGCTGGCCGTCGACCTGGTGTTGTGGTCGCGAGCGATCGGCTATGTCGGCGCCGGACTCGCCACCGTGCTTGCCAACCTGCAGGTGCTCCTCGTGGCGGGGCTGGCCTGGTGGCTGCTCGACGAGCGCCCCAGCCGATCGCTGCTCGCCGCGGTTCCGGCCATGGTTGTCGGCGTGGCGCTCATCTCCGGAGTGGGCAGCCAGCACACCTACGGCGCCAACCCTGGCCTGGGCGCGCTGTTCGGTGCCGTCGCCTCGGTTGCGTACGCGGCGTTCCTCCTCGTGTTCAGGCACGGAATGCCGGCGCCCGGGCCGGGAAACAACGCTGTTCAACCGCTCTTTCACGCCACCGTGGGGGCCACCGCCGGCTGTGCCGTTCTCGCGCTCGCCACCCGCGACTTCGCCCTCGGGCCGGCCTGGCCGGCGCTCGGCTGGCTCGCCCTTCTCGCCATGTCATCGCAAGTCGTGGCGTGGCTGCTGATCACCAACTCCCTTCCCCGGCTGCCGGCCGCTCTCACCAGCGCCGTGCTCCTGGTACAACCCGTCGGTGCCGTGGCACTCGGTGCGCTGCTGTTCGCCGAACATCCCTCGCCGGGGCAACTGGCGGGGGTGGCGCTGGTACTCGTCGGCGTACTGGTGGCGACGGCTGCTGAACCTCTGCTGGCCAGGTTCCGCCTGCTCAGCCGGTCACGCGCAATGGGCCGTGCGGGCTGACCCGGATCTCCGGTACCACACCACCACTCCACTCGGCGTCCCGGATCGCGGCCTCGGCTGCCGCCCGGTTCTCCGGGTCCAGCCGGTCCACGAAGAGGATGCCGTCCAGGTGGTCCGTCTCGTGCTCGATGATCATGGACAGCCGGCCGGAGCCCTGCAGCCGCAACGGCTCGCCGTGCATGTCGAAGCCGGTGGTGACGACGTACATGTGCCGACGGCAGTCCATGGGTACACCAGGAATGGACAGGCAGCCCTCACGGCCGAACTGCTCCTCATCGCCCACGACCTCCACCACCGGGTTCACCACGTGCCCGATCTGGTCCTCGAAGATGTAGGTGAACACGCGCAGGCCGACGCCGATCTGCGGTGCGGCGATGCCGCCGCCGTTGGCGTCCAGCATGGTGTCGGTCAGGTCGGCTACGAGGCCGCGCAGCTCGGCGTCGAAGTCGACGACGGGCGCGGCCTTCTGGCGCAGCACCGGGTCGCCGAACAGTCGGATCGGGCGGATGGTCATGGTTCTCCTCGATGATGGAAGGTGAGGTTGGAGGTCAGCAGGTCAGGCGACGGGACGGGCAGGATTTGCCTTGGTCGGCAGGTGTTCTGCCCACCAGCCCAGCACGTGGTCGAAGCGCTGGCGGCGGTGCCGCGGCTGGCCGGTGCGGGTCAGCCCGTGGCTCTCGCCGGGAAAGACGAGAAACTGGGACGGCACGCCACGGCGTTGCAGGCCGGCGAAGTAGCGCTGGCTCTGCTCCAGCGGGCAGCGGTAGTCCTGCTCGGAGTGGATGACCAGCGTGGGCGTGCGCACCTGGTCGATCACCGCCATCGGCGACTGGGACCGCACCTGCTCGGCGTCGGTGCCGACCAGCGCATCGCCGAAGAACCAGCCGATGTCCGACGTTCCGGCGAAGGATGCCGGGTCCAGGAAGCCGCGCTCGACGATCGCCGCCGCGAAGCGGTCCGCCGAGCGCGGGTGGGCGATCAGCCACGCGGTCATGTACCCGCCGTAGGAGCCGCCCATCACCCCGAGCTGGGTGGGGTCCAGCTCGAGCGCCGGATCGGCCAGCACGCCGTCGAGGTAGTCGAGCAGGTCGGCCGCGTCGCGCTGCCCCAGGGCGCCGGCGACGCAGCTGCCGTGCCGCTGGCCGTAGCCGGCCGACCCTCGTGGATTGGCGAGCACCACGGCGTACCCGGCCTCGGCCAGTACCTGAGCCTCGTCGTAGATGTGCCAGCCGTACTGGGTGAACGGGCCGCCGTGGATGTCCAGCAGCACCGGGTGCGGACCGGGGCCGTCGGGCAGGACGACCCAGCCGTGCACCGGGTAGCCGTCGTCCGCGGCAACCGTGACCTCTCGCGGCGGCCGCAGCCCTGGGCCGGACCGGACGGCGGCGGCGAAGTCGGTGAGCCGGCGCTCGGGTCCGGGGGCGATCAGGACGAGCTCGCCGGGGGAGTCCGGCGCCGTGACGGTGGCGATCACAACCGCGTCGGCGCCGCTGCCGAGAGCATCGTGTCCCGTCACCCAGCGCTCACCGGACAGCAGCACCGCCGGCTCCGCATCGGGCCGGATCCGCAGCAGCTCCACCGCGCCCCGGGTGCGGTTGTGCACCAGCACGCCGTCGCCGGTCACCGTCAGCTGCGAGCCGACCTCGCCGAGGTCGACGGTCTCCGCCGGGGTGTGCCGGACGGGCGCCGTGGACCCGTCCGCGGGCACCGAGAACAGGCCGGTGTGCCGGGCGATGAACTCCACGCCGCTCGGGCCCGGGTCGCTGGCAAGGAACCACAGCGTGGCGCCGTCGGGTGACCACGCGACCTGCTCCGCGGCCAGGCTGGTCGGCGTCACCCGTACGAGGTCGCTCCCGTCCGGCGCGCACGTCCACACGTCTGACCGCAGGTCCCGCTCGCGGTCGGAGTGGCGCGCGCTCACGAATGCCAACTGGCTGCCGTCGGGGCTCCAGGCAACGCCGGTGGACTCGTACGGCCCGTCGGTTACCTGCCATGGTCGCGCCGCGGGCTCGTCCGACGGTTCGTCGCGCGGGTCCGGCACCTCGACGACGAAGAGCTGGTTTCGCCGGTCGGCCACATATCCGACGCCGTCCTCGAGATAGCGCAGGTCGGTGATCAGTCGCGGCGGCTCGGCGTCCGCGCTCACCTCGTCGTCGGTGCCGTACCGGCCGGGCTCGGGACAGCGGGCGGTATAGGCCAGCTGGCGGCTGTCGGGCGACCAGACCGACGCCGCCACTCCGAGCGGGGCGTCGGTGAGCCGCACCGGCTCGCCGCCGTCGGCTGCCACGACGTACAGCTGGGCCTTCGCGTCCTTGGTGTCGGCGCGTAGAAACGTGAGCAGTCGCCCGTCCGGGGAGTACCGCGGGGACGTGTCACGGTAGCCACGGGTGAGCCTGGTCGGTGCCCCGCCGGCCAGTGGGACGATCCAGAGCTGGCCGATGTAGGAGTTCGTGGCGACGTCCGGGCGGACCACGGAGACGACGGCACGGTCACCGTCGGGATGCAGCGAGGGAGCGGACAGGGTGGGCAGTAGGTCGATCTGCTCAGGGCGCAAGAGAGAACCAGCCGATCCGGAAGCGGACAGATTGTATACAGCAGACTGCCTAGTCCGTCCGCTGTCTGTCAAGGCCGTCGGGGAGCTGTCTCGGACGCTAGCTCGCGGTGCAGGTGGCCGTCGGAGTCGTGGAATTTCCCGTGGCCTGAAACCCGAAGGTCGTGGTTGCCGCCGCGGCTAGCGCACCGTTGTAGCCGGCGTCCGTCGCGAGCTGGGTGCTGCCGCTGGTCGTGCCGTTGGCGTTCCAGATGTTGATGGCCGCTTGCCCGCTCGGCCACGTCCAGGACACTCGCCAGGCGCGGGTGGCGACGGTCCCGGTGTTGCGCACCGTCATGTCAGCGGTGAATCCGCCGTTCCAGGCCTGGGTCACCCGCAGACGGGCTGTACACGAAGCCGCGCGGATAGGCCGTGCGATCGTAGGCGGTGCAGTCGTGGGCGATGCGGTCTTCGGCGGTGGTGTGCGACCGGTGGTGACCGCAAAGTTGGTCACCGCCAGGCCGGTTCCGCCTGACCACGGTTCAAACCCGGCCTGGATGCTGGTGAGGTACCACGAGTTCGAGGCGTAACCCCTGCCTATCGCGTCCTTGTAGAAGGTGCTCACCGGAAAGCTCATCGATCCGGTTCCAGCCGTGCGGACATAGGAGACGACGTTCCAGCCGATGTTGCCCTCCCACACGTCCCAGGTGCCGCCCGCGAGGGAGACCGTGCCGACCCGCGACCCGACCGGCTGTGGCAGTCCGGAGTGGTTGAGCCAGACCATGATCTCCGCACCGGTGTTCTGCCCGTTCGTGCGTGCCGTGGGGTCGAACCAGATGTCGTAGGAGGCATCCCAGTTGCCGCCCGCCGGGTACCTCATCGACACGCTGGTGCCGATGCCTGCGAACTTGGCGGAGTTGGCGGCGACCGGGCTGAACCCGGCAGTGCAGTTGCCGTAGTGGCAGCCCCGGTAGACCGATGGGTACCCGGTCGGGGCACCGTTCGTCGCGGCTACGCCGTCCTCCTGGACGATGCGAAAACCCGTCGACGACACGCCGATGCACTGCGTCGCACTCGTACCCCAGCGGTTGTTCTGCACGATGTACGCGCCGCTCTGAATGGCCGTCGATCCGTACTGATCGCAGAGGGTCGTGTCGGCCGCGGCAGGTATTGCCGTCACCGCTCCGATCTCGACCGCGCCCAGGATGAGTGCCAGCCCGGCGGCTAGCAGCGACAAGCGCCTCATGATGCTCCTCGATGTCATTGCTAATCACCAGGGACGCTCTCTGGTGAGGGTGATCCCAGCAACAACATCGACCGTTTCCCCCATTGTCCAAGAGAAAACGCTTCACCGACGTGAGGCCCACAGGCTTGCCGCACGCGGCTGTCAGCGTTCCAGCAGCCTCCGCGGTCACGGTCTTTTGGTGAACCACAGCGCTTCTTGGTGAACCACAGCGCCCAATGCGCTGGCCGCGACGACGGCACCGGCCGCAGACGCCGGCTGGCTGCCGCGTAACACGACGTAGACCGCCACCGCCAAAGCCACCCCGGACTCGAGCCGGAAGAGGTTTCCTCTGAATTCACTAGCCGAGGCCAAGGAATCTAGAATCTGGGCCCCAACCTGACAACAATGATCAGTCGCCGATGTGAACACGGGCGAGTTTTTAAGTGTCGGCCTTCCTCTCCTGCTGTCTTATGGATTCTGTCTTATGGATTGCGCTGGCGGTGCAAACACGGTGGCTCGCCGATTGGGCGGAGACTGCCAACTGTAACTACGTGGCTTATCCACGATGCCGGAGTCGCGGACTTGCTTACTCGGTGGCACGGTCTCAGACAAATCCAGTCGAGGCCACGTGCTTGGTCGAGGACGTCATCCATGCGGCGCATGTCGTCATACGTCGCCCCGAGGCCGCGATCCACGACGGGCATGCTCAGGTTGCGCTCGAAGGAAGCGGCGTCGTATCGCGGGACTGGTCTGCGCCGGCGGTCGCCGCGGGGCCGTTATTGGTGCGCGGGACGCAGCCCGGTAGTGACCCGCGGCGACCGGTGAGGCCGAGCTCTGTGGCGAGGACGCCCGCCTGGAACCGGGACGTCGCACCGAGGCTGCGCATGATGACGGCGACGTAGCGGCGGTAGGTGCGTACCGAGATCGCCATCTCGCGCGCAGCCATCTCGTCGATGCGCCCTTCCACGAGATGGCTGATGATCTCGAGCACCGCGTCGTGCGCGACCGGGGAGTCCACCACGGCGACGTCGTTGAGCAGCGGCACTCCGTGGTGCCACCCACCGACGAACATCATGTGGACGGCGTTGATGATCGCGTTGTCGCGAACCATGGACGCCTGCCACGCGCCGTCGGGTCGCGCGACGCGCACCATGGCACACCTGAGATCCACGACGACCGTGCTGGGGAAGCGCGACTCGGTCAGACGCACGTCAAGCCAGTGTTTGCCTGCCGCGTAGGCCAGCATCCGTTCCCGGGAGCCTGACCCGCTTCCGGCGAGCATGCGGACCCGGATGCCGGACGACCAGTTCACGGCACTCCGCTCCAGGCCCTCCATGACGACCTCCGCGGGGCGAGGAGCGTCCGGCAGGATGACCGAGACTGCCGACGTGGCCTGCTTGAGTGCGGTGGCCAGGGTGTTGCGCGCGCACGTCGGGTCGGTGGTCGTCACGAGCGCGTGGTCGTCCGCCCGCAGAGCGCTGTGCCGCAGGACGGCATCCTGTAGTAGCGATTGCATCGCTACTACAGGGTGCCCCTGAGCTCCTCGTCGGCCCTGCCCGGGCGCGCCGACCCGGACAGTGTGACGACCTCGGTCGACCACGGGTCATCCGCGGCCGGAACCCTGGAGGGGTTGACGACATCCCCCGTATGCTTGGTTTCCACTACCTGCCCGCCTCCTGACTGCACCGTCGCGCCACGGCGACGTACTGGATGGCGTCACTCACAAGTATCAAAACGTCGACTCCGGTCCGTCGGTCCGGCTACGCGGATCGAATGGGTCATCGCTTGTCATCGACCGGTCGGCCATCTCACGTCGCAACATCGCCTCGGCGCACCCGGGCGCGGATTCCGTTACCGGTGCCCGCGTGCCGAAGATTCGGCCCCGCAGGTCTGGACGGGCCGAGACAGGATCGAAGCAGTTAACCCGAAATTTAATTGCAAGCAGTAATAATGAGCGCTCAACATTCACGCTGCCACATCTTCGGAGCCCCACTCCCGTTAGTCACAGTGCGAAAGCATAGTGCGCGGAACGTTAGTCGGGGCCGAACGCGTATTTATGGGCCGGGCGTTACGAAGCGCCCAGCGCGGTTGGTCCACGTTCACCGGATGGCAATACGCTGGTCAGCCGATGGTCACGGCGTGGTCCCCGGACGCCGACTCGCCCACGCTGGCGCCGCCGTGAAGGGCGCGGAGAAGTTGGCGACATCGCTGGTCGACACGGCGTGCTGCCCGTCGCTGCTGGGGTTGCCTGTAGGGCCCTCGGGTCAGCGCACCGACGCCAGCAACTCACGGGCGGCGGGCAGGTCATCAGGACTCTTGATCGCGAGCAGGTCGACCCCTGGCAGCGCCCGCCGAGCGATCCCGGTGAGGATGCCACCCGGCGCGAGTTCGATCGCCACCCGCACGCCGAGGTCACGGCAGGTGTCCAGGCACAGATCCCAGCGCACCGGCGAGGTCACCTGCCGCACGATCCGTTGCACGACCTCGGCCCCGGTCGGAACGGCCGTACCGTCGGCGTTGGACAGCAGCGTCGATTTCGGCGCCGAGGGTGTCAACTCGTGGGCGTAGGAACGTAGCTGCCACTCCGCCGGTGCCATGTGCTCGGTATGGAACGCGCCGGCGACGCCGAGCGGGACGATCCGGAGGCCGCGCGGCGGTGCCGCGGCCAGCGTCTTGAGGTCGGCCGAGGAGCCCGCCGCGACGATCTGCCCGGCACCGTTGTAATTGGCCGCGGTCAGGCCGGCGGTGGCCAGGCACGCCAACGCGTCGTCGATCGAGCCGCCGACCACGGCGGCCATGCCCGTCGGGGTCCGCGCGCAGGCAGCCGCCATCGCGGCTCCACGGTGCGCGGCGAGTTCGACGGCTGCGTCCGGCGTCAGGACCCCGGCGACGGCCGCCGCGGTCAGCTCCCCGACGCTGTGCCCAGTTACGACGTGCGCAGCAGCGCCGATGAGACCGAGGTGAGCGGCGACCGTCACGCCGAGCGCGACGATCAGCGGCTGCGCGACCGCAGTGTCCTTGATCTGCTCCGCGCTCGCGGTGGTGCCGAGGCCGACGAGATCCATCCCGCTGACCTCACAGAGCCGCGCGAACTCGTCGGCGATTCCGGGGACGTCGAGCCACGGCAGCAACATGCCCGGCTTCTGCGCCCCCTGCCCGGGGGCGAATATCGCTATCACGGCGTCTGCGCGGACGGGCATCTTGTCATCATCCGAATCCCGGTATCGACTCGGCGCTCGCGCGGGCGGAGAACGGGGCCGAGATGAGCGCGGGGATGACCAGCTTGTGAAAGGGCTTCACCAGCGTGAAGTACGCACGGCCGACCGCGTCGACGAACTGCACCTCGGTGGTGAAGCTGCCCCGCTGCCCCACCGAGTCGATCTCGAACGTCGCCCGGAACGCCAGGTGCTTGTCGGCGTCACCGCAGACAACCCGCTCCGGCGACACCGACTGGACGACCAGCGGCCCGAACTTGCCGCCGGGCGCCAGGTCGACCAGCTTGCCGTAGTTGCGCTCCTGAGTGTTGAAACCGACTCTGCCGGCAACTGAGTCCCGCATCGACAGCACCAGGTCGAGCCATCGGGGCGCGGCCTCCAGGATCAGCGAGCAGAAGCGGGGCGCGTCCATCCGCTCTGGAAGGTCGACGGCGTACTTGTCGGCGTAGTCGACGCGTCTGAGGTTCTTCGTCATGGTCGAGTGATCCTCCGTGCTGCGGTCAGCGTGCGGCCGCGATGATGGATTCGACGACCGCGATCACCCTACCGTTGCAAAGCGTCCGACTCGACATGAATGCCGTCGGGCCGACATTGCGCTCGAGCCGGACCTCATGTACGAGACAGTCGTCGGGGAAGACATCGCCAAGGAACGTGACACCCTCCGCCTTGGCGAAGTAGAGCACCCCGACGGAATCCGCGTCCTCGCCCGACGCCGCCGCACGTTGCAGCCACAGCGCGGCCGCCGCCTGACCGAGCGACTCGACGACGAGCGCCCGCGGGTACGCCGACGAACCGGTCAGCTCGGTCTGGAGGTAACACGGCTCGTCCGGCCTGATCACCTTGAACCCGATGGCGCTGCGCCGATCGCCGGCGACGTCGAGCCGGTCGACCATCAGGATCGGCGGTCGATGCGGCAGCACGGTCATCAGCGCGGCTGTGTCGAGTGACATCGTGGTCATGCGTAGGACATCCTCACCGTGAACAACTTCTGCTGGTCCTCGACGGTGGAGCGGCCCAGGAATGCGGCGCCGATGACCGTCCCCGCTGCCGAGCGGCGCAGCGTCAACTCGATGCGGACGCGGTCCCCGGGCAACGCCGGCGCGAAGAACCGCAGCGAATCCAACCGGTCGAACGGCCGCGGGATCGCCGGGCATGAGCTGGCGAGCTTCTCGCACAGGTCGAACAGGAACACGCCCGGGTAGATGGGGTTGCCCGGGTAGTGCCCGGACAGGTAAGGCTCCTCCCGACCGATGGTCTTGAGCGCCGTCCCACCGTCGTCGGTGACGTCGACGGCCTCCAGCTCGGTGGTGCTGGAGGCCCGTGGGTGGCTCACAGCTGTGTCCCGCCGTCGACCACGATCGTCTGACCGGTGAGGTAGGAGGCGTCGTCACTGTGCAGGAAGCCGACGAGACCCGCGACGTCCTCGGGGCGCTCGATCCGGCGGAGCGAGACCTTGCGAACCATCGCCTTGATCTGGTCCTGGGTGAAGCTGGCCGTCATGTCGGACTCGATGAATCCCGGTGCCACGGAGTTGACGCGGATGCCGGAGCGCCCGAGTTCCTTGGCCAGCGTCCGTGTCATCGCGTCGATGCCTCCTTTGGTCGCGGAGTAGTTCGCCTGCCCGGCGTTTCCGTACACCCCCGCGACGCTGGAGATGTTGGTGACCACACCGAACCCCGCGCGCATCGCAGGCATGACGAAGGCCCGGGTGACATTGAATGTGCCGGTCAGGTTGGTCTCGAGAACCCGATCCCACGCGTCGTCGGACATCAGCGCGATCGCGCGGTCGTCGGTGATCCCTGCACAGTTGACCAGGTCGGTGATGACGCACTTGTCCGCCGCGAATCCCGCGAACAACTCGGCCACCGCGGACCGGTCTGCGGTGTCACAGATCCGCATCAGGCTGCCGGGGGAGACGGTGTCGATGCTCTTGTGGATCTGGTCGGCGCGCTCGCTCGGCGCGCGGTGGATGCCGATGACGCGCATCCCGGCCGCAGCCAGGCGCAGGGCGATGGCGGCGCCGATGCCGCGCGATGCGCCGGATACGAGTGCCGTCCGCGGGAGGTTCTTCGCCGTCATGCGGTTCGCGCCTCCCTCTCCTCGGCGGCGGGGGCAACCGAGTTGGCAATCGAGTTCAGGTACTGGTGAGCCGGGTGCCGCTCGTCGGGCCGGTCGGAGCCGGTGAACCGAGCGCGCAGGGTGCTCGGGTCCGCGTTCTCGGTATCGCGTGCGAGGCCGCGGCGCCGCAGCTCCGGCATGACGGAGTCGGCGAAAGACAGGTACGAACCGGGGATCGTGTAGTTGATGACGTTGATCCCGTCGATCCCGGCGTCGGCCCACTGCTGGATGCCGTCCGCGATCTCCTCCGCCGTGCCGACGAGGCGACCGGCGCTGCGGTGGATCCGTGCGATGTCGCGGACGGTCGGCTCGCGGTCGGGAATCGCCTGCCGGAGCCAGGCGACGACGGATTCGGTGCCGCGCTGCCGCAAATCCCCGATGGGCTGGTCGAGGTCTGCGAAGCCGAGGTCGACGCCCATCACGCCGCCGGCGAACGCCACGTAGGCAGCGTCGTCGAGCGTCGCGTCGATGCGGGCCGCCTCCGCCTCGGCGGCGGCGTGGGTGTCCCCGACCACGAAGGTCATACCTTGCATGATCTTGATGTCGCGGGGGTCGCGGCCGAACTCGGCGCAGCGCCGCCGAATGTCCGCGGCATCGCGGCCCGCGCTGGCGGGCGTCGGCGAGAGCAGGAATACCACCTCGGCGTGCTTGGCCGCGAAATCCCGCCCGCGGGAGGACGCACCCGCCTGAAACAGGAACGGAACGCGCTGAGGGCTCGGTGAGACCAGATGCGGGCCCTGTACGGAGTACCGCTGCCCCTTGTGGTCGATGCGGTGGACGTGCCGCGGATCGGCGACGATGCCGGCATTCTTGTCGAGCACCAGCGCCTCGTCGTCCCAGGACGCCTGCCACAGCTTGTAGACGACCTCCATGTACTCCTCGGCCCATTCGTAGCGCTCGTCATGGTCGACGAGTTCCTCGAGGCCGAAGTTGCGGGCGGCGTTGTCAGACATCCCGGTGACGACGTTCCACCCGATCCGGCCGCGCGTGGCGTGGTCGAGCGTCGACATCTTGCGGGCGAACTCGAACGGGTGCAGCTGGAGCACCGAGCTCGTGAACGCGACACCGAGCCGGCGGGTGGCGGCGCAGATGGCCGAGACGATCACCATCGGGTCGTTGCAGGGAATGTGCAGGCCGCTGGCGACGAACTTCTCGATGCCGCCGGAGAACTCGTGCACCAGGCCGGTCATGTCGGCGAAGAACATCATGTCGAAGCCGCCGTCTTCCAGAGACCGCGCGAGGTTCACCCAAAGGTCGAGATCGTTCATCCGGTCCTGCTCGGCCTCGGGCAGCTGCCAGGCCCCGTGCTGCAGGTGGGAGACGGTGTTCTGGAGGAACGCCGAGTAGAACAACGGGGCCGCGGCCCTGCCGTCGAGGTCTGTCATCGGGATTGCCCTTCTGAAGAGGAGGCCACCGGGCGGCGCTTACCGGTGAGCAGGTTGAATACGCCGGCGAGTGCGGCCAGCGCTGCGCTGGCCAGGCCGATCCAGCGCAGACCCTCACGCACGCCGCCTGGGTTGAGACCGTGGCCGGCGTAGTGCGTCATGATCAGTCCGAGGACGCCGATGCCGATCGAGTTGCCGAGCTGCCGCGTCATCGTCAGCACGCTGGCAGCGGTGCCGTAATCACTGCCGGACGAGTGCGCGAAGGCCTGGGCCGAGGTCGCCGGAAACGACAGGCCCACGCCGACGCCGATCACCATCGTCGGCAGCACCGTGCTCAACGTCGAGGGGTGCTGGTGGTTCAGAGTCACCCACAGCAGGGCCAGCCCGGCACTGCAGATGAGCATGCCGACGCCGATCGTGTTCGACAGGCCGAGGCGGGCCGATACCTTCCGCCCGGCGCCTGCGAAGAGCACGAGCATTGCGCTCATCGGCAGGAACCGCAGACCGGTAGCCGTGGGGCCGAGGCCCGCGCCGTACTGCAGGTAGTAGGACAGGAAGAAGAAGAGCGAGAATGCGGAGAGGCCGGTGGCGAAGCCGGTGAGCAGGCTGGAGCGGAACTCCCGTTCCCGTCGCAGGGACGTCGGCACCAGCGGTCGCGACGAGCGGCTCTCCAGAACGACGAAGGTCGCGCCGAGCACGACCGAGAGGACGAACATCGCGATCACGGTCGTGCTGCCCCAGCCCCAGCTCGGACCCTGGATGACGGCGAGCGTGAGGGCGAACGTGGCGGCCGCGAAGGCGCCCGTCGAAGCCAGGTGCGGTATCCGGTCACGCCGTTGCACTGCGGGCGCCGGCGTGCGCACGAGCAGGACCACCTCGACCGCGACGATCGGCAGATTGAGCAGGAAGATCCACTTCCAGCCGAGGTGTTGCACGACGAGGCCACCCACCAGCGGTCCCACCGCGGTCGACAGGCCGCTGATGGCGCTCCAGAGCGCGATCAACTTGACCGTGGCGCCTGGCACCGCGTAGACGAAGATCATCGCCAGCGACAGGGGGAGCGTCAGGGCGGCGCCGACGCCTTGCACGACGCGCCCGACGAAGATCACCCCCACCGCGTTGCTCCAGCCGTTGCCGGCCAGGGCGCAGACGAGGGAGCCGGCACCGAACACCAGCGCCCCGGCGCCGAACAGCAGCCGGATATCGTGCAGATCGCCGAGGATTCCGGCGGGCACGATCAGCGCGGCCAGCGCGAGCACGTACAGGCTGACGATCCACTGCGAGTCGCTGAGCCCGCCGCCCAGGGAGCGCTGGATGTCGGGCAGTGCGACGTTGACGATGTTGGTGTCGAGCAGGCAGATGAACACGCCCAGCATCGAGGCCGCGATCGCCGGCTTGGACGTCTGGCCGCGGCCGGTCGCGGACGCCGACGCGGTGACCGACATGGCGCTCATCCGCATCCCCCCGCTTGGTCGGCGTCGTAGGGCTCGGTCAGCTCATCGAGCATCGGCACGGCTACCGCAGCGTCCGGCTGGGTGAACTTGCCGGTGTCGCGCCACTGGTCGTGGCAGGCGAGGAACCAGCCGACCCGATCGAGACCCCAGAAGCGCTGGTTGCCGCACTTGAAGTACGGGATGCCGAAAACGTCGTCACGGTAGGCGCGCAGCAGCACCTCGGCACCCCGGGCGACAACGGACTCGTCCTTGTGCGCCTGAGCCAGCGCCGCGTCCAATCCGGCGCTGGAGAGGAGGCCCGCGAGGACGTCCTCGTCACAGATGTTGTCGCCGCGTCCCCACCTGGCGTCCATGAAGGCGCGGTAGGCAGTAGGGCGGTCCTCGGGGCGCGCGGCCAGCCAGGCCAGATGTGGGATCTCCCAGCGCGGTGCCCGGTCGATCGGCCACGTCATGGTGAGGCCGAGCCGCCGGGTGATCCGCTTGGTGTCCTGGAGGATGTACAGGTGCTTCGCCTTGCTCATCTGGGTGTAGTGGTAGTCCCCGCCGAGCGCGTGCAGCGCGTCGAGGGTTTCCGGTGCCGGGTCCCAGAACGGCAGCAGCTCGCTGGTCTCGAGAACGTCGGGCCGGGTGGCCTCGATCGCCTTCAGGCTTATCCAGCTGAAGGGACTGCGCATCGAGAAGTAGATCCGCGCGGTGGCGGGCGCCCTGGTCACTGGTCATTACCCCCGGTCAGTGCCTTGATGGTCGGTCCGTCCAGCTGAGCGAGCGATCCGGCCGTGTCGCCGCGGCTGATGGCGTAACCGTGCTGGATCTCGCCGCGGGCGGTGCACACCCAGCCGTCGGGCTCCTCGGTGAACGTCGCCATGCTGCCGTTGAACACGACATCGCCCACGATGTCATCGACGGTGAAGTACGTGCGGACGCGCGAACCCATTCGCGCCGGTGCCAGCACCTCGATCGAGTATTTGGACACGACCGGGATCCAGGCCCGATCAGCGAGCAATTCCGGAATGGCGAGGCCCACGCTGCGCAGGTACTCGTCGACGACCGTCTCGACCGCCCGCACGTAGCCGCGGTAGGACAGCACCTCCGAGCGCTCGCAGTAGTAGTACGGAACGACCCACTCGTCCGCGAACGCGGCGGGCAGGTCGCCCTCGGCCAGGTGGCCATCGCGCGACAGCGAGCCGCCGCGCGGCCTGGCCGCTGTCGGGAGCGGTCCCTCGGGCACGCTGTCCAGGACGGCGGCGAGCCGCTGCTGGTCCTCGGCCGGCGGACGGAGAACGATCTGGTACCGGCCCTTGAGCGAGGTCTGGTCGCTGCGCATGTTCTGGATCTCGATGGTTGCGCAGAGCCGGTCGACCGCCACTCGTGTCACGTCGAGGATGCGCACGGCGAGGCGGTCACCGAGTTCGATGACGCTGGTGAGCGAGACTCGGGACGCGACGATCTCGAACCGGCCGCCGTCGATGATCAGCTGACGGACGTCCACGCCCGAGGCGACTAGATACTCGAGTACGGCGTCGCCGACGACGTACTCGAAGTGCTTGAAGCCGATCCAGGTGCGGATGTTCGCACCCTCTCCGGAGACTGTCGTTTCGTGCTCGAAGATCATTCGTGATTGCCCTTTACAAGTAGGGACTGGATGGTCTCGGTGATGGTCTCGGCGACGATCTTCGGCGCCGTGTAGTGCAGGAAGTGGTCGCGGCCCGGCAGCAGCGTCAGCTCGAGACCGAGCCGGGCGCCGAACTCCCGGGCGCGGCTACCGGCGAAGCCGGGATCGCCTTCGGAGCCGATCAGCCGACCGGGGATCGCCAGATCCTCGAGCGGCCGGCGGCGCATCAGCGAGAAGTGTCCGAACAGCTCGGTGAAGGCCAGCGGGTTGATCCCGCTCAGAACCTTCGTGACCATGATCTCGATGATGTCTTCCGAGATCTTCCGACCGGCGCGCTGCGTGCGCGTCACGATCGAGTCGCGCATGAGACGGGTGAACTCGGTGCGGGTGCGGTCGAGCAGCAGCCAGTCGAGCCGTTCGTTCTCGCTCAGGTAGAACGGCGCGATCAGCACCAGGGCGCGCGGTCGCACGGCGTCCGGGGCGTGGAGCAACGCTTCGATGAGCGCCAGCGCCCCGAAGGAGTGGGCCACGCAGAGGTCGGGACGCACGCGCTCCAGCTCGGCCGCCACCGCCGCGTCCGGCGCCTGCTCGCGCAACCAGCTGAAGTCGGTGAACATCCGCCACGGAAAGTCGGGGGTCACGCACTCGATGCCGTCCAGTGCCGCGCAGGTGTCCTCCCACGACGAGCCTTGGTCCTCGATGCCGTGGATGAACAACGCCTTCATGCCCCGACCCGACCCATCTCGGCGGCCGCATCGGCTGTCGGCCAGAGGGCCGCGAGCATCGACGCCGTGCCGGACCGGAAGTCGGCGGCGACGTCCGCCAGGTCGTCCGGCACCGCGTACGGCGTTGCCGGTGAGACCGCGGCGGACACGACCGCGGCGACCGCTGCCGGGAGCGGCCCGTCGAGCGTCGGGTCCTCGATGATCTCGACCAGAAATACGCTGGGACAACGGGTCGCCGCGAGCATGACCGTCGTCAGCCGCCACGCGCCGCGCAGTCCACCCGTGCGGCTGTCGACCGTGAACGCGGGGCCTTGGGCACCGAGCCGGAGGCTCGACGCGGCGGACACCACGTTGGGCGACACGTTCGGGGCGTCCAGAATCGACACGCTGCGGTAGCGACCCTCCACCGCGAGCGCGTTGACCTCGCGCACTGCGTCGCGGGAGGCCTGCGGCGCCAGCGCAACGATCCCGCACGCCGCTGAGGCACCGGCGTCCCCGGCGAAAATGTGGGTACGGGCCAGGTCAGCAGCCGCGACGGCGACGAGCGACTGACCGCGGTGGCCGAGCAGGCCCTTGCGGCCGATCGCCCCGATGATGTCCTGCTTGGTGTTGGCCACCCAGAGCGCCCCCGGCACCAGGGATGGCCCTATCACGATCGGCTTCGACACGTACGTCATGCGGCGATCACCCCCACCGCGTTGGCGCCGCCGAATCCGTACGCGCACACCAGCCCGTGCTCGGCGACCCAGGACAGGTCCGGCTGCCACCGCAGCGCCGCGGCACCGCCGATCGGCCGGTCGGGGACGTACGCCGGCGGCGGCGTCCCCCGACACACCGCCATCGCGGTGAGGAGCGACATCAGGAACGATGCTCCCGACGTGTGCCCGATGCCCCCCTTGAGCGGCAGGAAGCAGGCGCTGCTCGTGAGCTCGGGCATAGCGGCGTACACCGACACCTCGCACTCGTCGTTGAGCGTCGTGCCGGTGCCATGCGGAACGACGAAGTCGAGGTCGCCGGCCGTCAGGCCGGCCCGGGAGATCGCGCGGCGCACCGTTTCCCCGATGGTCTGCGGGTGGGGCGCCGTGGGGTGGCTGGCGTCGCTGGAGCACTCGACGGAAAGGACGGTGCCGAATCGCTCCCGACCGCACCACGAGTCCTCGCGCGACAGCAGGCAGGCGGCGGCACCCTCACCGAGTACGGCGCCCGTGTGCTTCTCGTCGAACGGCGAGCAGTGGGTGGCCGGCTCCGACGCCACCTTGCCGATCATCGTCAGCATCGCCCGGGTCATGCTGTCGGCCGCGGCCAGCAGCACCTGGTCGTACGTCCCCGTCAGCAGCAGGTCCGACGCCAGCGCCAGCCCGGTGCCGCTGGCCGAGCACGCGTTGGTGATCGAGTAGACGTCGACGGCCGGGTCGACCTCGTCCCGCGCGACGTCCTCGGCCGAGTACCAACCGCCACCTGGCACCTTCACCTCGTCACCTGGCGTCGAGCCCAGGCCGGTGCACAGCACCAGGGCGGTGCGGTGCTGGTCGGGTGAGGGCAGGTCGCGCAGCGTCTGGCGCAGCGCTCGTCTCAGGTGTGCCGCGGCCCGCCGCTCGTAGGATTCCTCGATTGCCGGGTCGGCGTAGACGACCGCCACCCCCGGGATCTCGAAACCGGCGACGTCGACGAGCTTCTGGGTGCCACGCTGCGCTTCGTGCAGGGCGCGCAGTGTTTCGTCCAGATCGCCGAAGCAGCTGCTCATTCCTGGCGCGTAGGCGTAGATCACAGCGTCACCTCGACCCAGGTCCGCTTGCGGTCCTCGGGGAACGGGATGATCGCGCGCGAGTACCCCCGCGAGCGCAGCATGTGCAACGCCAGGAGCACCTGGCAGCCGAAGGTTGCCGCGTCGACGACACCGAACACCCGTTCCACGTCGATGACGTTCTCGGCCGGGTACGCCGAACTCGCCGTCCGGTCCCCGGCGACGATCACGGCCGCGTCCGGATCGGCCGTCGGCTCCCCCTGCTGCAGGCGCATGCGGAACTCGCGATCGGCAGCGTCATCGGCCGTCAGCAGGAACGCCACGGCGGCCTCGCCGATCGCGCCGGCGCCGTACCCGGCCGCCCAGGCCGAGCGTGGCGCCGTGAGCTCCTCGGCGCACACGAGCAGGCACGTGGACAACAGAGCCGTCTCGGTCATCATGTCGATGTAGGACACCGCTTTCATTCCGCCCGCCTTGCCGCCGGCGATGGTGGTGTTCGGGCCGGTCAGCGCGTGGCGGATCGCGACGAGTCCGGCGGCCGCATTCATCACGGTGTTCGGGAACAGCGACGGCGGCACGTTCCACGGCTTCGATCCGGTAATCGTGATGCCGGCGAAATCCAGCGTGGAGCGCATGCTGCCGACCGTCGTCGCCACCGTCACCCCGGTGCCGTCGGGAACCGACGACACGCTCGCGAGGCAGTCGCGCGCGACGAGCAACGCCAGCGCGCCGAGCCGGTCCAGCGTGCTCGACCCCTTGCGGCCCAGTTCGGCGCTCACGTCGAAGTGGGGCACCGCGATCTCGTCGGACGGACCGTAAGGACTCGGTTCCAGCTGCGCGGCGTAGCCGATTCCGAGTCGCGTGACAGCACCGATCGCCGAACACGAGAGCCACATGGTCTAGGCCCTTCCGAACAGGACGATGGCGTTGTTGCCACCGAAGGCGAAGCCGTGGTTTTCGACGACGTCCAACCGGGCCGGCTGGGCGGAGTTCGCAACCACGTTCGTCAGGGGTATTTCGGAGCCCAGCTCCCGGAAGTTCACCGTCGGCGGGCACAGTTGCCGCAGCAGCCCGAGTACGCACGCGACTGCTCCGAAGCCGCTGGCCGCGCCCATCGTGTGGCCGAGCATCGACTTGATCGAGCTCACCGGCGGCGCAGCGGGACCGAAGACATCGGCGATCGCTGAGCTTTCGGTGACGTCGTTGGCCTTGGTGCCGGTGCCGTGCGCGCAGATGTAGTCGACCTGCGCTGGCGTCACGCCCGCCCGCTCCTGCGCCAGCCGAATGCAGCGGGCGACCGACTCGCGATTCGGCGCCACCATGTGGTCGGCGTCGCAGTTGATGCCAGCTCCGAGGACCGTTGCCAGGGCGTCGCGACCCCGCGCGCGTGCATGCTCCTCGGACTCCAGTACCAGCGCGACCCCGCCCTCGGCCGTCAGCATGCCCTCGCGGTGCGCGTCGAACGGCCGGCACACGTCAGGGGACATGGCGCCGAGCCGGTAGAAGCCCGCATGCGCCCATCGGCAGACCGAGTCCGCCCCGCCGACTATGGCGATGTCGGCCTTGCCGGACTCGATCAACAGCGAGCCGAACGCGATGCTGTAGTTGCTTGCCGAGCAAGCCGTCGAAAACGTGTAGTCCTCCGCATGCGGAGCGTCCAACTCGTCCACGACCGCTTCGCCGATACGCTGTGCCGGCAGCTTGCTCGCCACCTCCGCCGAGATCCGGCCGGGTGTGGTGATGAGGTACTCGGCGGTGGCCTTCTCCATTTCTTGCGACTCGCCGCTGGTCGTGCCCATACAGACCGCGATGCGCGATCCGTCGAGGTCGCCCTGCCCGAGCCCCGCGTCCTCCACCGCCAGCCGGGCAGCCGCCGCAGCCAGCAGGCTGCTGCGTCCGTACCGCTCGGCGGTGACGTTCTTGCAGATCTGCTCGGCCGCGAAGTCGTGCACCTCGCCGGCCTGGTCGGTCCGGAATCCGTCCGTGTCGAAGGACCGGATCGTGGACGTACCCACCCGCCCCGCGAACAGCGCGTCGGCGAATGCGTCCCGACCGATTCCTATGCTGGAAACGGGCCCGAGACCCGTCACGAACACCGTGTGCTTCACTCCCATTTCGCGTATTCCTTCACGACCTCGTAGACGTGCACGAGGTTGTCCATCCGCGGCAGTTCCTCCTGCGGCACCTCGACGTCGAACTCCTTGTCGATGCGGGAGAGGATTTCGATCGCGCGCAGCGAGTCGGCGTCGTATTCCTCGGCGAACAGGCCCTCGTCGGTGAGTTCGGAGGGGTCGATCTCGAGGATGTCGGCGACGAGGTCGCGCAGCGTCTCGAGGTTCGTGCCCTGGACTTTGGCATTGGTCATCGGTCGCTCCTTGGTGTGGGTCATGGTGATTACCGGGGTGGATTGCCGTGCTTCTTGATGCGGGCGCCGCCCCTCTTCTTGCCGCGCGGCATCTCGAGGGCGTCGGCGAGCTTGACACGGGTTCCCCCGGGGTCGATGACGTCGTCGATCAGCCCCGGCTCAGCGGCGTGGAAGGGGTGCGTGAACTCGGCCTTGTACTCGGCCGGGAGGCGCTCGCAAAGCGCTCGCACCGCTGTCCCAGCAAGGTCATGAGGCTCCCAAGTACGTCTACGTCCGGGTCTTCGGCGGTGCCCGCGTCGGCCAGTCGTCGCGGTCCTTCAAAGGGTGCACGCCGGGCGAGCGCGCTCACCAGTCGCTGACCTGTTTCTGCGAGCGCCTGACAGGAAAGGGACAGTGCGGCGCTTTCCCGCACACACCGTTGCTCCTGTGCGAGCATCCGGTGCCGGGCACCCGGCGGGTGAAGGGACCGGCGGGTGATCCGAGCCATTACGTGCGATCGTCCGCTCTGGGAACTCCGGCTCAGCCTGACTAGCGTGGTGGCGTGAAGAAAAACCGTGCGAGGTCATTCCTGATGACGGTCCGCGGCAAGCGCGTGGACGTGGTCGCTCACGTCATCGGATCGGCACCGTGATCGGGCGCCTGCACCACGTGGTGATCGATACTCGCGATCCTGCCTCGCTTGCCGCGTTCTACTCCGAGTTGCTCGGTCTGCCGGTCATATACGCCAGCGACGACTGGGTGGTGATCGCGACGGGCGATACGGCATCGGGGATCGCGTTTCAGCTGGCGCCCGATCATCGGCCACCTACCTGGCCGGACCCGGCGACACCGCAGCAGATCCATCTCGACGTCATGGTGGACGACGTCGCCGCAGCGGGACGGCAGGCGATAACGCTCGGCGCCCGGTGGGTGCGTGATCAGGTGTTCACCGATCCCGTCGGTCATCCGTTCTGCCTCATCGCCCGCCCGGCTTGGGCACCGCCCGTCCACGACACCAAATCCTGACCCGAGCCGCGCTGGCAAACGACGGGATGCGGGCCTCCGACAGCCGTCAGGAATGCCGCACGACGCATCGACCGCCGCCACTCGATCGAGCAGCAGTACACCGGCGATGACGCCGTGGTCGTCGGCAGCCTGATGATAAGTTTTGCTTGAGATAGCTGATAGTCGCGGCCTGCCCCAGTCGGGTAGTGCCGAGCTCGGCGTGCCGACGAGGCATTCATCTCGAGCGCGAAGCGCGTCAAGGCGCCCACCAGCGCACACGGTGTGTCCCGATCCGGAGAGCGCTCGAGCACTCATTGCTGCTGGTGCCACGCCATGGTGCTCGACGACGTGCCGGCGCGGTGGCGGGTCTGGTCAGCACGTGGACCGGCGTTGCATCATAGGACTCGGCCGGGTGACGGATCTGCACAGCGACCCGCGGTGGCTCGGCTGGCTGGGCGAGCGGAGTGCTCCGCACTGTTCTCGCGGGAAGGAACTCCGTGGTGGGTCGATTCACAGTACGGAAGTACGGAACCTCGAAGATGGTGACGGGGGTACCGGCCGTTCGCCCGCAGCTGAGGTCTGAACGTGGCGGACGTGGCATTCTGCTCACCGCGGCGGGACCGCAGATGAACGCGGTTCTGCACCGGTTCGCGCTGCCGTCGTTCCTCCGCTATGCGGAACGGTGGGGTTACGCAGTACGTGCGGTCGATCTGCCGGAGGACGGCACCGGTGCCGATGACGGCGCTCAACAGGCGAAATGGGTGAAGGTGTCGTTGCTTCGGGATGCCTTGCGGGAGTTCGACCTTGCGCTCTGGATGGATGCTGACACGCTCATCGTCCGGACCGACGAAGACGTCGCGAGTCACCTCGGGGCACACGCCTTCCAGGCGCTCACCCTTGAACAAGTCCCCTTTGATCACAGGATGAACCCGAACACCGGCGTCTGGTTGATGCGCTCATGCGCGATCTCGTTCCGCTTTCTGGATGCGGTTGAGTCAGCGGGCCACCAACCGGGCCCGTGGGCCGACCAGGGAGCGGTTCTGAAAGTCCTAGGTTGGAATCGTGGTGACGAGAGCTACCGATGGGCGTCCCCTGGTCGAGGGAGCAGATTTCTCCAGGGCACGAGTTGGCTACCGCCTGGATGGAACCAGCCCTATCCGAGCAGGAGAGCTGACGCTGATGTCTACAACAGCACGTCCGCGTCCTACGTCGGGAGGCCGGCGGTGGAAGATCCATGTGTCTTGCATTTTATGGGCATGAAGCCCGACGCTCGCTACCGGCAGATGAAAGAAGTAGCCGACAAACCGCACCACGTCATGGGCCTCGCACCCGGCGGTCACCAAGAGAGCTGAGGGACGGCTTGACTCCGTCCACGCGGCCAAGATGCAACGGCGATGCTCAACCCGATTCAGTGGCCGGAGCCGTTTCGGCCTGGTCATGATCGAAGCACTTGCCACCGGAACCCCCGTCGTGGCCACCGCCTGTGGCTCCGCACCGGAGATCATCGAGCATCTTCGGCTCTACACCGAACTGACCGGACAATCAGTACGGTCATCGGTGCGGCCGACCAGGGCCGTCGCCTCAACCGCCTTGGGCGGTGCGGCATAAGCGTCGACATCTTCTGAGGCGGCGATATGAGTAGCGACAGCGCGGAACCACCGGTACCAGCGGGTACCCGTGGTGCACCCACGCTGACCGTGACGACCCCGGGAGCGCGCACCGTCACCCTCGTCGAGGGCTCGTCCTTCTGCGTGTCCGGGCTGACCGGTGCCATGCGAGCAGACCAACCCGAGGGCGTGTTCTTTCACGACATGCGCGTGCTGTCCCGGTGGGATCTCTCGCTCAACGATGCCCCGGTGGAGCCCATCACGGCCTACGCCGCCGAACCATTTCGAGGAATCTTCATCGGTCGGGGGACCGACGGCGTTGGTGGTGGCGCGGACAGCGATCTCCTGGTGGAGCGCCAGCGACTGGTCGGCGGCGGATTGCGCGAGGACATCGTGGTCCGCAACGTCGGCCGGGAGGCAGCGGAATGCACGCTGATCCTCGAGATCGCGGCAGACTTCGCTGACCTGTTCGAGGTGAAGAATGGACGGGTCGAGCGACACTGGCGGCACACGACGAGGATTCAGGACCAGGAATTGATCATCGACGCCCGCTGGCACAACCACCGCCGTGGCGTCGTCGTGCGTACCGAACCGGGTTGCACCATCACGCCGGGGCAATTGACCTATCGCACCGTCGTGCCGCCGCGTGGGCAGTGGTCTACCACCGTGCTGGTACAGCCTGTCATCGACGGCGTCAGAGAACCGACCGAGTTTCCCTTGGGCACCTCGCTGCACGACACCGAACCGATGCGTCGCCTCCGGCGATGGCGCACCGATAGCCCCGTCGCGCGCAGCGACAACAGCGCGCTCGAGCAAGCCCTCCAGCGCAGCCAACAAGACCTCGGCGCCTTGCGGATGATCGACCCGCAGATTCCGGCCCGTGCGGTCGTGGCCGCTGGTGCGCCCTGGTACATGGCGCTGTTCGGGCGGGATTCCCTGATCACCGCGTTCATGGCTCTGCCCATCGACCAAGACCTCGCCCGGGACACGTTGAAGACCTTGGCCCGCTACCAGGGTGAGCGGATCGATCAGGTCACCGAGGAGGAACCAGGGCGGTCCTGCACGAGGTGCGACTGGGCGTGGATGCCGGCGTTGCCCTCGGCGGCGGCGGCAGGTACTACGGCACCGCGGACGCGACACCGCTGTTCGTCATCCTCCTCGGAGAACTGCGACGGTGGGTCGGGACGGACGAGGACATCGATGCCCTGATCCCGAACGCCGATCGCGCACTGAGCTGGGTGCGCGACTACGGTGACCGTGACCATGACGGCTTCGTCGAATACGCCCGCGCCACCGACCATGGGTTGGTCAACCAGGGTTGGAAAGACTCCTGGAACGGCATCAACTTCGCCGATGGTCGTCTCGCGGAGCCACCGATCGCGTTGTGCGAAGTCCAGGGCTACGTCTACGCCGCTTACCTGGCACGGGCGATGCTGGCGCTGGACGCCGGTGACCGAGCAGGCTTCGAGTCATGGTCGAGTGCGGCCGCCGAGCTGAAAGAACGCTTCAACGAGAGCTTCTGGCTACCCGATCGGGGTTACTACGCGATCGCGTTGGACCGGGACAAGAACCCGGTGGACGCCTGCGCGTCGAACATGGGGCACTGCCTATGGAGCGGAATCGTGGACGACCGGCACGCGGGGCAGGTCGCCCGGCGGCTCATGTCGGAGGAGATGTTCAGCGGCTGGGGTGTCCGCACCCTCGGTAGTGACATGGCGCTCTACAACCCGGTCAGCTATCACAACGGGTCGGTCTGGCCGCATGACAACGCGCTGATCGCCGCCGGGCTCATGCGGTACGGCTTCGTGGAGGAGGCCCAACGCATCGTGGCCGCCCTCCTCGACGCGGCCACGAGGTTCGAGGGCCGCTTACCGGAACTGTTCTGTGGCTTCTCCCGCGACGAATATGCCACGCCGGTGCCCTACCCGACTTCGTGTTCGCCGCAGGCCTGGGCGGCGGCGACGCCGGTGCACCTCGTCCGCACGCTGCTGCGCTTCGATCCGTGGATCTCGCAGGGCTCGGTGTGGCTGGCGCCCACACTCCCGTCCGGGTTCGGCCGTCTGCACATCGACAATATTCTGCTCGCGGGTTCCCGAATCAGCATCGACGTGAACGCGACCGGCGCGAAGGTGTCCGGACTGCCTGCCGGACTACGGCTCGTACGGGAGCCACGAATGCCACTGGCGGACGCTCTCGCCCAACTGCTCGGGTGAGGACATCTGGTTGGTGTGCAAGGACGTCAACCACAACGGCAACCCGGGATTCCATCGGCCGGATACTTTCCGGTCACCGCCTGACCTCACCGCGTGCCATCCGTGCCACCAAACGCTCTGCCGAGCGGGTCCTCAGCCGGCGCCCGTCGCGCGGACCGCGAGCACCGGGCACACCGCATCCCTCAGGACGCGTTGCGCGTTGCTCCCGAGAAGAGCCTTTCCCACCGGTGAGCGCCGGTGCAGACCTATCACCAGCAGTTCGGCACTGACCTCGGCCGCGACCGCAAGGATCGCATCCGAGGGATGACCGCCCGCGGCGAGATCGACGTGCCGAACCGCATGCGGTACGCCGTCGGCACTCAAACGTGCCATCAACGCGTCGAGATCCAACGTGTCGGCCGCGGTAGGTCGGAGGTAACCCGCCTGGTCGACAGCGTTGACGACAACTACGTCGGTCTGACGCCACGTGGCTTGGCGCGCCGCTTCGGTGATTGCAAGATAACCGGTTGCGTCGGGCACGTATCCGACGACCACGCTCACGAGGACACCGTGTCATTCTGCGCGGTAGGTGCTGGCAGAGCTCCGGTCATGATGCCGACCACTTCGTTCATGCTGTGGTCCTGCGGCCGGACCACCGCGGCGCGGCGGCCGAGCCGGTGAATATGAATGCGGTCGGCAACCTCGAATACGGCAGGGATGTCATGGCTTATCAGCACGACCGGGATGCCGGTCGCGCTGATGCGCTTGATCAGATCGAGCACGCCCTTGGACTCGCGTACGCCGAGTGCGGCGGTCGGCTCGTCCATGATCACGACTTTCCGTCCGAACGCCGCCGCCCGCGCCACCGCCACCGTCTGTCGCTGGCCACCGGACAGACTGTCGACCGGTTGGGTGATGGACTGCAGCGTCGTGATGCCCAGCTCGTCCATCTGCTTACGGGATCGAGAACGCATCTCTTTCACGTCGAGCATCCGGAGCACCGATCCCAGCGGTCCTTTGCGCCGGACCTCTCGTCCGAGAAAGAGGTTGGTGGCGATGTCGAGGGCGGGTGCCATGGCCAGATCTTGATAGACGGTTTCTATGCCGGCCTTCTGGGCGTCGTGCGGGCTGCGGAACTGGACCGGCTGGCCTTCCAGCAGGACCTCTCCCGCGTCGGGAATGACGTCACCCGACAACACCTTGATGAGGCTCGATTTGCCCGCACCGTTGTCACCGATGACAGCCAGGACCTCGCCGGCCCGCAGGTCGAAATCGGCGCCGGCGACCGCGGTGACGTGGCCGTAGCGTTTGACGATGTTGCGCGCCTCGAGCACGGTCTCGTTCATCGGGCCTTCTTCCTGGTGATGGAATCCAATGCGACGGCGGCGATGACGAGCACACCGGTGACGATGTTCTGATAGAGCGGGTCGATACCCGCCTGGGTCAGCCCGGACTGCAGCACCAGCACGATGAGCGCGCCGAGGTAGCTCCCGAGTACGGTTCCGCGGCCACCGAAAAGGCTCGTGCCACCGATGACGACGGCCGTGATGGTATCCAGATTGGCCGTCGGATAAGCGTTCGGCGAGGTCGCGGGACTCCGTCCGAATGCCTGCCAGGCGGCCAGGGCGTACAGCACCCCAGCCAGCACGTACACCGAAAGCAGCACCCGGCGCACGTTGATCCCGGTGCGCTTGGCGGCGAGGTCGTTGTTTCCCACGGCGTAGACGTGGCGTCCCCACGCGGTTCTGGTGAGTGCGAAGTGCAGTACGGCCACACTCACCAGAACCAGTAGGACGCCAAAGGTGATCTGGAACTTGCCGAACAGGTATCCACCTTTGGACAGCACCGTCAGCGGACCATTGTCGACCAGCACCGTCTCCTTGGTATAGAGGCGCGACACCGACGTCAGAATGGTGAGCAGGCCGAGCGTGACGATGAAAGGCGGCAGTCCGAGCCGCGACACGATGAGCCCGGAGATGAGACCGAGCGCCGCGCAGACGACGAAGCCGATGAGCAGCGCGGGGATCTGCAAACCCGCGTGCCCGGATGCCAGCTTGGCGACGACCAGAGTTCCCAGCACCATGATCGCGCCGTTGGCCAAGTCGATGCCGCCGGTGAGGATGATGACGGTCTGGCCCAGCGCGAGCGTGCCGACAACGACTGACTGCTGCAGGATCAGCGAGGTGTTGTCGACGCTCAGGAAATTCTGAGTGAAGATCGAGAATCCCACGACTGCCAGGATCAAGGCTGACAGCGGTCCGAGGACGGGGTTGCGAAAGAACCGGTCAGCCACGGTCGCGGCACGTGTGCCGGAGGTGTCCGGGACTGCGGCGGCTTTCTCGCCGGCTAGCTGGAGCGAGTCGGTCATTCTTCAGCCTTTCGATTCGGAATGCTGCGATAGCGCGGTCCCCCGCCGAGAGGTCTGCGCCGGTTTCGGTTGCCCGGCCGGGCTTCGCGGCGCAGCGGCGAGCTGACGCCGGCACTCCCGGTCAAGAAGCGCCGCCCCAGCAGTTCTGCAGGCCCCAGGTGGTGTCCTTGGCGGCGAGGCCACCGAGCGGCTTGTCGGTGATCAGCTGGACGCCGGTGTCGATGTAGCCCGACGCCGGCACCGACGGCTTGGCTCCGTTCTTGGCGAATGCGACGGCCGCGTCCACGCCCGCGGTGGCCATCTTGGAAGGAAACCGCATGACGGTCGCGGCGATCTTGCCGTCCTTGACCGCCTGCACTCCGGTGCAGCCGCCGTCGATGGAGCCCAGCACCACGGAATTGGCCTTGCCAGCGTTCTTCAGTGCCGTGTACGCGCCGATCGCGGCAGGCTCATTGATGGTGTACACCGAGTTGATGTTGCCGTTCTTCTGCAGCAGGTTCTCCATCGCGGTCTGGCCCTTGGCCTGGTCGCCATTCGTGTCCTGCTTACCGGCGATCTCCTTGCTGCCGTCGGGGACGCCGAGGCCGGTGAGAAAGCCGTTGTGGCGTTGATCGCCGACGGAGACGCCCGGCTGCAGGTCAAGCATCGCCAGCACCGGTGTCTTGCCTGCCAGGGCGGCCTTGACGTAGGCACCCTGTTCCACGCCGGCCTTGGTGTTGTCGGTGGCCCAGGTGGCGTCAACGCCCTTGTTGCCCTCTGTCTGCGTGTCCAGGGCGGCGACGAAGATGCCCTTCTGCTGCGCGGCGAGCAACGTCGGAACGATGGCCTTGGAGTCGTTGGGCGTGACCAGAATGGCCTTGACGCCGGAGGCCATCATGTTCTCGATCGCCGTGACCTGGCTGGCGTTGTCGCCGTCCGCGGTTCCGGCTGCCGCCACGAGTTGAGCGCCCATCTTCGACGCTTCCTTCTGCGCGGCGGAGCGCATGGAGACGAAGTACGGATTCGAGTCGGTCTTGGTCACCAGGCCGATCTTGACGGAGGTGCCGCCGCTCCCGCCGCTCGATGTGGCGGACCCGGACTTGGTGCTGGTGCAGCCGGCCAAGGCCACGGGGACCATGAGTGCAGTGGCTGTGAGCGCGGCGATACGCGCGGTCGGGGTGCTGAGTCGCATGCTGATTCCTCCTGGTGGGACCCGGGGCCGATGGGAGGCCGCAGCGGGTTGACAGGAGGGTAACCCTCCCCGCGGACGCGGCGCAAGCGCTTGCGCAAGCGCTTCGCTGTTACGCTGATTCCGGTCTGATAACGCTGGGCAGAATAACGCTGGCAGAACAGGGGTTGGCCGTGAACGCACGGATGAGCGATGTGGCGAGAACTGCTGGCGTCTCGATGTCGACCGTCTCGCATGTCATCAACGGCACGCGGGTGGTGGAACCCACGACGCTGCAGCGGGTGAACGACGCGATCAAGACGACGGGGTACCGCCACAACCGATTGGCCCGGGCGCTGGCCCGGGGCGCCGGAACGCAGTCGGTCGGCGTAGCTCTGTCCGCACAATCGAACCCGTATCTCGCCGACCTGGTGATGCCGATAGAGGCCTCGCTCACCGACCACGGCTCCTTGATGCTGCTCGGCGAGACTCATGAGGATGCGGCGAAGGAATACCGGCTGGTCAACGCCCTGCTGGACCGACGGGTCGACGGCATCATCCTGGCTCCGACTCCTGGGGCGGGCGAGCAGACGCTACCCATGCTCGCCAAGTCCGGACTTCCCGTGGTGCTGCTCGATCGGCTGGTGGACGCGGCTAACTTCGACCAGGTCGGCTCGGACAACACCGAGCCGATGGCGGGTATCGTCGATCACCTTGCCGGGCACGGGCACACCCGTATCGCGCTGATCGCGGGCATCCCTGGTCTGTCCACCTCGGGCGAGCGGCGCGAGGGCTATCTGCGAGGACTGGAGCGCAACGGGATCACACCGATTCCGGGGTTGGTGGCCGAGGGCGGCTCGTCAGCGGGGGAGGCCGGTCGAGCGATGGAGCAGCTCTGGCGACGGCACCCGCGGCCGACGGCGATCATCCCGGCGAACAACTACATGACCGTCGGAGTGTTGAAGTGGCTTCGCCAGGCGCGGATCAGCGTCCCGGACGATGTGGCGCTGGCCGGCTTCGATGACTTCGAGTGGTCCGATCTGATCGACCCACCGCTCACGGCGGTGGCCCAGAACTGGATCACCATCGGCCAGCGAGCGATCGAGATGCTCACCGATCGAATGGCTGCCCCCGACCGACCCCCTCGTACGGAACGAATCGTCGCCAGCCTCATGGTGCGGCAGTCCTGCGGATGCGGCAGCGACGACGTGCCCGCGCGAGGTATCTGACGGTGGGCACGCCGTGTCCAGGTAGGGCGGCTACTCCATAATCAGCCTGCTGAGCCGGTGTTCGGAGAAGATCTCTTCGGACAGCAGCGCAGACAGCCCGACCAAGCCCGCGCGCGGATCCAGCCGGCTTCGGACTATCTGGAGATTGCGGGTGGCCAGCGGCAGGGATCGTTGGTAGACCACCTCTCGTATCCCGGCCAGGAGCTGTTCGTCGGTGTGTGCGAGCTGACCCGAAACGGCGATGATTCGGGGGTTGAAGAGGTTCACCGCATCGGCCACCGCGCGACCGAGAATCCGACCGGCCCGGCGCAACAGGCGCTGCGCGGACACGTCGCCGGCCTGAAGGAGCCGGAGGACGTCATCAACGCTCCGGACGTCGACGTTGCCGTTGGCCCGCAGGTCGCGTGCCATCGCCCAGCCGCCGGCGTATGCCTCGACACAGCCGGTGTTGCCGCAGCGGCACAGTGGCTCGCCGTCGGCGTCGTCCGGCAGCGCGAGTTGGATGTGGCCGATGTCGCCGGCCGCGCCGTCCGCGCCTCGGTGGACCTTGCCGCTGGCGATCAACCCGCTGCCGACGCCGGTGCCGACCTTCAGCATCATCAGATGCGAGATCTCCGGGTAGCTGAACTGATGCTCGCCGACCGCCATCGCATTGACGTCCTTGTCCACTACCACCGGACAGTCGTAACCGGCGACGAACCAGCCGGGAATGTCGAAGCGATCCCACCCGGTCATGATCGGTGGACTCACGACGCGCCCTGACGAGAAGTCAACGGGTCCGGGCACGTCCAAGCCGATCCCCAAGACGTCCGACGGGACGTGACCGGTGTCAGACAGCAGCTTGTCGAAATGGTCGCCAACACAGCTGAGCACCGGGACGGGCCCATCCGAGACGTCCATCCGCTGCTCTACCTCGGTGAGGACGGTGCCTCCGAGGTCGCACAGTGCCACTCGCATGGCGGTCGCCCCGATATCGGCGACGAGTAACACCCCTCGGTTGCGGTTGAAAGTGAACAAGCTGGCGGGACGGCCGCCGGTGGACGTGCCCGACTCCGCCGTCACGACCAAGCGGGCAGCCATCAGCGCATCCAAGCGCTGATTCGCCGTCGAGCGCGACAACCCGGTCCGGCGGATCACATCGGCGCGGGTCAACGGGGACCCCGGACGGAACATCGTCAGCATCTCGAACAGGTCCGCTGTCGGCGCGCCTCGCCCGCTCGGGCCGGTGGGGTGGGACGTCATGGAAACCTGCCTAGCTCGGTGATTCGACGCTGCGGTTGCGGTTATGTTACAGCGGCTGTTGCTTTTGTATAATCCTAGTCTAAAGTCATGCTGACGCTAGTCGAAACCATTGAGCTCATGCAGCTGCTGACCCGTAGGAGAGCCGCCATGCCATCGCCCACCACGTTCTGGACCCTTCCGGCCGCGACCGCGCTCGCTGCGGGGCTCGTGCTCACCGGCTGCTCATCGAGCGGCTCCAGCGCTGATTCCAGCAAGGGCGCCTCAAGCGGCTCGGGCAAAGTCGCCGTCGTCATCAAGGGCTTGGACAACCCGTTCTTCCAGTCCATGGAGAGCGGTGTCAAAGACAAGGCAGCCGCTGACGGGGTTTCGGTCGAGGTGCAAGCGGCAAACTCGATCACCGACACCACCGGCCAGGCAGACAAGCTTGCGGCGCTGGCGACCCAGAACTACTCCTGCTTCGTGGTGAACCCGATCAGCGGCACCAACCTGGTCCAGGGCATCGCGCAGCTCGGCGCGAAGAAGAAGACGATCGTGAATATCGACTCGCCGGTGGACGCATCGGCGGCCAAGAGCGCGAACGCGACGTTGGCTACCTACATCGGGACGGACAACATCGCGGCCGGCAAATTGGCGGGCAGCGAAATGACGAAGTTGCTGCCCAACGGGGGAGATGTGGTCGCAATCGGCGGCACGGCGGGCGATGTCACCAGCGCGGCCCGGATTACCGGGTTCCAGCAGGGCATCGCAAGCAGCTCGGCCATCAAGTTCGGCCAGACCGTCGCCGCCAACTGGGACCGGCAGGAGGCGCTCACCCAGGCGCAGACCATCCTGCGGTCCAAGCCTGAGCTAGGCGGCTTCTTCGTCGCCAACGACGACATGGCGCTGGGTGTAGCTCGGGCAATCGCGACGGCCGGCAAGACCGGCAAGGTGCACGTCATCAGCGTCGACGGGATCAAGGACGCGCTCACGGCGGTGCGCGACGGACAGTTGGACGCGGTCGTCGCCCAGTACCCCTACGTCATCGGGGCGATGGGCGTCGAGGCCTGCAAGGCGGCGAACGCCGGAAAGGCGTTGCCCGCCAATGTCGCCGCGCCGGTCGAGCTGGTCACCAAGGCGGACGCTGCCAAGGCACTGGCCGTGACGCCCAAGCCGTTCGGAAGTTACACCGATCCCTTTGCCGAGCTCACCAAGTGAGCCGGTGCGAGCGGAAGAACAGGTGGTCACGATGACCGGCCTGAAGGCGCCGAGCGGCAGCGCCACCGCCGAGCATGCTGACGTTGATGGCGGGCCACGGCGCTCGGGAGCGCTGGCCCAGCTCAAAGACGTGGGCTTCTGGGCGGAGTGGGCGGCGCTGGCCGGCCTCGTCGTGCTGGTCGTCGTCTTCCAGGCCTCGAACTCGACCTTCCTCTCCAGCGGCAACATCGAGGCGATGCTTACCTCGTCGGCCATTCTGATCGTCCTCGGTGTCGGCCAGACCTTCGTCATCTCGACGGGCGGCATCGACCTGTCCGTTGCGTCGGTGATGACCTTCGCCGCGGTGGTTTTCGGCTTGGTCTACAAGCAGAACAGCAATCTGATACTGGCCTGCATCGCCGCGCTGCTCGCCGGCCTGGTGTTCGGTGCTATCAATGGTGTGCTCGTTGCACGCGGCAAGATCACCGACTTCATCGCGACGCTGGGCACGCTCTCGGCCGCCTCGGGCGTGGCCCTGATCATGTCGAACGGCAAGCCGACCACCGTCATCAACTCGACCTTGCTGACACTCTCCAGTGGCGGAGTGGGTTTGTTCGGCTGGTCGTTCATCATCGCTGCCGTGATCGCCGTCATCGCCGACGTGGTCTACTTCCGGACACGCTTCGGCACCCACGTGCTGGCCACGGGCGGTTCCGCCGAAGCCGCAGGGGCGGCGGGGGTCCGCACCGACCGGATCAAGCTCGGCGTGTACACGATCGCGGGCCTGCTCGCCGGCGTGGCGGCGATTCTGCTGGTCTCCCGAGTGGGAGCCGCCGAGCCGGCCGCCAACACCGCCTACCTGCTGAACTCGGTCGCGGCCGTCGTGCTCGGTGGGGTCAGCCTGGTCGGTGGCCGCGGCAGCATCTTCGGCCCTGTCGTGGGCGGCCTCTTGCTGACAGCGCTGACCAACGGTCTGACGCTGCTCGGTGTCTCGCAGTTCTACCAACCGCTGTCCGTCGGCATTGTCGTGGTATTGGCCGCTCTGTTCTCGAGGTTCCAGAAATGACTGCTTCCACAGAACGACCACCAGCCGTGGCTGCCGACCTGCTTACCGTCGATGCCGTGTCGCTGTCCTTCGGTCCGGTTCGAGCGCTGCGCGACGTCGCCCTGAACATGCGCCGGGGTGAGATCACCGCGCTCGTCGGTGACAACGGCGCCGGCAAATCAACGCTGGTTCGCTGCATCAGCGGCATTCACCGACCCGACTCTGGCGAGATCACGTTCGATGGGCAGGTCATCGCCTTTCACTCACCCGATGATGCCCGCAACGCAGGGATCGAGACGGTTCACCAGAATCTCGCGCTGGTCGAGGATCTCACCGTCTGGCAGAACCTCTTCCTCAACCGGGAGAAGGTCTACGGCAGGCCACCGTTCGCGCTGCTGAACCGGCGCGCCATGAAGAACGAAGCCCAGCAGATGGTGTCGACGCTGGCCGTCAATGTGCCGGCCGTGACGTCACGGGTACGCCGGCTCTCCGGCGGCCAACGGCAAGCCGTCGCGATCTGCCGCGCGGCCAGCTTCAGCTCCAAATTAGTGATCATGGACGAGCCGACCGCCGCGCTCGGCGTGCAAGAGACGAGCAAGGTGGAGCAGTTGATCGCCACGTTGCGCGACGACGGCCACGCGGTACTGCTCATCAGTCACAACTTCGAGCAGGTCCTGCGATTATCCGATCAGGTATGGGTAATGCGAGCCGGGCGGTGCGTCGGCGGCCGCCGCACCGCGGAGACCACCGGCGAAGAAATCGTCGGCCTCATCACCGGCGCTCTTGCCTCCTGAACCCTGCCCCTGACTGGAAGAAGAACAGAACTATGACCACGAATATGAGTAACCCCATCGGGATCCACGCCCTGGTCTGGGCCGGCGACACCTCTGCTGAGTCGGTCACCACCGCCATCGACCAGACCAGGAGGACGGGATACGACCTGCTCGAATTCTCACTGCATGACTCCATCAACCTCGACGTGAACGCGACCCGGCAACAACTCGCCGACGCCGGACTGCAGGTCACCTGCTCACGGGGGCTCGCCTTCGATGCCGACGTTTCCAGCGAAGACCCCGACATCGTCAAACGGGGTGCGGCCCTGCTGTCGGACTCACTGGAGCTGACTCGCCGCATCGGCGGAACCCATTTCACCGGAGCCCTGTACAGCGCCCTGGGTAAGTATGGTCAGCCGCTGACGCCAGCCGGCCGCGACAACGTCGTGTCTGTGCTGCGCGATCTGGCAAACCAGGCGGCGGAACACCAGATGACATTGGGTCTCGAGATCTGCAACAGGTATGAGACGAACGTGATCAACACCGCCCGGGACGCCTTGCGCCTGGCCGACGACATCGGCGCGGACAACGTGCTGATCCATCTGGACACCTACCACATGAACATCGAAGAGGACGACTTCGTCCGCCCGGTGCACGAGGTGGGCGCTCGGCTCGGTTACGTCCACGTGGGGGAGAACCACCGCGGGTATCTGGGCTCCGGGCACATCGACTTCACGTCGTTCTTCCGGGCGCTCAGCGACATCGGGTACGCGGGACCGATTACGTTCGAGAGCTTCTCTTCGGCCGTGGTGGCCCGGGGCCTGTCCAACGACCTGGCGATCTGGCGAAACCTGTGGGCCGACGGTGCGGACCTGGCGCGCCACGCTCACCAGTTCATCACGGAGCACATCCTCCTCGGCACCGCGGTTGCGTGAGCCGGGTGGAATCCGACGCCGTTGATCTGGCAGCGCTGACCAGCCGGGTGGACCGGCTGATCAGCGAACGTTCCGGACGGCGCGTGCTGATCGGCATCGTCGGCGCACCGGCCTCGGGAAAGACGACGCTCGCCCACGCGCTGCTGGCGGCACTGGTCGAACACGAGGCGCCGTGGGCGCCGGCATTCCGGGTTGAGCTCGCTGGGGACCCTTCGAGGCCCTGGATCGGTTCACACGTGGCGCACGTTCCGATGGACGGCTACCACCTGGCTGACATCGAATTACGCCGCCTGGGTCGGGATCAGCGCAAGGGAGCGCCAGACACCTTTGACGCCCGCGGCTACGCTGCCCTCCTCCGACGACTGCGAGAGTGCCAGGAAGATGTCTGGGCACCGGCATTCGACCGCGACGTCGAACAACCGGTGTCCGGAAGCATCCCCGTGCCGCGATCGAGCCGAGTGGTCATCACCGAAGGAAACTACCTGCTTATCGACGCGCCGGAGTGGCGTGACGTTCGCGAACTCCTGGACGAGGTCTGGTTCTGCGAGGTCGACACCCAACTCCGGCAGCAGCGGTTGATCGCCCGGCATATCCGCTTCGGCAAGACGCCGCAGGCAGCCGCCGCCTGGACGCACGGACCCGACCAGCGCAACGCCGAGCTGATCGAGCGCACGCGCTCCCGGGCCGATCTAGTGCTTACCTGCGAATGACGGTGACAGGAAGTGGAGAGTGGATCAGCGGGTCAGCGTGAGACCGGACTTACCGCTGCGGCTGGTGGGCGCTGGACACGAAACTTCCTCCGGAAGGACCAAGGAAGCGAGGCAGCTGCGACTTGAGCCGGAGACTTGCGCCGGGCGCCGTTCCGAGGCAGTGTAGGCGTGTCAGGTTAGGTAAGGCTTACCTCTGGGGATGTTGTGGAACTGTCAAAGACGCTGCTGCTGGGCTTTATCGCCGGGATTACCATCCTGGTCGGTATGCCGATCGGCCGGCTGCGCAAGCCTCGTCCTGGCATGCGGGTTTTCTTGAACGCCACTGCGGTGGGTGTGCTGCTCTTCCTGGTGTGGGACGTGTTCTCAGCGGCGTGGGAACCGATCGACGCCGCGTTGGTCGAGCATCACGATCACAACAGCGGGTTGGCGCCGGCCTTCGGTTATGGGGCGCTGTTCGTGGGTGGGCTCGCTGCCGGTCTGCTGGCTTTGGTGGGTTACGAGCGCTACCTCTCGCATGCTTCGAGTCGGCGCCCTGTTGGACCTGGGGCGATGTCCGTTCATGAACGGCCTCAGCGGACGGCTCGCGGCGTCGCCACCTGGACGGCCTCGCGACGTCTTGCCCTTCTGATCGCGGTGGGGATCGGATTGCACAACTTCGCCGAAGGCCTGGCCATCGGCCAATCGGCAGCGCGCAATGACATCGGTATCGCCACCATGCTCGTCATCGGATTCGCGCTTCACAACGCAACCGAAGGCTTCGGCATCGTGGCACCGCTAGCAGCCGACAGCGAGGTCGACGGCACCGGGGCGCGCCCCTCATGGACCTTCCTGCTCGCTATGGCTGCGATCGGCGGGGGTCCCACCTTCATCGGCACCTGGGTCGGACATGGCTTCACCAGCGAAGCCATGTCGGTGTTGTTCCTGACCCTTGCCGCCGGCTCGATCATCTACGTCGTGTCACAGCTCTTAGGCATCGCCTCCCGGGCCAAGCGATCGGATCTGCTCGCGTACGGCATGCTGCTCGGGCTGGTTGCCGGCTTTGCCACCGACGCCATCGTGACCGCAGCCGGCGTCTGACATCCCACGCTGTTGGACGCATAGGGGTCTGGCTGCTGACGGTAACTCGTGTCAGCGGTGCTGCTCGTGTCAACGGTGCTGCTCGTGTCAACGGTGCTGAGCGCGGTAGGCGTACTGGGCGAATTCAAACAGCCGCTCCGTGTCATGGGCGGCTTCGGCGACGGCGGCGACCGTCGCGCCGAGGAGGCCTACCAGCAGGGCGAGACGCCATAGCGCCAGGCGTAGCGGAGCCGCGCGTAGGGCGGCCACGCGGATGGTGATCTCTGTGGCGGCAGCCGCGAGCACCACCGCTGAGGCGGCCGCGGCAGGTTTGCTGGTGGCGGCGCGGGTCAATGCCTCGGCCACGACGTCCCGGTTGCTTGCCTTAGCGGCATCCTCGTCGGCCCATCGTTCACAGGCCGATCCCGCCGCGGCGGGCAGCCGGGACAGCAGCGGATTCGTGGCCGCTGCCAGCTGAGCCAGGCTCTGGTGGACATGGTGGTGATGGCGGAGGTGGGACCGTTCGTGGGCCAATACCGCGCGTCGCTCTCCGGCGCTCAACTGACGCAGCAAGCTGGTTGAGACGACGATACGGCCCGGACGGCCGGGTACGGCGTAGGCCTGCGGAACTGGGCTCGGAATGACCGCGAGCTCGCCGCCGTGCGCCGGCAGCAGCGCCGCCAGCCGGCAGGCATCGCGCACCGCGAGAACTCGCCGCCAGCCGACAAGACCCGCCTCGAGCGCCAGTATCGCCAGAGCCGCCAGCGCCGCGGCCGCGACCGGAGTAGCGACCGGATCGACATGGCGCAGCGAGTCGACCGACCAGTGGCCACGCGATGACAGCAGTGAACTCTGACCGGCGAGGGTGAATGCCAGCAGGGCGAGGGACGTGCTCGATCCCGCGGCGGCCACGAGTCCGCCGACGCTGAGCAACCAGGTACCGGCGGCTGGTGGAAGCCGGCGTGCCAACGGTGGGGCGAGAACGCCGAAAACTCCCGAGAACAACAGGGGAAGATAAACCGACAGGTGCATCAGCCGTCCCGCTTCTCGGAATGTTCGTCGTGCAGCAGGCCAGCCAGCGTCGCCTGCTCCTCAGCGGTGAGTGTGCCGAGAAAACGGGTCAGAACCGCGGCGTGGTCGCCTCCACGGTCGAGCATGGCCCGCATCCTGTTGGCCGCGAGCCCCGCGTCATCGAGCACCGGCGTGTAGGCGTGCGACCGACCGTTCAACTGCCGGCGCACCGCGCCCTTGGCGTGCAGGCGGGCGAGGATGGTCTGCACGGTGTTGTACGCGAGGTCGAGATCGAGCGCGTCGAGTAGGTCGCCAGCCGTCATCGGCGCGTCCGCGGCCCAGAGGGCAGCCAGTACCTCTGACTCCAGGTCGCCTGACCCACGCCGCTTGGCCACTGCGGTGCCTCCGTTTCAATTCGTCCGGCACCTGGTGCTCGTCGCGGCGCCCGGCCCGGATCATAGCTCCTACGCTATTGTAGGGATCGAACTCCTACATTCATGTAGGTGAGCTGATGTAGCGACGGGACACCCAGTGACTCATTCATTCACCGAGAACTACCTAGGCGACGCAGGCGACTTTCTCCTCGTCAACCGCTTTGCCCGGCGCACTCCGTGGTTGCACGGCATCCTCGCGGAATACGCGGGCGCCGGCCTGGCACTGTTCGTGGTGCTGATCGCCGTGGGGTGGTGGCTCGCGCGTCGACAGAGCAGCCTCGATCGGATGGCTGCGGTCATCTGGTCCGGGATCGGAACACTGGTCGCGGTCGCGGTGAACCAGCCGATCGTGCACGCCGTGGCCGAACAGCGACCGTATACCTCGATCCCGAACGCCCTTTTATTAGTGGGAAGATCGGCGGACTATGGATTTCCTTCCGACCACGCGACCATGGCTGGAGCGGTCGCGACCGGCTTGCTGTATGTCAACCGCCGCCTCGGCGTCCTGACGTGGTGCGTCGCGGTGCTCATGGCATTCAGCCGGGTCTACGTCGGTGCGCACTACCCCCACGATGTCGCTGCCGGCTTGGCCCTCGGAGCGACCGTTATTGTCCTCGGTCGAATCGTCGTACATCCACTCCTGCGGACGCTTCTCCACAGACTCGCCCGCACGCGCCTGCGCCCAGCGCTCATTTCGACCGCGCCCGCACAGGCCCGCGTGTGACGGGCCTGTGGACCGCCTTCTGATATCAGCGGTGTGCTCGTCTTCGCGGAGTCGTCACCGCGGTGGCGGTCGGGACGGGTGCGCGGGTGTTTCGGATCGTACGGTGGATGGTAGCGAAGCCGGCCACGGCGGTGAGGGTGCCAGCGGCCTCGGCGAGAGCGGTGATGGTTTTCTTGGTGAACCAGAGGGGTTCATACATGGATGGGATAGGGCCGATTGCCGGTACATCGACGTAGCGGTAGAGCAGGACGGCGGCGAGTGCGCTGGCCGCGACCACGGCGGCTGCGGCGAACGCCGCCCGGCTGCCGCGGAGGATGAGGTAACCGGCGGTAGCGAGAGCGAGTACGGCTTCGAGTCGGAAGAGATTGCCCTGGCCGATGCCACCCGGGGCGGCGAGCTGGTAGTCCGAGGCGAGTTGGAGGTGGATGACGGCGTCGATGATCAGAGCGGCGGCCGTGGCCAGTCGCAGCACGGCGTGTGCTGAATTTGCCGGCTTGACCCAGCCGGCGCGGTTCACGTCCTGACCTTGGTGGCGGAGGGAAGCGGGAAGCGAATGGTTGGTGTCACGGGAACCTCCGGATGAACTGGGCGCCACGTCGGCGACGCCGTCATATCTGATTCGTCACCATGCCTGCGGCGGATGGTGTGCGATCTTTGCGGCCCGGTGGTGTCCAATGAGCGGGAGAGAGAGCAAACCGCGACTTTCGACCTCACTCGACAGCCGCGACGGCGGGTTGAGCATTCGCCGTCCCTGGGACCTGCTGGGTCCCCTGCACTCGAAGGCAGACCTGATGATGACACCTGATCCCATGGCCCCCGGTCCGCGCGGTCTGCCGACCGTCGCTGTGCATACCTCCGCTACCGGGATCGGCTCTGCGGGGATCGGCTCAGCCGCGCTGGACTCGGTGGTTGAGGCGATCAGTCAGCTGCCACCCTCCACCGATGCCGGCGAGGTGTTCACGGCCATCGCGCACGCGGCGGTGCCGCTGGTGTGTGACACGTGCACGGTGCGGCTCATCCGTGAGCGTGAGGACGCCGTGCACCTCGAGCATCCCGCAAGGCCCGAGCCCGCCGATACCAGCATGGTCATTTCGATCCAGCCTATGGCGGCTGAGGCTGGCAGGGGATACAGCGGCTCGCTGACGCTGGGCTTCCGCGGTCCTGACCCGGGAGATGAGCGTCGTCTGCTCGGCCAGCTCCTCGTGGAGCTGGGCGTCTCGATCATCGAGCGGGAGCGGCTCAGATCCAAGGCGGCCAATCTGGAACTCGCGCTGACAAGTAACCGCGAGATCGGTGCCGCAATCGGCATCCTGATGATGACCCACAAGTGCACCTCTGACCAAGCCTTCGACATGCTCCGGCGAGCAAGCCAACACACTCACCGCAAACTCGCCGCCCTCGCCCGAGACGTCACCACCACCGGCGTCCTGGAAACCCAGCTCCACCCCGAACCACCCACACCTCAACCACAGCCGACAAACGCCTGAGCCCGGCCCCAACTTCCCTGCCGGTAGGGCGCTCGCGTCAGCGGCTAGAAGGATTCACCGGGTCTATCTCGTAAACGGTGTTTCTGGCGTTTTCCATCAGTAGGTTTCGGCGGCCGGGAATCGGTCGGCGAAGGTGATCGCGAACGCGTTGAGCGCTGGCTTCCACCGCACTGCCCATCGTGCCCGACCGTGGCCGGTGGGGTCCAGTGATCGGGTCACGAGGTAGAGGCATTTCAACGCGGCCTGCTCGTTCGGGAAGTGACCGCGGGCCTTGATCGCCCGCCGGTAGCGGGCGTTGAGCGACTCGATCGCGTTCGTCGAGCAGATGACCCGGCGGATCTCTACGTCGTAGAGGCTGTCGCGGAATCGGTGCAGTCCGGTGACGCCGGATGGCGCCGGTCGACCAAACGTGTGGGATGGCTAGCTGAAAGTGTCAGACTCGGCCGTGCAGCTTGCTCAGATCGCTGCGGCGCGGTGG
>NZ_JAVREH010000008.1:0-145847 GCF_031845305.1 Jatrophihabitans lederbergiae | reverse complement strand
CCAGGATCGTCTTCACCGCCAGCTCATTCACATCAAAAATCGCCACCCGCAGACCCCGATCAGCAAACGCGATCGCCAACGGCAAACCAACATGCCCACCCCCACCAACCACAACCACGTCGAAGTCAAAGCGACTGTCTGATGAGAAGCCGATCTCTGATGAGGCGGTAACCATGTACACGATCCGATCCAGACGGGGGGAGAGCCTCCAGCACTCTATTCCGTGCACGCCCGTTGCCACCCTTGCCGCCGCGAACTCCACGGCCAGTTCTCAGCTTGGGCTGTCCTGTGCGCACCCTGGCACGCGACTTCCTCAGATACTTGTACAGATGGCAGCGAGTGGGTACACATGGTGGGTGAGCATGCTGGCTGGTCTGACCGTCGTGTCCACGAGGTTCCTGCTGGTGCTGGCCTTCATCACCACCGCAGCCTGGATATCCACACTGCGCCGGCGACGGCGCCGGGCTTCACATTGGCGTCGGATCACTTCGGCCGTCGCGGCGGCTCTTCTGACGCTCGTGCTCGTAGCCGACGGATTCAACTCCTACTACTCCTATCTGCCCAATGTCAGTGATGTGGTTGACGAGGTCGTCCACCGTCCGCCCCCTCAGCTGGAGATGGGCCGCGCGACGACCAAAGCTCCGGTTCCGACCCAGGTTCGGGGCCAGTTGGCAACGCTGGTCATTCCGGACGACGGCAGCGGCTTCGGAAAGACTCGCGCCTGGGTCTGGTTACCTCCGCAGTACTTCAGTCAGCCGATGGCGCGGTTTCCGGTCGTATATCTCTTTCACGGTTCGCCGGGGATGCAAAAGGACTGGTTCCACGGGGGAGCGGCCGACGTGACCGGTCGGTTCCTCGCCCGCCAGGACCTTCCGGTCATCGAGGTAGCACCACAGATGAGCCGTAACTGGCTGGATGATCCCGAATGCGTCGACGGTATTCATGAGCGCGTGGAAACCCACCTGGTCAGGGACGTGATACCAGCGGTGGACCGATCCTTTCGCACCATCAAGGCAAGGAGCGGTCGGATCTTCGGCGGCATGTCGGCTGGCGGCTACTGTGCGCTCAACTTGGGTCTACGCCACCGGGAGCTCACGGCGACCATCCTTGACCTCTCCGGTTTTACAGCACCCACGCACGCTGGCGGCCTGAAAACCCTGTTCGGCAGGAATGAATCAGCTCTGGCAGCGTCGAACACCCCCGCGTCGTACGCTTCCTCGCTCGAAGCCGGCCCCCAGACGCGAATCTGGCTCGACTGCGGCACCGTTGATCGCACGGTTCTGCACCAGATGCAGAGCATCGCCTCCCTACTTCGCGCAGCTGGCCTGACAGTGCAACTCCATACCCGACCTGGCGACCACACCTACAGCGTGTGGCGGCCGGCACTACGCGAGTCGCTCCACTGGGCCCTGCGACCGTGACGGGCTGACACCACCATGGTCCCCGAGTCACTTACCGCCCAACCCGCACTTCGAGGTTCGGGATGTCATCGTGTCCGGTCCGCCGTGGGCGACGAAGGTGGCCACCTTGGTCAGCGTGAGCGCCACCCTGCCGGGCGGTACCGCGTACAGCGCGCGCTGGACCCGGCATGGCCGGTTCGGGTTCGTCCATGCAAGCGTGGACCCTCCAGCGTCTCCGAACGACGGAGGTCACGCTGCTCGACAGCAATTCCAAGGAGTGGCCATGACAGTGCTCGACTCGTTCGCCCTGCCCGGCAAGGTCGCCGTGGTGACCGGCGGAAACCGCGGGCTGGGCGAGGCCTTCGCGCACGCGCTCGGCGAGGCCGGCGCCAGCATCGCCATCCTCGCCCGTGACGAGGCCAAGAGCGAAGAGGTCCTGACAGCGCTGCGCGACAAGGGAATCACCGCCTCGGCGTACCGCGGTGACATGTCCAGTCACGCCGAGGTCGAGGGCGCCGCGGCTCAGATCCTCGCCGACCATGGCCGGGTGGACGTACTGATCAACAACGCCGGCACCTGCATCCACGCACCGGCGCTGGAGGTGACGCCGGCGGACTGGGACCAGGTCATCGGCACGAACCTCACCGGCGTCTTCAACGGGTGCCAGGTGTTCGGCCGGTCGATGATCGAGGCCGGCGGCGGTGCCATCGTCAATGTCGGGTCGATGTCGGGCGACATCGTGAACCGGCCGCAGTGGCAGCCGGCGTACAACGCCTCGAAGGCCGGCGTGCATCACCTGACCAGGTCCCTCGCCGCCGAGTGGGCGCCGAAGGGAGTCCGGGTGAACGCGGTCGCACCGGGCTACGTCAAGACGGAGATGACCCCGTTGGAGGACCCGCAGTTCAAGCGGTACTGGCTGGACGATGCCCCGATGGGCCGCGCGGCGACTCCGGACGAGATCGCGCCCTCGGTGGTCTTCCTGGCCAGTCCGGCCGCGTCGTTCATGACGGGGTCCGTGCTCACCATCGACGGCGGGTACACTGCCTTCTAGCGCCGCGGTCGCGGAAGGTTCCCGTGGTCGGCGGCGAACCGTCACCCCGGACCGCTAACCTCGTGCCAAAGCTTCATCGTCGCCAAGCAGCGTGCGGCTCTCAGTTCGACGAGGAGGACTCGTGTCCACAGACGCCCTGGTGCTGTTGAAGGAAGACCACAAAGAGATCAAGAGCGTGTTCAAGCAGTTCGAGCAGGCCGGCGAGGACGCCACCGAGAAGAAGGGCGAGCTCGTCACCAGGATGATCGAGCTGCTCACGATGCACACCTACGTCGAGAACGAGCTGATCTACCCGGAGGTCCGCCGGTTGCTGCCCGACCTCGAGGACGACGTGCTGGAGTCCTACGAGGAGCACCACGTCGCCGACGTCCTCTGCCTCGAGCTCGGTGCGATGACGCCGGATGCCGAGCGCTTCGACGCCAAGACGACCGTCCTGATCGAGAACGTCACTCACCACATCGAGGAAGAGGAGGACGAGTGGTTCCCCAAGGTCCGCGAGGGGCTCGGACGCAAGCAGCTGTCCGAGCTCGGTGAGCGGCTGATCGAGATGAAGAAGACCGCTCCGCACAGCCCGACCGAGCCCAAGGGCCTCAAGAAGACCATCGACGCCATCACGAAGTAGCCATCACGAAGTAGCCTGCCCAACAGCGTCAGACCCCTGGAGGCCCCAGCAGTGGGTCGGCATAGCCGACCCACTGCTGGTCAGCTCAGGCGCCGGGCTTGTACTCGTATGCCCCGATGTCCGCGCGCACGCCGGTCGGCCGGTGCACGTTGCGGATGTCGACCGTCGGCGCACCGACGGACCGGGCGGTGTCTACCGCCGGCGACGATGCCGCGATGCGGTAGTCGAAGGCCGGCCCGTTGAGAAAGCCCGGGCTGCCGGTGACGTTGTCGACCGCGTAGACCTGGGCACTGTTGTTCAGCGCGCTGATGGTCGTGATGGGGTGCGCCGAGAAGCTGAAGAACATTCCCCGGCCGTCGTTGGTCACCAGGTTGTTGTAATAGGTCGCGAAGGCCCCGTACTCGAAAATCTGGTAGTCGTTGTTGCTGTTGAAGACGTTGTTGACGACGGACATCTTGCCCGAAGTCTTGCGGGAGACGTAGAGCCCGCCGCCGGCGGCCTGACCGCCCTGTGTCGCGGTGTTGGACACCACCGTGTTGTTCACCAGCGTCCACGACCCGGTTCCGCTCACCGCGACCCCGCCGCCGACCGGCGCGGTGTTTTGGCGCAACACATTGTTGACCATCTGGGAGTCGGAGTTCGCCTCGAAGATGCCGCCGCCCGCCGCCCCGGCCTCGGTGCCGACGACCGAGTTCTTGGCGATGTTGTTGCCGGTCACGACCGACACCGAACTTTCGGCGAGGACGATGCCGCCGCCGAACTTCGACGCGCGGTTTCCGGTGATGGTGTTGTGCCCGATGCCGGGACGCGACTTGCCGAACACGGCGATGCCACCGCCGCTGCCGGAACCGGGTTGCGAGGCCGAGGTGATGGCGGAGTTGCCGGTGATCACGTTCGTCGTCACGGTCGGTGTGCTGCCGGTCGTCTCGAGGTGGATTCCGCCGCCGTACGGCGCGGCGTTGCCCGAGATGGTGTTGCGGGCGATCACCGCGTTGACGCCGGTGCGCAGCATGATCCCGCCGCCGGCCTGGCTCGCCCGGTTGTTGGTGATGTTGTTACGGCTGACGTTAGGCGTCGACCGGTACGAGGTGTGTGAGACGTCGTCCTCGAGATAGATCCCGCCGCCGCCGTAGGCATGGTTGCCGGTGATGGTGTTGCCGTAGATCTGCGGGCTGGAGCCGATCACCGCGAAGACCCCGCCGCCGAACGTGCTGGCGGTGTTGTTCTTGATGGTGTTGTAGATGATGGTCGGGCTGGAGTGGTTGTAGACCAGAATCCCGCCGCCGTCCTCGGACCTGTTCGACTCGATGTCGTTGCCCTGGATCCTCGGGCTGGCGTTGTTGGCGACCGTGATGGCGCCGCCCTGCCCGCTCGGAGCCGAGCCCGACACGATCCGGAAGCCCTGCAGGGACGCCCCGCCGGAGGACGGCACGTTCTGGAACATGACGGGGCTGCGACCGGAGTTGCCCGCGATGACCGTCTGCGCCGGGTTGGACGAGGACGCCTTGACCTTCACGTACTTGCCCGAGATGGTGATGTTCTCGCGGTAGGTGCCGGGAGCGACCAGCACGGTGTCGCCGCTGCGCGCGGCCGCGATGGCCGCGGTGATCGTCCGGTAGCGCGACGGCACCGACAGGGTTGCCCCGGCCGCGTGCGCGGCCGGGGAGGTGACTGACACGAGCGCGCAGACCACGGCAGCCGTGGACGCGCCCGCGAGAACTCTCTTCATGGTGTTCCTGACCGGTCAGCGATTCGAGGGCCACCACTTGGTGACTCTGCGTGACGGTATCGTCACTAAAATAGCATAACTGGTTTGGTCACCCCGCGGGGGTCGATCGGTACGGAGACCTCTGTAACGGTGCTCAGCCGAGTTCGCGCAGCAGTGGCACGACCTGTTCGCTGAACGACGTCAGGAACCGGGACTGGTCATGGCCCGGGCCGTGGAACACCAGGTGGTTGAACCCGAAGTCCACGTACGGCTTGATCGCCTCCAGTGCTTCCTGCGGATCGTTGGTGACGATCCAGCGGCTGGCGACCTGCTCGATCGGCAGCGCAGCCCCGGCCGCCTGCATCTCGACCGGGTCGTGCAGGCCGTGCTTCTGCTCCGCGGTCAGCGACAGCGGCGCCCAGAACCGCGTGTTCTCCCGCGCCTGGTCCAGATCGGGATCGAAGGACAGCTTGATCTCGATCATGCGGTCCAGCTGCGAGCGGTCCCGTCCGGACTGGGCCAGGCCCTCGTCCACGGCGGGCATCAGCTTGTCCTCGTACAGCTCACGGCCCTTGCCCGAGGTGCAGATGAAGCCGTCACCCACTCGGCCGGCGTACCTGGCGACCAGCGGACCGCCCGCAGCGACGTAGATCGGCACACCCTCGTCCGGACGGTCGTACACCGTCGCGTCCGAGGTCTGGTAATACTCGCCGTCGAAGGTGACGCGCTCCTGGCTCCACAGCGTGCGGATCAGTTCGACTGACTCCCGCAGCCGCGCGAACCGCTCCTTGAAGTCCGGCCACTCGAGCCGGGCCACCGCCACCTCGTTCAGCGCCTCGCCGGTGCCGATGCCGAGCATGATCCGGTTCGGGTACAGGCACGCCAGGGTGCCGAAGGCCTGGGCGACCACCGCCGGGTTGTAGCGGAACGTCGGCGTCATCACACTGGTGCCGAGCTGGACCCGCGAGGTGCGCTCGCCCACGGCCGCCAGCCAGGACAGCGAGAACGGGGCGTGGCCGCCGTCGTGCTGCCACGGCTGAAAATGATCGGAGATGGTCACACTATCCAGACCGACCTCTTCGGCCTGCACCGCGTAGTCGAGCAGCTGCCGGGGGCCGAACTGCTCCGCGGATGCCTTGTAGCCGATTGTCAAGCTCATGCTCTGATGCCCTTCCTGCTTCGGGTGCAGAAACCGCGCTCGCTGTCGGCGCTCGGCCTCCAGCCTCTCATTTCAGCCGCCCCCAGTATCGGGGCGGCTCAGCTGCGGGGCGGTTCAGCCGCGCGGCGGCATCCCGTACACCCGTTCGATCGGCAGCCGTAGCACCACTCGCCGGTCGCTCACCATCACGCGCCGGTACTCATCCCACTCCGGATGCTCGCCCTGGACGTCGCGGTACAGCCGCACCAGCTCGTCCACGGTGGCGTCGGCGGGGTCGGTAGCGACCGGACTCAGATCCGCCTGGGCCTCGGCGACCGCGTACGCCCAGAAATCATCCGTCGTCACGTGCAGGCTGGCGCGGGGGTCGCGCAGCAAGTTCTTGTACTTCGCGCGGTCAGCCGTGATCGAGACCCGGATCAGGCCGGCCGCCGGATCACCCGGCTCGGGGTAGAAGGCGTACGTGACGTTGGACAGCTGCGGGCGCCCGTCGGATTTCAGCGTCGTGAGCACCCCGGCGTGCCGGGTTGCGATGAGGTCGACGAGCTCGCGGGGACCATGGATCGATGCCATGACGCCAACTTAGCCCGCCGGGTCGGTGCTGCCGCGCCGAGAACCGGTAGCTATCCTCGTCCGCAGAGGGCTTCGGCGACCGCGTCCATGTCGCCGGGACCTCTTCAGCTTGTTTTGGGACCGGAGGCTCGCTTGACCACGACTGCAGACGCCGCAGAAACAACCGCGGCGGGCAACCCTCTCGACCTCGAGCCGTCGCCGATCATCACCCGACCCTTCCCGGCGTCACCGATCGCCAAGGGCTCGCTGTTCCTGCAGCTGCTGCGGACGACCGACCACAAGCTGATCGGCCGGATGTACATGGTGACCTCGTTCACCTTCTTCATGATCGGCGGTCTGCTCGCGCTGGTCATGCGCGCCGAGCTGGCCCGTCCGGGCATGCAGTTCCTCACGCCGGAGCAGTACAACCAGCTCTTCACCATGCACGGCACGATCATGCTGCTGTTCTTCGCGACGCCCAGCGTCTTCGCCTTCGCCAACCTGGTGCTGCCGCTGCAGATCGGCGCTCCGGACGTCGCCTTTCCCCGGCTGAACGCCTTCTCGTACTGGCTCTATCTGTTCGGCGCCACGGTCGCGTGCCTCGGCTTCGCGACGCCCGGCGGTGCCGCTGACGTCGGCTGGACGTTCTACACGCCCCTCAGCGACGCGGTCAACTCGCCGTCGACGGGCATGGACCTCTGGATTCTCGGCCTGGCGCTTTCGGGCCTGGGCACCATCCTCGGTGGCGTCAACATGGTCACCACGGTGATCACGCTGCGCGCGCCTGGCATGACGATGTTCCGGATGCCGATCTTCACCTGGAACATCCTGGTGACCTCGCTGCTCGTGCTGCTGGCGTTTCCGATTCTCACCGCCGCGCTGCTGGTGCTGTGGGCCGACCGCCACCTCGGCGCGCAGGTCTTTACCGCTGCCAACGGCGGACCGATCCTCTGGCAACACCTGTTCTGGTTCTTCGGTCACCCAGAGGTCTACATCCTCGCGCTGCCGTTCTTCGGCGTGGTCTCCGAGATCTTCCCGGTGTTCGCCCGCAAGCCGCTGTTCGGTTACAAGGGCCTGGTGCTTGCCACCCTCTCGATCGGCGCGCTGTCGCTTACGGTCTGGGCGCATCACATGTTCGCCACCGGCGCGGTGCTACTGCCGTTCTTCTCGTTCATGTCCTTCCTGATCGCGGTGCCCACCGGCCTGAAGTTCTTCAACTGGATCGGCACGCTGTGGCGAGGCTCGATCACCTACGAGTCGCCGATGCTGTTCTCCATCGGCTTCCTGGTGACCTTCCTGTTCGGTGGCTTGACCGGCGTGCTGCTTGCCAGCCCGCCGCTGGACTTCCACGTGTCCGACACCTACTTCGTGGTAGCGCACTTCCACTACGTGCTCTTCGGGACGATCGTGTTCGCCGCCTACGCCGGCATCTACTTCTGGTTTCCGAAGTTCACCGGCCGCTACATGGACGAGCGCCTGGGCAAGCTGCACTTCTGGCTGACCTTCTTCGGGTTCCACATGACGTTCCTGGTGCAGCACTGGCTCGGTGACGAGGGCATGCCTCGCCGCTACGCCGACTACCTGCCCACCGACGGCTTCACGACGCTGAACACCATCTCGACGATCGGCTCGTTCATCCTCGGCGCCTCGATGCTGCCGTTCCTCTACAACGTCTACAAGTCCTACCGTTACGGCGAGGTCGCGCTGGCCGATGACCCGTGGGGCCACGGCAACTCCCTCGAATGGGCAACGTCCTGCCCGCCACCGCGGCACAACTTCACCTCGATGCCCCGCATTCGCTCCGAGCGCCCGGCCTTCGAGGCCCACTACCCGCACCTCATCCCGCAACTGGAACGTGAGGCGCACGCCGACAAGAAGCACCGGATCGCGGCCGGTGTCGGTAGCAACGTCATCGGCACGGATAGCGCGCGTCAGGGCGAGCGCGACCCTCAGCCGGGCGGTCAGGCATAGAACTGGCATCGTCGGCCGCCGTCCGCGGTTGCTGACGGCCGCAGCCATGCAACCTCTCAACGTGCTGATCACGGTCACCGGCCGCGACCGCCCGGGAGTGACCGCCGCCCTGTTCGGGGCGCTCGCCGCGCATGACGCCGACGTGATCGACGTCGAGCAGGTGGTCATCCGGGAGCGGCTGATCCTCGGCGTCGTGCTGTCGCTGCGAGGCGATCCCGCCCCGCTCCGCCGCTCGCTGCGGACCGCCTGCGGCGCGCTCGGCATGGAGCACGAACTGGTCGTCACCGAGGCATCCGCCGTCGACACCGTGCCGGCCCGGCACCGGTCCAAGCTGCATGTCATCCTGCTCGGTCACCCACTTCGTCCGGGAGCCGTGGCTGATGTCGCCCAACGGATCGCAGCCGTCGGCGGCAACATCGACTCGGTCACCCAGCTGTCGGTCTTTCCGGTGTCCAGCCTCGACCTGATCGTGGGGGACGCCGACGAGGAGGCGCTTCGCGAGGCGCTGGCCCGAGCCGCTGCCGAGACCGGGCTGGACATCGCCGTCGAGGCGGCAGGCCTTGCCCGGCGCGCGAAGCGGCTGGTCGTGCTTGATGTGGACTCGACGCTGGTGCAAGGCGAGGGCATCGACGAGCTGGCGCGCTGCGCCGGAGTGCTGGACGAGGTAACGGCGATCACCGCGGGGGCGATGGGCGGGTCACTGGACTTCGCGGAGTCCCTCACCGCCCGGGTCGAACTGCTAGCCGGACTGCCGGTGGCCGACGTCGAGCGAGTGCGCGACGCCCTGGTGTTGACCCCCGGCGCCCGGACCCTGGTGCGGACGCTGAAGCGACTCGGCTACACCGTCGGCGTGGTGTCCGGGGGCTTCACTGCTCTCACCGACCGGTTCGTCGATGAGCTCGGACTGGATTTCGCCGCGGCCAACGTCCTTGAGGTTCGGGACGGCCGGCTCACCGGACGAGTTATCGGCGACGTGGTGGACCGCGCGGGCAAGGCCTCGGCGCTGCGTCGGTACGCCGAGCAGTTCGGCGTACCGCTGGCTCAGACGGTGGCCATCGGCGACGGCGCCAACGACATCGACATGTTGCGCGCGGCCGGCCTGGGCATCGCCTTCAACGCCAAGGCCGCCCTGCGCGCGAACGCCGAGGTGTCGGTCAACCAGCCCTTCCTGGATGCGGTGCTGTACATCCTCGGAATCCCGCGCTCCGACATCGAGGTCGCGGACAGCCAGCTCGACGACAACGACGTCGCGAACAGCGAGGTTGCCGACGGCGCGGTCGTTGTACGTTGAACGTCACGCGGCGCTGCGTGTTTGCCCGGCTCAGGCCGAGCAGTCGACTCGCCGAAGCGGTCGGGTGATCACCATGACAGTGCCTCAGGCGAAAGGGGCGGGCTGCGCGTCCGAGAGGGTGATCAGGGACGCTTCGTAGGCCTGAAGCTCGCGGTTGACAACATCAGCCAGAGGTCCGTCGTCGCTCGACCTGACCCAGGAGTCGAAGCCTTCGTAGTAGGCGCGGATGCCCACATCCGCCAGGACGCCGGCCTGCCGAGGATCGTCTAGGCGAGTGGTGAGCGCTTCGCGAAGCGCGGCGGTGATAGTCGATCGCTTGAAGAGGGCGCGCTCTTGTAGTTCTGGGCTTGAGGACAGGAGTGCGTCGAGCTGCCGCCCGATCTCTCGTTGTTCCGTGCCGTGCGGGGTGCAGAGCGAAAGAACCCCCGCGCGAAGCAGGTCGAAGGGTGTGCTGTCCGGGCAAACGCCTGCGACTCCGTCCGTGGCGAGGGTGATGAGCAGCTCCTGTCCCTGAAACAGGATCTCGCGCTTATCGGCGAAGTGCCGAAACAGGGTGGTCTTGGTCAGGCCTGCGTGTTCAGCGATCTGAGCTGCCGTCGTGGCCTCGTATCCGCGTGCGCTGAACAGTTCGAGGGCGGCGCGAAGAAGTCGGCCGCGTGCGTCCGGTTCCCATCGCCCCATCCGGTCAGCTTACGTGATGTAACTCAGTCACATCAGGTAGAGTGATGATACTGAGTCACATCATCAATGGAGAGAGATCGTGCGCGTTTTCATCACCGGTGCGTCGGGCTGGATTGGGACTGCTCTGACGAGAGAACTGGTCAACGCGGGTCATGAGGTGCTCGGCCTCGCCCGCTCCGAAGCTTCCACGAAGAAGATCGTTGCCGCCGGCGGTACTGCGGTGCGAGGAGACATGCAGGACCACGACCTCATCGTGTCGGAGGCGGGAAAGGTCGATGCCGTGGCCCACCTGGCCTTCACGCTGGACTTCTCCGAATTCGAGGGAACCGTCGACAACGAGGTCGAGCTGATCAACAAAATCGGCGACGCCTACCAAGGCACGGGAAAGGCGTTCATCGCGGCGTCCGGCACCCCGATTCTTTTCGGACGGCTCGCCACGGAGGACGACGATCTGGATCCTGCCGGTCCGGCTGGGGCGCGGGCCAGGACCGCGACCGCGGTGCTCGCCCTGTCTCACCGGGGTATCCGCTCGGGTCTGGTGCGGATGCCCCGTACCGTCCACGGCGACGGCGATCATAACGGCCTCATCGCCATGCTCGTCGGCCTCGACCGCCAGCTGGGGACGGCCGCCTATGTGGAAGACGGTTCCAACCGTTGGCCGGCCGTCCACCGCAGTGACGCCGCTCGCCTGTTCTTGCTAGCACTGGAGCAGGCACCTGCCGGTTCCGTCCTGCACGCGGTCGGCGAAGAGGGCGTCCCCATGCGCGACGTCGCCGAGGTCATCGCGGCCAAAACCGGTCTGCCCGCCGCGGCCGTCGACCCGGGGCAGCTGGGCGTCTTCGGCGCGATCCTCGGCGGTGACCAGCCCGCCTCCTCCGAGATCACGCGCCGCCTCGTTGGCTGGCGACCGACCGGGCCGACACTGCTCGAGGATCTTGAGGCCGGCTACTACACCGCCTGATCGGGGCCGCTCGGTCGCACTCCGCCCGTCTATCTGATCCGTCTGTCAGCTGACGCTGACGCTGACGGTGGCCTGTCTGTCAGCTGACGCTGACGTCGAGCCCGGGGTCGCCCTTGGACAGCTTCAGCGCCTCCCACGGCAGCACCGCCATCGCGGCCTGGTGGTGGGCGCGGGACTCCTCCAGGCTCGCGTCGAACAGGCGCTGCCCCTCGCGCATCAGATCCACGCTCAGCAGCCGGTCCGAGTCCGAGGGCTGGTGACCGGCGCTGGCCTGGACCGCGAGCTCACCGGTCGCCGTACCCGAGGCGCGGTGCGTCCGGTAGGCCAGCTTCCGCCCGCCCACGCTGCCCTTGTTCTCGCTCCGCTTCGTGACTGGCCTGCCGTCCACCTCGACCAGCTTGTAGACCAGGCCCGCCGTCGGAACCCCGGACCCCACGACCACCGCGGTGCCGGCGCCGTAGCTGTCGACCGGGGCGGCGGCCAGCGCGGCGATGGCGAACTCGTCCAGGTCACCGCTGACCACGATCTTCGTTCCGATAGCGCCCAGGGCGTCCAGCTGGGCGCGGGACTGGTGCGCGACCGCGGCCAGGTCGCCGGAGTCGATCCGGATGGCGCCCAGCTTCGGACCCGCGACCCGCACCGCGGTCTCGATGCCCTGGCCGATGTCGTAGGTGTCGATCAGCAGCGTGGTGCCGACGCCCATCGCGGCGACCTGGGACTCGAACGCCGCCTGTTCGGTGTCGTGCAGCAGCGTGAAGGCGTGCGCCGAGGTTCCGGTCGTCGGAATGCCCCAGCGCATCCCGGCCTCCAGGTTCGAGGTCGCGGTGAACCCGGTCAGGTACGCGGCGCGGGCGCTGGCCACCGCGGCCTCCTCGTGCGTCCGGCGAGAACCCATCTCGATGATGGGGCGGTCGCCTGCCGCGCTGACCATCCGGGCCGCCGCCGCCGCAACGGCGGAGTCGTGGTTGAGGATCGACAGCACCACCGTCTCCAGCAGCACCGCCTCGGCGAAGGTGCCGGTGACCGTGAGGAGGGGGGAGTACGGAAAGTACGGCTCGCCCTCGACGTAGCCGATGATGTCGCCGGTGAACCGGTAGTCGGCCAGGAACTCGGCGGTCGGGGCGTTGATGATGTCCGCGGCGAGCAGCCCGTCCAGCTGCGTGCCGGTGAACCGGAAGTCGGCAACCGCGTCCAGCACCCGGGCCACTCCGGCGACCACGCCGTATCGGCGACCGTTGGGCAGCCGGCGCCCGAAGACCTCGAAGCTGCAGCGGCGGCCGGCCGTTCCGTCGGCCAGGGCAGCGGTGAGCATGGTGAGTTCGTACTGGTCGGTGAACAGCGCGGAGGATTCGTCGGCCATCCTGTGATCGTTGCAGAAGCCGCCGGTCCTCGACACGTCGCGGCCACCGGTCATCGGGTGGCGTGCCACTGGTCCTCGGGTGGCGTGCCACCATGGACCTATGTCCACGCCGACTATCACTCCGCAGCGGGAGGCGACCGCCGAGCAGCAGAGCGACGAGCTCGCCGACGCGGACCGGCCCTGGGTCACCGTGGTGTGGAACGACCCGGTGAACCTGATGTCCTATGTCACGCACGTGCTGATGAAGGTGTTCGGCTATCCCAAAGACAAGGCGACTGCGCTGATGCTCGACGTTCACCAGAAGGGCAAGGCGGTTGTGTCCTCCGGCCCGCGCGAGCGGATGGAAGGCGACACCGCCACCCTGCACGGCTACGGCCTCTGGGCCACCATCCAGCACGACTCGTGAAGGCCCGTCGCAGGGGCGCGCTGATCCGGGTCGACCTGACCGGGACCGAGGTCGACCTGCTGGCGGCCATGCTCGATGACTTCGGCCTGCTGCTGGAAGAACCCGACCCGGCCGATCCCGTCATCCAACGCCTCTATCCCGACGGCTACACCGACGACGACGAGGCCTCCGAGGAGTATCGCGGACTCGTCGAGTCCGACCTGCGCACCGAGCGCAGCGGCCGGTTGCAGGCCTGCCGGGCCGAGCTGCCCGAGGGCGGCGGCCGGCTGGAACTCGACGCCGAGGCAGCCGACCGCTGGCTGCGGGTGCTCAACGACCTGAGGCTGGCGCTCGGAACCCGGCTCGAGATCACCGACGACAACGAGCTGGACGAGACCGACCCGTCCGTCAACATCTATTCCTGGCTGACCGCGGTGCAGGACACCCTGATCCTGAACGTGATGGAGTAGCGGCCCAGGCGGGGTGCGGCGTCCGATCATCGCCCGATATCGTGATCCATTGTGCTGAGACTGTCGACGGTGACCTACGACGCGATCGTCGGCCATGCCCGCCGGGACCACCCGGACGAGGCGTGTGGCGTGGTTGCGGGGCCGCTGGGCTCCGACCGCCCGGTGCGGATGGTCGAGATGCTGAACGCCGAGCGCTCACCGACGTTCTACCGCTTCGACTCCACCGAGCAGCTCAAGGTCTGGCGCGAGATGGACGACGCCGACGAGGAGCCGGTGATCATTTACCACTCGCACACCGCCACCGAGGCGTACCCGTCCCGGACGGACATCTCCTTCGCCTCCGAGCCCAACGCGCACTACGTCCTGGTGTCCACCGCCGACCAGGACTCCGTCCAGTTCCGCTCGTACCGGATTCTCGGCGGTGTCGTCACCGAAGAACCGGTCGAGGTGGTGGCCAGCCTTGACTAGCCACTTCACGATCGCGATCAGGCGAGTGCTGCTCGGCCACACTGTCGCCGTCGTCTGTTATGACTGTCACTGATTCAGCCTGCCACGGCCGCGCCGGACATATTCGGCGGCGGTTCCTCGTTTCGACTCGTAGTTCCCCCGCTGTCACCCCGGCGTAGCCGCCTCGCTCCTTGCGATGCCGCGCCGGCAATCCCTGATCAGAAGGAGTACCGATGGCCGTCGAGGTCAAGATCCCGACCATCCTGCGCACCTACACCGGCGGCGAGAAGTCCGTTTCCGGCGAGGGCGCCAACCTGTCCGCCCTGTTCGATGACCTGGAGAGCCGGCACGCCGGCCTCAAGGGCCGCCTGATCACCGACGAGGGCGCCCTGCACCGCTTCGTCAACGTCTATGTCAACGACGAGGACGTCCGGTTCACCGGCTCGCTCGACACCGCGCTGTCCGATGGGGACGCTGTCACGATCCTCCCCGCCGTCGCCGGCGGTAGCCGGGAGTCCGGTATCGCCGGCGGCAGCCGGGAGTCCGGTATCGCCGGCGGCAGCCGGTAATCCGGTGACACGCTACGAATCACTGGCCGAGGCGGTCGGTGGCACGCCGCTCGTCGGACTGCCGCGGCTGTCACCACGCTGGGAGTCGACGGACGAGAGTGCGCCGCCGGTCCGGTTGTGGGCCAAGCTCGAGGACCGCAACCCCACCGGCTCGATCAAGGACCGGGCCGCGCTGGCGATGGTCGCGGCGGCCGAGGCTGACGGCCGGCTCACGCCTGGCTGCACCATCCTGGAGCCGACGTCGGGCAACACCGGCATCTCACTGGCTATGATCGCGAAGCTCAAGGGCTACGGCATCGTGTGCGTGATGCCCGAGAACACCTCCGAGGAGCGCCGCCAGCTGCTGGAGATGTACGGCGCGCGGATCGTCTCGTCGCCGGCTGCCGGCGGTTCCAACCAGGCGGTCGCGATGGCCAAGCAGCTCGCCGAAGAGAACCCGGAATGGGTGATGCTCTACCAGTACGGCAACCCGGCGAACGCCCAGGCGCACTACGACGGTACCGGTCCCGAGGTGCTCGCCGACATGCCGACGATCACCCACTTCGTCGCGGGGCTGGGTACCACCGGAACCCTGATGGGCGCGGGTCGCTTCTTGCGTGAGAAGGTCCCGGGCATCCAGGTGATCGCCGCCGAGCCGCGTTACGGCGAGCTGGTGTACGGCCTGCGCAATATCGACGAGGGCTTCGTGCCGGAGCTGTACGACGACTCGGTACTGACCTCACGGTTCTCGGTGACCAGCTACGACGCCCTGCGCCGGACGCGTGACCTGGTCGAGCACGAGGGCATCTTCGCCGGCATCTCCAGCGGTGCCATCCTGCATGCGGCCCTGGGTACCGCAGACCGGGCGCTCAAGGCCGGCCAGCGCGCGGACATCGTGTTTCTCATCTGTGACGGCGGCTGGAAGTACCTGTCCACGGGGGCGTACTCGGGCTCGCTGCAGCAGGCGGCCGAAAAGCTCGAAGGCCAGCTCTGGGCCTGAGCCGGAGCGGTACGGTTGGCCGGTGACCAACGCGCTACCCGGTGAACCGCCCGCGGGAATGTCCAAGCGCGCGGCCCGCAAGCGGCAGCGCAACGCCGAGCTGGCCGGCACCAGTCTGCGGCGGGCGCTGCGGACGGCGAGCCCGAGCGGGGCGGCCGTCATCGTCGGGGGCGCGCTGATGGTGCTGTGGGCCGTCGTCGGGGTGGACGCCCTGCTGGATCACCGGCTGCTGCGCTTCGGGATCAAGCCACGCGAGATCGCCGGCCTGGTCGGTATCGTCGCGAGCCCGTTCGTGCACGCCGACGTCGGTCAGCTGGCGGCTGAGACCGTCCCCTTCGCCGTGCTGTGCTGGCTGATGCTGATCTCCGGCGGTCGGTACTTCGCCATCGTCACGCTCGCGGTCGGCCTGGTCAGCGGCCTGACCGCCTGGCTCGCGGCGCCGGCGCATACGGTGATCCTGGGGTGCAGCGGGCTGATCTTCGGCTGGATGGGCTACGTCGTCGCCCGCGCCTGGTTCGGCCGCAAGATCCGGTGGATCGCCATCGCCGTGGCCGTCGTCTGCATCTTCTCCGGCACCTTCTCGGGACTGCTGCCGAAGCTGCACGCCAACGTGTTCTGGGGCGACCACCTCGCCGGCTTCCTGGCCGGTCTGATCGTCGGGGCGGTGCTGCACGCGAGCGCCCGCAAGCCGGGTCGCAGGGCCGGTCTGCGGCCGAACACCAGTATTCTGGATCGGTGAGCATCTTCGTCGACAGTCCCATCGGAATGTTCGACTCCGGGGTCGGCGGCCTCACCGTGGCTCGCGCTGTGCTCGATCAGCTGCCCCACGAGGCCCTGCACTACATCGGCGACACGGCGAACTCCCCGTACGGCCCGCGGTCCATTGCCGACGTCCGGGCGAAGTCGCTGTCGGTGATGGACTCCCTCGTCGAGTCCGGCGTGAAGATGCTGGTCATCGCCTGCAATTCCGCCTCGTCCGCCTGCCTGGCCGATGCCCGCGAGCGCTACGACATTCCCGTGGTCGAGGTCATCCGCCCCGCGGTGCGCCGAGCGGTGGCCGCCACCCGCAACGGGCGGGTCGGGGTCATCGGTACCACCGCGACCATCACCTCCGGGGCCTACCAGGACGCCTTCACGGCGGCTCCGTCGTTGCAGGTCGTGACCGCGGCCTGCCCGCTGTTCGTCGACTACGTCGAGCGAGGGGTCACCAACGGCCCCGAGCTACTGCGCCTGGCGGAGTCCTACCTGAGCCCGCTGATCGCTGCCGACATCGACACCCTGGTGCTCGGGTGCACCCACTACCCGCTGCTCACCGGGCTGCTGTCGGTCATTCTCGGGGACGAGGTGACGCTGGTGTCCAGTTCCGAAGAGACCGCCAAGGACGTCTACCGGGTGCTGAGCGCGGCCGAGCTGCTGCGTCCGGACTCCTCCGAGCGGCCCCAGCACCGGTTCGAGGCCACCGGCTCCGCCGAGCCGTTCGGGGAACTGGCCCAGCGCTTCGTCGGCGTGCAAACCACGCTCAGCACCGCGGGTGCCGGCCGCTGAGCGGTTCTGGCGCAGGACCGGTCGGGACCGGTCGAATCAGCCGGTGAGAAAGCTCAGCCGCACCTTGCGCACCGCGTTGTCCACGTTGGTGTCCACCAGGCAGATCGACTGCCACACCCCGAGCTGGATCGCCCCGCCGAGCACCGGAACGGTCGCATGCGGCGCGACGATCGCCGGCAGCACATGGTCGCGGCCGTGGCCGGGGGAGCCGTGCCGGTGCCGCCACCGGTCATCGGCCGGCAGCAGAGCCTGCAGAGCGTTCAGCAAGTCGTCGTCACTGCCCGCGCCGGTCTCCAGAATGGCGATGCCCGCGGTGGCGTGCGGCACGAACACATTCAGCAGCCCGTCACCCTCATCCGCCACGAAGCTGGCGCAGGCCTCGGTGATGTCACGGACCTGGGGGCGGTCGCCGGTACGGAACTCGATCACGTCACTTCGCATGGCTCGATTCTGCCTTGATCGACTGGGACACCGCTTTCAGCCGTAACCGAGGACCGGTTCGTTGTGTCGGAGCCGCTGGATAGTCTGACCAGCATGAGTTCACGCCCCGACGGCCGCGCCGCCGACCAACTTCGTCCGATCACCATCACCCGAAACTGGCAGGCCTACGCCGAGGGCTCGGCGCTGATCGAGTTCGGTGACACCAAGGTGCTGTGTGCCGCATCGGTCACCGAGGGCGTGCCGCGCTGGCGCCGGGGCAGCGGGCTGGGCTGGGTGACCGCCGAGTACTCGATGCTGCCGCGGGCGACCCTCACCCGCAACGACCGCGAGTCGGTGCGCGGCAAGATCGGCGGCCGCACCCACGAGATCTCCCGGCTGATCGGGCGCTCGCTGCGCGCGGCGGTGGACCTGTCCGCGTTGGGCGAGAACTCCGTCGCCATCGACTGCGACGTGCTCCAGGCCGACGGCGGCACCCGGACCGCCGCCATCACCGGCGCCTATGTCGCGCTCGCCGACGCCGTCAGCTGGCTCGACAAGCGGGGATCGCTGGCGAAGAAGACCCCGCTGATCAACAGCGTGTCGGCCGTGTCGGTAGGCGTGATCGACGGCGAGCCGCGGCTGGACCTGATGTATGAAGAGGATGTCCGCGCCGAGACCGACATGAACGTGGTCGTCACCGGCAACGGCGAGTTCGTCGAGGTGCAGGGCACCGCCGAGGGCGTGCCGTTCCGGCGCGACGAGCTCGACGCCTTGCTCGACCTGGCCGTCGCGGGTTGCGTGGAGCTTGCCGGGCACCAGCACAAGGCGCTCGGCGGATGAGCCGGCAGATCCTGCTCGCCACCCGCAACGCCCACAAGCTGGTCGAGCTGCGGCGGATCCTGGCGCCTCGGCTGTCGGTCGAGGTGCTGGGCCTGAGCGATGTCGAGGAGTACGAAGAGGTCCCCGAAACCGGTGCCACCTTCGCCGAGAACGCGCTTCTCAAGGCCACCGAGGCCGCCACGCACACTGGGCTCATCGCGGTGGCCGATGACTCGGGGCTCGCGGTCGACGCGCTCAACGGCATGCCGGGCGTGCTGTCGGCGCGCTGGGCCGGTAGCGCCAAGGACGACACCGCGAACCTCAACCTGGTGCTGCAACAGCTCAGCGACACTCCGGACGAGCGGTTGGGCGCGGCCTTCCTGTGCGCCGCCGCACTGGTGACTCCCACGGGTGAGCGGGTGGTTGCCGAGGGCCGGATGCCCGGCCGGATCATCCGGCACCCACGCGGTGAGCACGGCTTCGGCTACGACCCGATCTTCGTTCCGGACGGCTACGAGCTGACCAGCTCCGAACTCGAACCGCAGGTGAAGGACGAGATCAGCCACCGCGGCCGCGCGCTGCGGAACCTGCTGCCGGCGATTCTGAGGGTTCTGCGGAGCGACGGCGCTCAGTGACCGAAGCCGGCACCGCCCGCGAGGGACGGCTGGCCCCCCGTCACAGCGTGCCAGCCGTCCGCCGCAGCTCCGGTGCTCGTCGCACGAAAGTCAGGTCGACGGTGGAGTCCCCACTGTGATCTTCGGCCCGGTGAACCATTTCTTGACCGAAACGTGCCAGGCAATCCACAGCAACAGCAGTGCGCCGAGCACCACGATGGGTGTGTAGTTGACGAACTTCCAGGCAAAACCGCTGTTACCCGGCACCCCGCCGGGTGATGTCGGCAGCAGCGCGATGATCGAGGTGACCGCGATCTCGGCCACCGCCAGCAGGCACATCCACCGGTACCTCGACCCGAGCGTCCAGCCGCCTGGGGTGAAGTTCGAGCCGGCTCGCCAGCGCAGGAAGATCGGGATTCCGAATGCCACGTACAGGCCGATGACGCCGATCGACACGACGGCGTAGAACGCGACCGGCACCGGTGCCCCGTTGATGTCCACCTTCACCAGCGCGGGCAGCGTCAGCAGCACTGCGACGACCGCCGAGGCGATGACGCCGTACACCGGCACTCGCTTGGCGTTGAGCGCCGACCAGTACCGGCCGCCCGGCACTGCCCCATCCCGGCTGAACGCGTACAGCATCCGGGTCGTGGACGTCATGCACGCCACGGTGCAGAAGAACTGCCCGGCTGCCGAGATGAGCAGCACCGTGCCACCCCAGCGGCTGGTGAGAGCCTGCGAGAAGATGACACCGACCCCACCGCCGCCCTTGGTGACGCCGCCCTCGTCCTGCACCGCGAAGAGGAACGACAGCAACAGGATCCAGCCACCGATCGCGGAGTAGAAGATGGACTGCCAGATTCCCTTGGCCGCCGAGTTCGCCGCTGACCGCGTCTCCTCCGAGAGGTGGGCGGAGGCGTCGTAGCCGGTGATCGTGTACTGGGTGAGGATGACCGAGATAGGCAGGACGTACAGCAGAAAACCGGCGCCGTGCGTGCTGCCGTTGAACAATCCACTGTTGTTCACGGTGTGGGTGAAGACCGCGGACACGCTGGCATGGTGGGTGGGCACCAGGAACAGGATCAGCACCACCGCGGCCGCCCCGGCGACGTGCCACCAGACCGAGATGTTGTTCAGGACGGCGAGCAGGTGGCTGGAGAAGATGTTGACCAGCCCGGCGAGCAGCAGCACCACCAGGAACAGCACGAACACCCGGTTGAGGCTGTAGTGGGACGCCCAGGACCCGCTGAACGCGCTGATCGTCGAGTCGGTGAAGGTGGCGCAGCCGTATGCCACCGACGCGTCGATGGCGAGCAGCCCGATCAGGTTGAGCCAGCCGGTGTAGTAGCCGGCCTTCGGACCGCCCAGCTTGGCTGCCCACCAGTAGATGCCACCCGACGTCGGGAAGGCGGACACCAGCTCGGACATGCACAGCCCGATCACCAGGATGAACATCGAGATGATCGGCCAGCCCCAGGCGATCGCCGCCGGGCCGCCGTTGTTCCAGCCGAGGCCGAAGCTGGTGAAGCACCCCGCCAGGATCGAGATGATCGAGAACGAGATGGCGAAGTTGGAGAATCCGGACCAGGACCGGTGCAACTCCTGCTTGTACCCGAGTTCTGCCAGCCGTCGCTCGTCCTCGTCCACCGCGACGTCGCCGGCCGCACGCGCCCCTCCTGCGAGCTCCGTGCCCACTGAGTCCGACCTTCTTGCCATCCGGCGTGCCCTTCTCTCGACGTCAGGATCGATTCCGGTGGATCAACGCCGACCGCAATGCCGGTGTCGGGATGCTAAGCCCTTGCACCGGCAACGGTCCAGCGTCACTGGATCGAAGGTGCCAGGAGGTACGTCCTAGGTGTCAGGAGGTGAACTCGCCGGGAGCCGGCCACGCCCGGTCCGGCCGGCTCAGCGACTACCGTGAGCAGCGGACGAATTGTCGTAGCGTTGCAGAAAGCGAGCACAGATTCATGCGAGTGACCGGCCTGGGCCATGCAAGTGCCTTGATCGAGACCGAGTTCGGCAGTGTGCTGACCGATCCGTGGGTCAATCCAGCCTATTTCGGGTCCTGGTTTCCCTTTCCGGACAACTCTCAACTCGACTGGGACACCATCGGTCAGGCGGACTTCCTCTTCGTCTCGCACCTGCACCGCGACCACTTCGATCCCGAGCACCTCAAGCGCCACATCAGCAAGAAGGCGACGGTGTTATTGCCCAATTACCCGACGTCGGAGCTGGAGGACCGCCTCCGCGAGATCGGCTTCACCTCGTTCGTCAAGACCACCAACAACGAGGTCGTGGACGTGGACGGCCTGCAGGTGATGATCACCTCGCTGACCTCACCCACGGACGGCCCCATCGGGGATTCGGCCCTGTGGCTCAGCGACGGCAAGACCGTCCTCTTCAACCAGAACGACGCCCGGCCGTCGGACCTCACGGCGTACCAGCGCCTCGGGCACGTGGACGTGCACATGCTGCAGTTCTCCGGCGCCATCTGGTTTCCGATGGTCTATGACCTGCCCAAACGCGCGAAGCAGGCGCTCGGTGCGACGAAGCGTGAGCGCCAGTTCGACCGCAGCCTGCGCTACATCGACGACCTCGGGGCCGGCTACGTGTTCCCGACCGCCGGGCCGCCGTGCTTCCTCGACGACGAGCTATGGGGCTTCAACGACATCTTCGGCGACGAGTCCAACATCTTTCCGGATCAGAAGGTGTACCTGGACTGGCTGGCCGAGCACGGCCGCGACAACGGGCGGCTGCTGCTGCCCGGGACGGTCGCCGAGGTGACGCGGCCCGGCTGCCCGGTGACGCACCCGATCGATGACGCCGAGGTCGAGAAGCTGTTCGCCGACAAGACCCCGTACCTGGTGGACATGCGGAACCGGCGCCAGCCCGAGGTCGAGAAGGCCAAGGCCACCTGGGCCCATCCCGAGATGGACGTGCTGGCCGAGATCACCGAGTGGTTCACGCCGCTGCTGCGCCAGGCCGACCAGATGGCGGCGGGCATCAACGGCGGCATCCGGTTCACCGCGACCGACGACGAGCGCGGCGACGTCGACTTCCTGCTCAACTTCGTGACCCGTGAGGTTCGCCCTTACGATGGCGAGAAGATCCGGTACCGGTTCCAGACCAAGCGCGCCTACCTCGAGCAGCTGATCTTCGAGCACGAGATCGACTGGGTGAACTCGCTGTTCCTGTCCTGCCGCTTCACCGCGACCCGGATCGGGCCGTACAACGAGTACGTCTACACGTTTTTCAAGTGCCTGTCGGAGGAGCGGCTCAACTACGCCGAGGGCTGGTTCGCCGAGGCGGCCAACGACGACGAGACCATCACCATGGACGGCTGGGCGTTCCAGCGCCGCTGCCCGCACCTGAAGGCCGACCTGACGCGGTTCGGCCAGGTCGAGGGCGATGTGCTGACCTGCCAGATGCATGGGTGGAAGTGGCGGCTGACCGACGGCAAGTGCGTCAGCTCGGTCGGCCGGCCGCTGCGGACGGAGGGCAAGGTCTCCTGACCCGGCCGGCTACCGCTCCTCTGCCATGATCAGACAACTGCCGCTGGCGGTGGCGAGTACCTTTCCGTCGGCGCTGCGCACCTCGCCCTCGGCGTAGGCGACGCGGCGGCCGGGCTTGCTCACCCAGCCCCTGGCCTGCAGCGTGCCGCCGTCGGCATGGACGGGGCGCAGATAGTTCACCTTCAGCTCGATCGAGGTGTAGGTCACCCGGGCCGGCAGGGTGGTGTGCACGGAGCAGCCGATGACGGTGTCGAGCAGCGTGCACACCAGGCCGCCGTGCACCATGCCGATCGGGTTGTACGCGGACTCGTCCGGCGTGCAGCTGAACACCACCTCGCCCTCGCGGATGGAGCTGACCGCGAAGTCGAAGTGGGACGAGATCGGCGGGGGTGCCACCACACCGTCGCGGATGGCCTCGAGCGCCTGCAGCCCGGTCAGCTCGTACAACGCCTTGGCGGTGGCGTGCGGGTCGTGCCAGCGGATCGTCTTCGAGCGCGCGGGGCCCCAGCTGTCAGGAGCCGAATCGGAGTCAGTCACACCTCGGACCGTACAGCCACGCTGCCGTACGACGATCCGGCAACCCCGGGTCAGCGCGGATCGGTGGCGAGCACCGACATCAGGATCTCGTCGTGCCACTGGCCATCCCAGCGCAGCGCGTCCCGCCGTCGTCCCTCGGTCAGGAAGCCGCACTTCTCGTACACCCGCCGCGCCCTCGGGTTGAAGTCGTAGACGCCGAGGCTGACCCGATGCAAGCCGACGGTGTCCAGGGCGTAGTCCAGCACCAGTCGGGTCACCTCGGTGCCGTAACCACGGCCGAAGACGGCGGGACCGGCGAGCCAGATCCGGTAGTTGGCGCAGGCGTCGTCCGGTTCGACGTCATTGAGCACCGCCTCACCGAGAAACGCGCCGTCCGCGGTCCGCAACACCGCCCAGTCCGCCCGGTCGTGCTGCTGCGCACGGCTCGCCAGCCATGCCTGAATGCCCGCTCGCTCGAACGTGGCATGGGTTCCGGTCGGCCGGGTGACCTCGGGATCCGCCAGCGCCCGTAGATAGTCATCGAGCACCGCGGTGGTCAGGGGCTCCAGCCGCACCAGCTCGCCGGTCAGCACGGGCTGGTCACGAAAAGCGTCCGCGGCGATCATGCCGCCCTCCGCTCGGCCGTGCGCCGGATCGAGGGCTGCAGCGATCGGGTGAGCACGCCGGCAACGGTCATGCCTGCGGGTGCTCGGTCGGCACGAGCACCCGCATCTGCATCACACCCGCATCGTCTCAGCACGACGGCGCCATCCGCTGAGCCGGCTTCTCGGCAACGACCAGAACCCGCTCGGAGGACGACGCGAACGGGCCCTCGCGCTGGATCTGGTCGTGCAGCTCGGACAACCGTTGGCGGTAGCGCCGCACCGAGAAATCCGGCACCGTCCAGATCACCTTGCGCAGGAACGCCACCACGGCGCCGATGTCATCGAAGGTGACCCGGGTGGACTCGTGCCGGACGTCCACCGGGGTGAGCCCCGCATCCGCCAGCGCCTGCCGCACCCGCTCGACGCCGGTGTCGGCGGGATGTGGCAGTGGCCCCATCAGGTACTCGTACAGCGCCCGGTTGGAACCCACCCCGATCTGCTGCGACAGGTACGTACCACCCGGACGGAGCACCCTGGAGATCTCGTGCCACAACACCACCGTGGGGTGTCGGCTGGTGATCAGGTCGAAGCTCGCCGGCCGGAAGGGCAGCGGCTGGTCGTCGCCGACCTGGACCACAGCACAGCCCAGCGGTGCGAGGTTGCGGGTGGCGATCGCGCCGTTCGGGGGCCACGACTCGGTCGCGCACAGCCGGGGCGGCGGCTGGCCGATGGTGGCCAGCACCTCACCGCCGCCGGTCTGGATGTCGAGCCCGGACGAGACAGCCGCCATCCGCTCGCCGATCAGGCGGGCATAGCCCCAGGCCGGCCGCTGCTCAGTGGCCCGGCCGGCGAACCAGGAGAAGTCCCAGCCGGCCACCGGCGCGGACTCGCCCTCTGCGATCAGGCGTTCGAAGTCGGAGGCCATCGGAACAGCCTGACAGAACCGACGCCCGGCACGAAGCGAGTTACTGCCAGCCGGTCAGAGATTGAGCAGCTTGACCGTGCCCGCGGTCGGCTGCGCCGAACCACCGGTCGGCTCGACCGAGATGCCCATCTTGCCGACGGTTTCGAGGTTGCCCGACGCGGCCAGTTCCACGTTGCCGCCCTGGTCGGGCTGGAAGATGCCTCCGGACACCGGATTGCCCGCTGAAGGCAGCATCCACAGCTGGTACGTCTTGCCGGCCGGAAGCGCCGGCATGCCGTGCCCGATGAGGACGACCTCGTGCTGGCTCTTGGAGTACAGCAGCGTGCCCTTGCCCTGGTCGAGGGACGTGGTCCTCGCCGCCACGTCAGGCGCCCTGAGCACCTGCTCCACGACCGAGGGCCGCGCCGTCACCGACCGCTGGGCGTCCCGGTGCTGGGAATAGCCCCAGCCCGAGACCACAATGGCGATCAGCGCGCACGCAGCCGCGGCCAGCTGCCACACCGAGCGTCCGGTGCGCGCCCTGCGTAGGGCTATGACGTTGTCGACCACGGGCGGCAGCGGCCGAACCTGCCGGATGGCGGCCAGCACGTCACCCCGCAACTGCGGCGGCGGGGCGACCTCGGTCAGGTTGCTCAGCTCGGCCGCGGCGGCTCGCATGCCGCGTACCTCGGCGGCGCACTCCTGGCAGCCGGCGAGGTGCTCCTCGAAGACCTCTCGCTCCTCGGGCTCCAACGCGTCCAGGGCGTAGGCGCCCGCCAGGACATTCAGTTCGTCGCTCATGACAGCACCCCCAGTGCGTCGCGCATACGGATCAAACCGTCCCTGATCCTGGTCTTGACCGTGCCGAGCGGAATCTTCAGCAGTTCGGCGACCTCGCTGTGCGTGTAACCCCCGAAGTACGCCAGGCTGACCGCCTCACGCTGCGCCGGAGTCAGATCGCTGAGCACCTTGCGCACCCGCTGGGCGTCCAGGCTGGTCTGAACCTGCTCGCTCACCGAGTCGTACGGCCGCTCTTCAGTCAGGACCGCGTACTTGTCGTCGCGCACCACCGCGGACTGCGCGGACCGAACCCGGTCGACGGCGCGGCGATGCGCGATCATCAGCAGCCACGGGAGGACGGCGCCCTTGTCAGAGTCGAACCTGGCAGCTTGGCGCCAGACCTCCAGGTAGATGTCCTGGGTGACCTCGGCTGCCTGCGCGGCGTCGCGGATCACCCGCAGCACCATTCCGTAGACCCGGGACGAGGTGAGGTCATACAGCCGGGCGAACGCCTGCTCGTCACCGCGGGCGGACGCGGCCAACAAATTTTCGAGGCCGACGGGACCGTCGCCGCTGACAGGCTCGCCGGCAACCGAAGACCGCTCGAAGCGCATGCTCGTCATCGTAGTGGTCCCGACATGGTGGCTATTCGGACCGAGTGGCTCGGCGGATTGGGTCCGCCCGCTCGGTGCGGCGTCCGCTCGGGGCAGATCGATAGGTACCCCTACTCGCTCACCACGGCACTCGTGGCCGCGAACGGGCCGTGCGCCCAGCGGACGAGTGTAGGTAAACGAATACGGGCTACACGTTGTGTAGGGCCGGGGGGAGTCGAACCCCCACTGTCACGGACCTAAACCGTGCGCCTCTGCCTTTGGGCTACGGCCCCGTGCGGCTAGCGTACTGGCACCTCTACCAGCCCAAGATCGCGCCGGAGCTTCGCGACGTGGCCGGTGGCCTTGACGCCGTACTGCGCCAGCTCGATCACACCGTCGGCGTCGATCACGAAGGTGGACCGGATCACCCCGACGACGACCTTGCCGTAGAGCTTCTTATCGCCGTATGCGCCGTACGCCGTCAGCACGCCCTTGTCCGGGTCTGACAGCAGCGGAAAGGTCAGCCCCTCGTTCTGCCGGAACGTCGCCAGCTTGGCGGGGTGGTCGGGGGAGATGCCGAGCACGGTGAACCCCTCGTCGGCGAAGCTCGCGAGGTTGTCCCGGAAGTCACAGGCTTGCTTGGTGCAGCCGGGGGTGGAGGCGGCGGGGTAGCAGTACACGATCACCCGGCCACCCCGAAGGTCTGCCAGCGACACCTGGTTGCCGTCGACATCGGGAAGGGTGAATTCAGGAGCCCGGTCACCCGGGGCGAGGCGCTGCGTCATGCTGCAGAACATAGCGGGCCGGGGTTGTAGCTAGGCTGTCCACTTCAGGACCTGTGGACGAAGGAGCAATGGTGGGGACCGAGCGCAATGCGAACCAAATCCGGGCCGAGATCGACAAGGCTCGTGATCAGCTTGCGGTCACGGTCGACCAGCTCACCGACCGGCTGGCGCCCCAGCGCCTCATGGACAACGCCAAGGCCGCCATGATCGAGAAGGCGACCTCGCCCACCGGCAAGAAGGTCCTCGGCGCGAGCGGGGTGCTGTTGACACTGCTCGTCATCCGCAACCTGCGGCGCAGCCGGCGCTAGGCCGCGCCGCTAGCCCGCGGCGGCTGTCAGCTCGCTGATCACCAGTCGCAGCTCTTCCACCCGGGGAACCGGGCGCTCGAAGAGGACCACCAACTCGAGTCCCGCATCCTCCCGGTCCGTCTGCTTGCCGAGTAGTACGTGCCCCGGCACCTCGAAAAGGTCCCTGCCCACCTCGATCTCAGCACTGACCGGAGTGCGGGGCCGGCAGAGCGCCTGGTTGGCGGCGCTCACCACGCACCGGAGGGCAACCTCGCTGAGGTCGATCAGTTCACCGGCCGCCTCGGTGATGTCACCGGCGTTCTCATCCCGGTAGTAGATCCGCAAGCTTGCCGCGATGGCCGAGCGGGCGTACTCGCGGCGCTCCTCGCGCCAGCTGGCGCCGTCCACGCTCGTGATCAGCGTTTCGACGCCGCCGTCCTCGTGACGGTCGACGAGCACGACCGGCAGTACCAGCAGGGATCGGTCGTCCGGCCACGTCACCAGCAGCCTGGTGCCCGGCGCCAGCTCCCGTCCGGTTTGATCGGTGGGCTGGCTGAGGACGAGCTGGTTGTGGCGTGACTGCAGCACCTCGCTGCGGTACAGACCGCCATGCTGGTCACGCAGCACAACCGCCGTCGTGGGTCCGGGAATGGACATCATGGAGTGCTCCCCACGCGGGTGGGCACGCGACGATCAGGACGTGCGCTTTTCTCCGTCTGCGCTGACATCGTCAGCGGACGGTTCGGGCGCAGCTGCCCCGATGGCCCCGCGAAGGGCATCGACCGCATCGTCACTCGTGGACACCGCCTGCTCGTTGGATCGTTGAAGTTCTTCCCAGATTTCTTTTCGGTTCACCTGAACCGACCGAGGCGCCTGGATCCCGATCCGGACGGCGTCGCCTCGCACTTCGAAGACGGTGAGGACGATGTCGTCGCCGACGACGATGCTCTCGCCCACTCGGCGGGTCAGGATCAGCAAGGCACGCTCCAGCAGGCATCATCGACAAAGGCCGGTCCGGCGTCACGATAACGCTAGCTTGCCGCTGCGAGCAGTGGCGCGCGCAGGGAAAGGCCGCTGTCCGCCAGGACCACCTGCATCGCGGTACCGCGATCCGGCGCGATCACGATCGGCGCAAGCTGGTTGGCGGTGGCGTCGGACAGGCTGCTGGTTACGGTCACGATGACCATCACCAGCAGATCGTCACCGGCCGAGGCGCCGAGTGGGGTCACCTCCGCGGGCGTGAGATCCGGCGCGTAGTCGGGAAAGAAGACCCCGGGGGAGGCCAGGACGAACCGCAGTCCCGGCGTGCGCGCCGACCGCAGCGCGTACAGCACGCCACCGTCGTCCAGCGGGCTGACGGTGAAGGCACGCTCGTCCGGAAAGCCGGGGATCGGCGCGACGAATTCGAGTGCTGTCGGCAGCTGCTGGGAAGGGCGTTCGGCGACTGCGCCTGCCATGGCCATGCTCACCTCAAGAAGTCCAGTAGGGAGTTTTGCTGGATTTTGGCCGTGGTGGCCAGCGCCGCCTGGTAGGCGGCGTCCGCCGTGGTGACCTGGATGGCCATGTTCGCCAGGTCGATGTCCTGCAGGTCCGAGAGCTGCGACTGGAGCTGGATACTGTTCGTGCCCGCTGTCGTCTGCACGGTCTGGATCCTTTGGTATTTCGCGCCGGCCAGAGATTGCGAGCTGGACAGGGCGGTCTGGGCGGCGTCCAGGTTTGCCAGGTCGCCGCCCAGCGCGCTCGGGTTGGTCTTGAGATCCTTGGAGACCGTGCTGAGCAGGTCGAACAGGTTGTTGCCGTCAGGGCCGAACGTCGCGGTTCCGGGAGTGTTCAGATCGATGCTGGTGTTGGGACCCACCGTCCGGCTCACCACCCCGGTATCACCGACGTAGGTGCCGGAACTGTCGAACGCCAGCGATCCGGCGGTGGTGCCACCGAACACCGGACGCCCCAGGTAGCTGGCGTTGGCCAGGGCCAGCAGGGAAGCGCGCGCCTGGTCGACCTGCTGGGCCAGCGCCTGGGTCGAGTTGGGGTCTGCGGAGCCGGTGTTCATGCCCCGCAGGACGAGGGTGCGCACCTTCTGCACCTCGGTGTTGGCGCCGCTCAGCGTGGAATCGACGGTGGTCAGCCAGCCGAGGGCGTCCGAGGCGTTGCCCTGGTACTGGGTCATCCGCTTGAGCTCACCTCGCAACTGCAACGCCGCGGTGGTGCCGGACGGCGAATCCGACGGCTTGGTGATCTGGCGGCCCGAGGACAGCTGGGACTGCAGGCCGGCCAGTCGGGAGGCGGTGGACTGCAGTCCGGCGAGGGCCCCCTGGGAGGCCGATCCGACGGTGACTCTCATCATTACAGGCCGACCCTTCCGGTGCGGTCGATCAAGGTATCCAGCATCTCGTCGACGGTGGTCAGGACCCGTGACGAGGCCTGGTATGACCGCTGGTACGTCAGCAGGTTGGTGGTCTCCTCGTCGAAGCTGACGCCTGACTGGGACTGCACCAGCTTGTCGACGTTCGTGGTCACCGACTGCTGGATGGACGCGCGCTGGGTGGCACCTTGCACCTGGGTGCCGAGGTTGCCGATCAGGCCGCTGTAGGCCTCGTTGGCGCCGCCGGGCAGCGAGCCGAAGCCGGCAAGTTTCTGGGCCACGGAGGCGTCGAAGTTGCCACCGGGAGTGCCCGATGCCGCCAGCTTGGACGGGTCGGTGACCGCGACCGAGATCGAGGCCGCCGTGGTGCCATTGAACAGCGGGCTGCCCGGGTTGCCGGCGAGGTCGTAACCCGACGTCTGGGCGCTGTTGACCGAGCTGGCCAGGGCCGAGGCGACGGCATCGAGCTGGTTGGCGTAGTCGGGGAGCACGGTGTTCACGGCGTTGATGAGGCCGCCGACCGACCCGGTGGTGCCGCTGGCCGGCGCGCCGCCGACGGTCAGCTGGTTGGTGGCGTCCAGAGCGGCCGTCTTCGTGGTGGTGCCCGCGACCAGGGTCCGGCCGCCGACAACCACGGTGGCGGTGCCGTCGGCCTGCAGGGTCGCCTGAGCGCCGGTGAGGTCGGACAGCTGCAGGAGCAGCGTGTCACGCTGGTCTGCCAGGGAGTTGACGTCCGAGCCGGTGGCCGTCGCGATTGCGATGGCGCCGTTCACCTGGGCCAGGCCCGCCACGGCGGAATTGACCTGCTGGACCGAGTTGGTCAGCTGCAGGCTGGTGCCGTCCAGAACCCGGCCGAGGGCCGCGCTGGTCGCGTTGAGGCTGTTGGCGATCCCCGCGGACTTCTGCAACACGACGCTGCGCGCGGCGGCGCCGGCGTTACCACCGGGGTTGTTGGCCACCGCGGACCAGGCGTTCCAGAAGTCGTTCAGCTGCTCGGACAGCCCGGTGGCGCTGGGCTCGTCGAAAAGTCCCTCGACGCTGCTCAGGGCTGCTTGATCGGTCTGGGCCATGCCGTTCTGGCCGTGCTCGGCGCGGGCCCGGGCGTCGAGCACCGGGTCGTTGAGGCGGGAGGCGCCGGAGCTGGTGACTCCGCCGCCGGTCACCGCTGGGGTCACGTACAGAGTCGACACACCGACCGCTGGGCCGACCTCGGTGAGGTTGGCCCGCTGGCGGGTGCAGCCCGGGTTGTTCGCGTTGGCGATGTTGTCGCCGGTGACGCTCAGCGCGTAGCTCTGGGCGTTCAGCGAGGCCAGGGCGTGGGTGAGCCCGGAGAAGGAACTGCTCATGCCTGCTCATCCATGAACATCGGAGCGCTGTGGGGAGCGGCGGTGGAACCGCGGGAGTCATAGGTCTCGACGGTGCGGGTGACGGACAGCAGCGTCTCGCGGACGGCGCGGGCACCGGCGCTGAGTAGTGCGCGGTTCTCGCCGGCGGTGCGGCCGAGCTCCTCGGAGAGCAGCAGCAGTGCCTGCCGGTGCTCTCCGAACATCGTCGCCCACGGCTCAGGCGCGGTCGCCTCGAGATCGGCCAGGGAGGGTGCCCCGGTCAATCCCAGATCCTCCGCTACCGCGTCCACCTCAGCCGCGCGCAACACGTCGGTGCCGCGCAGCTGAAGCAGCGCTGCCTCGACCTCGTCGTTGGCCTGAGCGAGCCAGCGCGTCTGGCCAGCACTGACGATCAGTTGCTCCTCGACGAGCTTGAAGAGCAGCAACTGAAGCGCCTCGCGCTCGCGCCAGAGCAGTGTCGATATTTCGGAGAACCCCATGGTTTTACTTTCTGCAGTCGTCGTCATGACTACCTCACACTCTCCTCGGGTTCAAGCAACTCATCGGCCGGTGGTCGATCGACTTGAACATGTGCGGTAGTTGCCGGCTACTAGGCGCCAGGTAGGGGGAGCCAACACCGCGACGCGCCGGTGGCGCTTTTATGTGATCTAACTCACATTACTCTGAGTAGGCAGTTCTTAACGCAGGCATTACATTAAGTCCAGGTTAAGTCGGTGAACGTGACTTGCACCGACCATGCAGCACCCGATGACAGCGGGGACCGGCGCGCCGGGACCGTAAGAGATGAGTGAGTATGTCGATGACCACGAAGGCTCGCGCAGTGGCGGCCCCCGCGACCACCGGTGCACCCGCCGGCGACTCCGCCACTGCTTCTGTAGAGACATCTGCTTCTGTAGAGAAATCTGCTTCTGTAGAGACACTTGTCCGGCAGAATCTGGCCCTCGTCGGACACATCGTCCGCGAAACCATGACTCGGCTGCCTGCCCACATCGGTCGCGACGACTTGGCGTCCGCGGGTATGACCGCCCTCGTGCTGAGCGCGCAGGGCTTCGACGAGTCACGCGGCGTTCCCTTCGCTCGCTTCGCCGCGATCCGGATCCGGGGCGCGCTGGTCGACGAACTGCGGTCGATGGACTGGGCGAGCCGCTCGGTGCGGGGCCGTGCTCGTGAGGTCGACGCGACGCGCAACCAGTTGGCAGTCACTCTGGGTCGCTCTCCGCGCTCGCACGAGGTCGCCGAGACGCTCGGAGTGAGCGTCTCCGAACTCAGTGGCATCGATGCGGACGTGCACCGGGCCAGCCTGCTCAGCTTGCAGGGTTTCGCGCCGGAGACCGGCGCGGCGATGCTTCCGGACGTCCAGCGTGGCCCCGAGCAGCTTGTGCTCGACCGCGAGCAACTCGGCTACCTGCACGACGCGATCACCGAACTGCCCGAGCGGCTCCGCCACGTGGTGCGGGCCTACTTCTTCGAGCACCGCCAGATGTCAGACATCGCCGCCGAGCTCAGCGTCACCGAATCCCGCATCTCTCAGTTGCGTGCCGAGGCGCTGAAGCTGCTGCGTCACGGTCTGGCGGCCTCCGAGCCCGAGGCCCGTCCGGTCGAGGAGCCGAGCGGACGCGCGGGTGCCCGGGTCGCCAGCTACGCGGCCGCCGTCGCGGCCCGCGGGACGCTGGCCAGCCGGCTGCGGATGTCCAACCCGCTCGGCGAGGTTGTGTCCACCGCGTACCAGGCGCAGGCGCAGCGGCATCGCAACGGCCTGGGCATCAGCTCCATCGCCTGATTGCGCCACGCGCCGGCCGTAGTCGCCACCGGATCGGCAGCAGTGGCGCTGGTGATCAGCCGGAACCGGATGTTGGCGGATGTGCCGACCGCCGACGTCATCGTGGTGAACCCGACCCACGTGGCGGGCGCTGCGCTATGACCCGGTGCGGCGGCGCGCCGCGGGTGGTGGCCAAGGGGGCCGACCATGTGGCGGCGCGGATCCGGGAACTGGCGGACAAGAGCCGGGTTCCGATGGTGCAGGACATTGCCCTGGCCAGGACGCTCTACCAGGTCTGTGACATCGGGCAGGAGATCCCGGCCGACATGTACCAGGGCGTGGCCACGGTGCTGGCGTTCGTGCTGCGACTCAAGCGCCGCGGTTCGGCGGCCGGCACGCACCGGCTGCTGGCCGCCCGGTCTGAGCCCGGACGGGTTGGTCACCGCCTTATATCACCGGCCGTCCGGCCGGGCGCAGGCCAAGGACCGTTCCGCGCCGCAGGACGAGGCCGGCCAGCGGGTCCAGTAGTTCTCCGGCGTGCCACCTTCCGGCGGTAGCGACGGGGTGGGACAGGATGGGCGTATGACCGACGAGCCAACACCGCGCCGGACCAGGAGCTTCGGCCCGGCACTCACCTTCCCTGCCGCACTGGACGCCCTGCGAGCCATCGACGCCAGGGCCAAGCCGAACCTGAAGCGGGCCGTTCCCGCCGTCCTGATCGCGTTGGCGGCCTTCTCGATCGGCGACCACTTCGGCGGCGTCGAGCACACCAGACGCACCCACTTCGCCGTGTTCGGCCGGACGCTGGACCTCAGCAAGGGGCAGCTCTCGCTCGTCGTGGTGGGGCTGGCGGTCGTGTTCATCATTGCCGGGATCGTCGGTACCCGCTCGGTCGCCGGGGAGCTCGCCAGGGTGAGCGAGGCGCACGGCGGGGTGGCCGCGGGCTCGGCGGTGCGGCTGATCTGCATGATCCTGGGCTACGGCACGGTGCTGCTCGGCCTGCTCGGGCTGCTCAACGTGAACCTGGGAAACCTGCTGGTGGGCGGCGCGGTGACCGGCGTGGTCTTCGGTATCGCCGCCCAGCAGACCCTGGGGAACTTCTTCGCGGGCCTCGTCTTGCTGTTCGCCCGGCCCTACGTGCCGGGGCAGCGGGTGAAGATCCGTAGCGGTGCCATGGGTGGCCCCTTCGACGGCGTGATCCTCGGTGCGGGCTTGATGTACACCACCATCGACACCGACGAGGGCATCGTGTCGATGCCGAACTCGGGGCTGCTGGCCGCCGCGATCGGGCCGTCGGACCCACCGGAGCAGGCCGACGGTGGGCAGGCCGACGGTGGGCAGGCCGACGGTGGGCAGGCCGACGGTGGGCAGAAGGACGCCGGCCGGCTCAAGGATGCCGACCGGCTGAAGTAAGAACGAGCTGACGTGAGAGGGCCCGCGCACCCACGGGGGGTGGAGTGCGCGGGCCGTCTAAGCCCCCGTCGAGGCCTTGGGTGATTCTGCCGGTCGTAAGGGCCGTTCGTAAAGATCTGGCTGCAATCAATCTGTGCCGTTATCCATCCGTGACCTTTGGCTCACTACGCTCATGGCGGGTCCAGCCGCCGAGCTCAAAGGATCGCGACGCTGGGGTTCAATGCATTCCACTGCAAGCGTCAGGAGTCGGTCAGCGGATAGGTCGATCACCTTCAAGCCTCAGGCATGTCGTCTCTGGTCCGATAAGAACTGGTGTCCCACTTCCGTCGACTGATCGCGTTCCTGCTCGTTGCCGTGGTTGCCGTGACGGTCGCCTTACTGGGCGCCTTTCAGGTCCAGCGAACCGGGGCCACCCGCGCCGCCGCCCGTACTGACAGCGCGGTCGCCGTGCTGACCGCATGCTGGATCAGGAGACCGGCGTCCGAGGCTTCCTCTACACCGGCGAGGAGCAGTTCCTCGAGCCGTACCTGAGCGGGCGCGCGACATACGAGCAGGCCCGTATCGAGGTGATCCGCGCTTCGGCCGGCGATCCGGAGTCGACCAGCCTGGCGTCTGCCGAGGATAGCGCCGCGCGCAGATGGCAGGCGTACGCCGAGCAGACCATCCAGCGCCGGCGGGCGAACACGGCGGCGCACGTGCAGGTGGCCCAAGCGCAGCAGGGCAAGAAGGAGATGGACCAGTTCCGCGCCCTGAACGCCGAAGTCCGGAATCGGCTGGCCATCCGCCGGGACGCCTCGCTGCGCCGGTCGGCGTTGTGGTCGACCGCTGTCGTCGTCGTACTGGCAGCGCTGTTCGGCCTGGTCGGCGTGCTCGCGGTCCAGCGGGTGGCCAGGCGCGCACTGTCCTTCAGTGAGACCGAGGTGAAATACCGCATTCGTCAAAGGGAATTCTCTGACCTGATCCAGGCAGTCGACAGTGAGGCTGAGGCGCACCAGCTGGTTCGCCGGCACCTGCAACGCTCGCTGCCCGGCGCCAGCGCGACGGTGCTCATCCGCAACAACTCGGACAACAGGCTGGGCGCCGCCACGGAGTTGCCGGCGGGCTCGGTGCTCGCCGAACCGCTGGCTGCGGCGGAGCCCCGCGCGTGCCTGGCGATCCGGCTGGGACGGGCACACCAGGACGGCGCGGACCACGACGAGCTGATCTCGTGCGCCGTCTGCTCGAAGGTGCCCGGGACGGCGACCTGCGAACCCCTGCTGGTGGGTGGCAAGGTGATCGGATCGGTGCTCGTGGAGCAGGCAACGCCGCTGGCGGAATCGGACCGGCGCGGCCTGATCGATACCGTGGCTCAGGCGGCGCCGGTGCTCGCGAACCTCAAGACCATCGCGATCGCCGAGAGCCGGGCGTCGACGGATGCCTTGACCGGCCTGCCCAATCGTCGCTCGATGAACGACACGCTCAAGCGGATGGCCGCCCATGCCGGCCGCAGCAGTGAGCCGCTGGCCGCGATCGCCTTCGACCTGGACCACTTCAAGTCGGTCAACGACCGGTACGGCCATGAGGTCGGTGACGCGGCATTGTCGGCGGTGGGTGAGTGCCTTCGCGATCATCTGCGCGAGAGCGACTTCGCCGCACGCATCGGCGGTGAGGAATTCCTGGTGCTGGCGCCTGCCACGGACGTGGAGGGCGCGAGGGTGCTGGCCGAGAAGCTGCGCGAGGCACTCCTGCGGGAAGAGATTCCTCAGCTGTCGCAGCCGATTACCGCCAGCTTCGGTGTAGCGGTGCTGCCGCACCACGCCGGTAACGCCGAGGCGCTGCTCAGACGAGCCGACCGCGCCAGCTATCTGGCGAAGGAGCGCGGCCGCAATCGCGTCGAGGTGGCGATCAACGAGGAGCCCGCGCAGGCCGTCGTGGCCGATGTTCGGGAAGCCGGTGCTTGACGAAGCCGGTGCTGTCTGGAAGGAGTCGAGACTGGGGGCGCGCCCCGGAGTGGGAGAATGAGAGGTGTGAATTCCGAAGAGGACGTCTACCGCTCCGGCTTCTGCGCGTTCGTGGGACGTCCGAACGCCGGCAAGTCGACGCTGACCAACGCGCTGGTCGGCTCGAAGATCGTGATCACCAGCGACAAGCCGCAGACCACCCGCCGTGCCGTACGCGGGGTGCTCAGCCGTCCGGACGGCCAGCTCGTGCTGGTGGACACACCGGGCCTGCACCGCCCGCGCACGCTGCTCGGCCAGCGGCTCAACGACGTCGTCCGCGGCACCCTGGCAGACGTGGACGTGATCGGGTTCTGCCTTCCAGCGGATGAGAAAATCGGTCCCGGTGACCGATTCATCGCGGCCGAGCTGAGCCAGCTCAAGGCGCCCGTTGTCGCCATCGTCACCAAGACCGACCGGGCATCCAAGCCCCGCATCGCGGAGCAGCTGATGGCCGTCGGGCAGCTGGGGGAGTTCGCCGAGGTGGTGCCGGTGTCGGCCGTGGCCGGCGAGCAGGTGGACCTGCTGGCGGACCTCCTCATCGCGCGGTTGCCGACCGGACCGCAGCTCTACCCCTCCGAGGTCCGCACCGACGAGAGCGACGAGAGCAGGATCGCCGAGCTGATCCGCGAGGCCGCGCTGGCCGATGTGCGCGACGAGCTGCCGCACTCCATCGCGGTGACCGTGGAAGAGATGAACCCACGGGACACCGAGGGACGGCCGCCGCTGCTCGACATCTTCGCCACCCTGCACCTGGAGCGCACCAGCCAGCGGCCGATCATCCTCGGCGCCGGTGGCAGCCGGCTCAAGCGGATCGGCACGGACGCCCGCCACGGCATCGAGGAACTGCTCGGGCAGCGCGTGAACCTCAAGCTGCACGTGTCGGTCATGGGGGAGTGGCAGCGCGACCCGAAGAAGCTCGATCGGCTGGGTTTCTAGCGACCGTGCTGAACCGCTACCGCGCCGCCTTCGCCTTTCCCGGAGCCACCGCCTTCTCGGCGGCCGGCTTCCTGTCCCGGGCCTCGATGGCGATCTATCCCATCGCCATGGTCCTGATCATCTCGGGCCGCACCCATGCCTACGGTTTCGCGGGCCTGGTCAGCGGCAGCTACGTGATCGGCGGTGCCCTGGGAAACCCGATCGCCGGACGGCTGGTCGACCGGCTCGGCCAGCATCGGGTGCTGCCCCGCTTTCTCGCCGGGCACCTCGCCGCGACCGCCGTCTTCGCCGTGCTGATCACCGTCCGCACACCGCTGTGGACGTTGCTGCTTCCGGCAATGCTGATGGGGGCATCCCTGCTCAATATCGGCGCGCTGATCCGCGCCCGGTGGTCCTACGTCTGGCCGGCGGACCCGGGCCGGCGCTCGACCGCGTATTCGGTGGAATCGACCATCGACGAGGTCATCTTCGTGATCGGACCGCTGGTGGCCACCGTGCTGGCGACCCACGCCAGCCCGCTGGTCACCCTGGGGCTGGCGATGGCGCTGATCGCCGCCGGGTCGCTGTGGCTGGCCTCTCAGCGCGGAACCGATCCGCCGCTACGGGTCCGCGGTCCGGGCGAGCGGCCGACGTTTGCGCTTCGGAGCCGGGGCATGCTGCTCATCACGCTGGTGATGGTGTTCATGGGCGCCGTCTTCGGCAGCGCCGAGGTCGTCATGGTCGCCTTCTGCGGCCAGCACGGTCAGCGTGCCAGCGCCGGCTGGGTCGTAGCCAGCTTCGCGGCGGGTTCAGCCGCCTCGGCCATCCTGTACGGCAGCCGGCACTGGCGGACGCCGCTGCTGCGCCGGTTCGTACGGGCCGCGTTGGTGTTCGGTGTGCTGCCGTTTCTGTACCTGGTACCGACCACGCTGCCGGTACTGGCGGTCTGCACGTTCGTCGTGGGCATGGGCATCGCCCCGACCCTGATCAGCGGCTTCGGGCTGGTGGACTCGATCGTGTCGGCTGACTCGCTCACCGAGGGCTTGACCTGGATCGGCACCGGCCTGTCGGTCGGGTACGGCTTCGGTGCGGCCGCGGTGGGCGGGATTGCTGACCGGCACGGGGCGCACGTGGCGTTCTGGGTGCCGGTGGGTTGCGCGCTCGTCTCGGCCGGGTTCGCGCTGGCTCTCGCCACGCGACTGCGAGCTCCGGCCGGCCCCCCTGTAGCGCCGGCCGTCGACCGCCGCATCAGCGCCGGGTTGAAAGCCGATAGCCGGCGGCGCGGTTGAGTCGTCGGAGAACGGGATTGTCACCTGCTTCTGCCACCATGGTGGCGTGCCGCTCTACCGCGACGAAGCCGTTGTCCTCCGCGTCCACAAGCTGGGCGAGGCCGACCGGATCGTCACCCTGCTCACCCGCCGGCACGGCCGGATCCGGGCCGTGGGCAAGGGCGTGCGCCGGACGACCTCGCGGTACGGCGCCAGGCTCGAGCCGGGCAGCCACATCGACGTCCAGCTGCACACCCGCACCGCCGAGCCGGATGCCGAGCGCGGGCACGTCCGGCACAACGGGCTGGACCTCATCACGCAGGTCGAGAGCGTCGACAACTACGGCGCCCGGGTTGCCCAGGACTACTCCGCGTGGACGGCTGCTGTGGCCATCTGCGAGACCGCCGAGCGGCTCACCCCCGAAGAGGGCGAGCCGGCGCTGCGCCAGTACCTGTTGCTGGTGGGCGCCCTGCGCTCGCTCGCCGACCGGGACCACACCTCGTCGCTGATCCTGGACGCATTCCTGATCCGGTCGATGTCGCTGGCCGGGTGGGAACCCGCCCTGAGCGGCTGTGCGGTGTGCTCGGCGCCCGGGCCGCACGCCGCATTCAACGTCCCCGCCGGCGGAGCGGTGTGTCCGACCTGCCGGCCGGCCGGCTCGGTCCGTCCGCAGCCGGAATCGCTGCTGCTCATGTCGGCGCTGCTCGGCGGTGACTGGGCAACCGCGGACGCCGCGCTGGCCAGCCTGAGCCGCGAGGTCAGCGGGCTGATCGCCGCCCACCTGCAGTGGCACCTCGAACGTGGCATCCGATCACTGCCGCTGGTCGATCGCTGACTGCCCCTCCGGCCCCGCGGCCGGCAATGCCGGGGTGGAGCACGGGCCGTACTACGGTTGGCGGATGCCTCTGACCGCGACCTGGCCCGATCCGCCGGCGCACCCGTCGGGCGCTCGGCCGCCGGCCATCGATCCGCAGCTGGTGCCCCGCCACGTCGCGATCGTGATGGACGGCAACGGACGGTGGGCCAATGCCCGCGGGCTCCCGCGTACCGAGGGGCACCGTGCCGGTGAGGCCGCCCTGATGGACGTGCTCTACGGCGCCATGGAGCTGGGCGTCGAGGTGGTGTCGGCGTACGCCTTCTCGACCGAGAACTGGCGGCGGTCCCCGGACGAAGTCCGGTTTCTGATGGGCTTCAACAAGGAGGTCATCCGGCGCCGCCGCAACGAGCTGAACCAGTACGGCGTCCGTATCCGGTGGGCCGGCCGCCGTCCGAGATTGTGGCGCAGCGTGATCAGCCAGCTGGAGGACGCCGAGCAGTTCACCGAGCGCAATGACCGGCTGACCCTGCAGTTCTGCGTGAACTACGGCGGCCGAGCCGAGGTCGTGGACGCCGCCCGCCGGATCGCCGAGGTGGCTGCCGCGGGCAAGCTCAATCCCGCGAAGATCGACGAGAAGCTTTTCCAGCGTTACCTCGACGAGCCGGACCTGCCCGACGTGGACCTGTTTCTCCGGACCGGCGGTGAGCAGCGGACGTCCAACTTTCTGCTGTGGCAGTCGGCCTATGCGGAACTGATGTTCATAGACACCCCCTGGCCCGACTTCGACCGGCGGCACCTGTGGTCGGCCTGCGAGAGCTATGCCAACCGCGACCGCCGCTTCGGCGCGGCTATCGACGCGGCAGCGTCCGATGATCCCGGCGCGGCAGCGTCCGATGATCCCGGCGCGGCAGCGTCCGATGATCCCGACGCGGCAGCGCAGACGGCGGATCAGACAGTGAGTGGAGGCCGCGCGTGATCGCGATCCTGCAGTTCCGTCCGTCCGGGACCGCCGAGGAGTTCCTGGACTCCGCCCAGGCCGCGCTGCGGGCGCTCGCCGTCCGTCCCGGCTTTCTCCGGGGCAGCGTCGGCCGGGCCACCGATGACGAGAACGCCTGGGTGCTGCTGACGGAATGGGAGTCCGTCGGCGCCTACCGCCGCGGCCTCGGCGGCTACGACGTCAAGCTGATCGCGACCCCGCTGATGGCCCAGGCGCTCGACCAGCCCAGCGCCTTCGAGCCGCTGGTCAGCATCGACAGCGAAGGAGCGGAAACCTCCCAGGGCAGCGACCGCGCCGTGGACGCCGACTGGGTGGCGCGAACAGACGCGGCTGTGCGGACCGTCGACGGCTAGCGCCCACAGCCGGCTGCCAGCCAGTGAGGGAAAGCTCGGTAGCTTGTTCGCCAGGCAAGCAAGGCCGTTACCGAGAAGGCAATCCGAGGTGGGGGGTGAGTGGTGACCCGGGCAGCATCGCCTGAGCCAGGTCGTTCACCGCTGCTGTCCAGCCGCGCCCTCACCGTCGCGCGCCGGTTGGCGGTGTCCCTCTGGGCTGTCGCGCTGCTGTATTGGACGCATCGGGTCGGCATCACCTTCGATCGCAACACCGTGCTGATCTACGTCTGCGCCGGACTGTTCGCGGCCAGCATCGGCCGCCGTGGCGTGCTGAGCGTGCTCCGTGACTGGCTGCCCTTCGTCGCGGTGCTGGTGGCCTATGACCTCACCCGGGGCGCGGCGGAACTGCTGGGCCGGCCCACCGAGTGGCACCTGCAGCTGGATTTCGACCGCTGGCTGTTCCGGGTGGACCCGACTGTCTGGTTGCAGTCCCACTTGAAGGAGCCCTTCCCGCCCTGGTGGGAAATGGGAGTCAGTCTGGTCTACGTCTCGTACTTTCTGGCGCCCTACGCCGTGGCGGGGGTGCTGTGGCTGCGCGACCGGGCGGCCTGGCGCCGGTTCGCGTTCCAGTTCGTGGCGATCTCGCTGCTCGGCCTGATCGGCTTCATCGTCTTTCCGGCAGCGCCGCCGTGGGCAGCCGCGCAGTGCACCTCGGCCCAGGTGGCCGGCGGTCCGTCGGAGCCCAGCTGCATCGATGCCAAGGTCGGGACGGTGACGTCCGGCGGCATGCTCGGCTCGGTCCACCCCATCCACAGCGGCGCCGCCCCGTACGTCGAGCGGGTGGCCACTCGCGGCTGGAACCGGCTGGGCATTCCGCAGGCCAAGGCGCTGATCGACGAGGGCCAGGCGGGGGTTAATCAGGTCGCGGCGGTGCCCTCGCTGCACGCCGCGATCTCGGCCCTGCTCACGGTGTTCTTCTGGCCCCGGGTGCGCAGGCGCTGGCGACCGCTGCTGGCCTGTTACGCGCTGGCGATGGGGTTCTCGCTGGTGTATGGGGCTGAGCACTACGTCTTCGACATCCTGCTGGGCTGGCTGCTCACCGGGGTGGTGACGTTCGGTTTCCATCGCTGGGACGTCCGGCGGCGACGGGCCAGGGACCTCGCCGCGGCTGCACAGAACGAGCTTGGGCGTACCGATATCCTGGACGGGTCGCTACTCACCCATTCCTGATGGAGTTGCCCACAGTGCCCCTTGATCGAAATGATGCCGTCGTCAGCCTGTCGAAGCGTCGTGGCTTCGTCTTTCCGGCTGCCGAGATCTACGGCGGAACTCGCTCGGCGTGGGACTACGGGCCGCTGGGCGTGGAGCTCAAAGAGAACCTGCGCCGGCAGTGGTGGCGCACGATGGTCACCAGCCGCGATGATGTCGTCGGCCTGGATTCCTCGGTGCTGCTGCCGCCCGCCGTCTGGGAGGCCTCAGGCCACCTGGCCACCTTCTCCGACCCCCTGACCGAGTGCACGAACTGTCACCGGCGCTTCCGCGCGGACCACCTCGAAGAGGGCTACGAGGCCAAGAAGGGCCGCCCGCCGGAGCACGGCCTGGCCGACATCAGCTGCCCCAACTGCGGCAACAAGGGCACCTGGACGGAGCCGCGGCAGTTCTCCGGCATGCTCAAGACCCATCTCGGCCCGGTCGAGGACGAGTCGGGCCTTGCCTACCTGCGTCCCGAGACCGCGCAGGGCATCTTCCTGAACTTCGCCAACGTGATGACGACCTCGCGCAAGAAGCCGCCGTTCGGCATCGCCCAGACGGGCAAGTCCTTCCGGAACGAGATCACGCCGGGCAACTTCATCTTCCGCACCCGCGAGTTCGAGCAGATGGAGATGGAATTCTTCGTCGAGCCGGGCACCGACGAGCAGTGGCACGAGTATTGGCTGGACGCCCGCTGGAACTTCTACACCGACCTCGGCCTGAACCCCGAGAACATGCGGCGCTTCGAGCACCCGAAAGAGAAGCTGTCGCACTACTCCAAGCGCACCGTCGACATTGAGTACCGGTTCCGTTTCGGTGCCAAGGAGTTCGACGAGCTCGAGGGCATCGCGAACCGCACCGACTTCGACCTCAAGACGCACTCGAAGCACTCCGGTGTCGATCTGAGCTACTTCGACGCCAGCCGCGGCGAGAAGGGCGAACGGTACTTTCCCTACGTCATCGAGCCTGCCGCCGGCCTCACCCGGGCGACACTGGCGTTCCTGCTCGACGCCTATGTCGAGGACGAGGCGCCCAATACCAAGGGCGGTGTCGACAAGCGCACCGTGCTGCGGCTCGACCCGCGGCTGGCCCCGGTCAAGGCCGCGGTGCTGCCGCTGTCGCGCAACGCCGACCTGTCACCGAAGGCGCGCGATCTCGCCGCCGCGCTGCGAAAGAACTGGAACGTCGAGTACGACGAGACCCAGGCCATCGGCAAGCGCTACCGCCGCCAGGACGAGATCGGCACCCCGTACTGCATCACCGTGGACTTCGAGACCCTCGAGGACCAAGCCGTGACCATCCGCGAGCGGGATGCCATGACCCAGGACCGGGTGGCGCTGGACAAGGTCGAGGGCTACCTCGCCCAGCGCCTGATCGGCTGCTGAGCGGGCACGCATGACCATGACCGAGCCGGTGACAAACCGCGTCGAGCCAGTTTCGGTGCCGCTGAAGCTGGGCGACCGGATCACCGTCGACCCGCCGGTCGTCCTGGCTCCGCTGGCGGGCATCACCAATGTGGCGTTCCGGCGGCTGTGCCGCGAGTACGGGGCTGGGCTCTACATCTCCGAGATGATCACCTCCCGGGCGCTGGTGGAGCGCAATCCCAAGACGCTGCAGATGGTGGCCTTCGCCGAGGACGAGACGCCGCGCTCGATGCAGCTGTACGGCACCGACCCCGAGATCGTGAGTCGCGCCGTGCGGATGGTGGTGGCCGACGACCTCGCCGACCACGTCGACCTGAACTTCGGCTGCCCGGTGCCCAAGGTCACCCGGCGCGGTGGCGGCGCGGCGCTGCCCTGGCGGATCAACCTCTTCGACGACCTGGTCACCGCTGCCGTGAAGGCTGCCGACGGGCAGCTCCCGGTCACGGTGAAGATGCGGCTGGGAGTGGACGCCGATCATCTGACCTACCGCGACGCGGCCTTGCGCGCTCAGGACGCCGGCGTCGCCTACGTGGCCCTGCACGGCCGGACGGCGGCTGAGTTCTACGGCGGCCAGGCCGACTGGGGCCCGATCGCCGAACTCGCCGAGCTGCTGGACATTCCGGTGCTGGGCAACGGTGACATCTGGGAGGCGGCCGACGCCGTCCGGATGATCCGCGAGACCGGCTGCGCGGGCGTGGTCGTCGGCCGTGGCTGCCTGGGCCGTCCGTGGCTGTTCGGCGACCTCGCCGCGGTGTTCGCCGGCCAGCAGCAGACCTTCCTGCCGGGGCTGGACGAGGTTGCGAAGGCGATGTTCCGCCATGCCGAGCTGCTCGGCGAGTGGCTCGGTGAGGAGCGCGGCGTGGTCGACTTCCGCAAGCACGTTGCCTGGTACCTCAAGGGATTCTCGGTCGGTAGCGAACTGCGCAAAGCGCTGGCGATGGCCTCGAGCTTGCCCGAGCTGAGCGACCTGCTGCACCAGCTCGACCTGAGCCAGCCCTTTCCGGCGGACGTGCTCGGCCTGCCCCGCGGCCGGACGTCGGGCGCCCGCAAGGTGAGCCTGCCGGAGAACTGGCTGGCCGACCGGGAATCGCGGGCGGTGCCGTTCGGTGCGGAGCTCCCCGACTCCGGCGGCTGAGCCGCCCAGTGGGCCGGGCCGGCTGAGCCGCCAGTGGGCCGGGCCGGCTGAGGACGGTCGAGACGATTGTCACGTCCGCGCAGTGTGCGCTGTGTCGTTAGCCTCAGACGAGCCACAGGTTGGTCTTCGGACAGCGACCGAAACCGCTTACCCCGCTTAGGGTTCGCCCAGGTGTCCGTCTAACGAATCGGTGGTGGTGGCGCGAGATGACCAAGTTTGTCTACGACTTCGCTGAAGGCAACAAGGACCTGAAGGGTCTGCTCGGCGGCAAGGGCGCCAACCTCGCCGAGATGACCAACATGGGCCTACCCGTGCCGCCGGGGTTCACCATCACCGCCGAGGCCTGCCAGGCCTTTCTGGCCAACGGTCGCGAGCCTGCCGAGCTGTCGGCCGAGGTCACCCAGCATCTGGCGGCGCTCGAGGTCCGGATGGGCAAGAAGCTCGGCCAGACCGACGATCCACTCCTGGTGTCGGTGCGCTCGGGTGCCAAGTTCTCGATGCCCGGAATGATGGAGACGGTCCTCAACATCGGCCTCAACGACCAGTCGGTGCGCGGGCTAGCCGCGCAGGCCGGCAACGAGCGGTCCGCCTTCGACTCCTACCGCCGGCTGATCCAGATGTTCGGCAAGACCGTCCTGGACATCGACGGCGACCACTTCGAGAACGCCCTGGACGAGGCCAAGACGGCCAAGGGCACCACCAACGACCTGGACCTGGACGCCGAGGATCTGCGCAAGCTGGTCGAGACGTACAAGCAGGTCGTCGTCGAGCAGGCCGGACGGGAGTTTCCGCAGCACCCGCGCGAGCAGATGGACCTCGCCGTCCGGGCGGTCTTCGACTCCTGGAACGCGCCGCGGGCCATCCTGTACCGCCGCCAGGAGCGCATCCCCGCAGACTTGGGCACCGCCGTCAACATCTGCTCGATGGTGTTCGGCAACCTCTCCGAGGACTCCGGCACCGGCGTCGCGTTCACCCGCGACCCGGCCTCCGGGGCCAAGGGCGAGTACGGCGACTACCTGCAGAACGCCCAGGGTGAGGACGTCGTCGCCGGCATCCGCAACACGCTGTCGCTGTCGGACCTCGCCCGGCTGGACCCCACGAGCCACGACGAGCTGATGGGCATCATGGCTCAGCTGGAGGAGCACTACCGCGACCTGTGCGACATCGAGTTCACGATCGAGCGCGGCAAGCTGTGGATGCTGCAGACCCGGGTCGGCAAGCGGACCGCGGCGGCCGCGTTCCGGATCGCCACCCAGCTGATCGACGAGGGCCTGATCGACGAGCACGAGGCACTGCAGCGGGTCACCGGAGCGCAATTGGCCCAGCTGATGTTCCCGCACTTCGACGACACGGCAGCGCACCGCAAGATCGCCCAGGGGATGAACGCCTCGCCGGGTGCGGCCGTCGGCAAGGTCGTGTTCGACTCCTACACGGCGGTCAAATGGTCCCGCTCCGGTGAGAAGGTCATCCTGGTCCGCCGCGAGACGAACCCGGACGACCTGAACGGCATGATCGCCGCCCAGGGCATCCTGACCAGCCGCGGCGGCAAGACCAGCCACGCGGCCGTCGTCGCCCGTGGCATGGGCAAGACCTGTGTCTGCGGCGCCGAGAGCCTGAAGGTCGACACCAAGGCGCGGCACTTCACCACCTCCGACGGCACCGTCTACGAAGAGGGCACCGTCATCTCGATCGACGGCACGTCGGGTGAGGTCTTCCTGGGCGAGGTCCCGGTGGTCGACTCGCCGGTGGTCCGCTACTTCGAGGGCGAGATCGATCCGGAGGGAACAGGCGCCGACGATGCGGGTGAACTCGTCAAGGCGGTGCACCGGATCATGCGGGTCGCCGACGGCGGCCGCCGGATGTCGGTCCGGGCCAATGCCGACACCGAGCCGGACGCCGCCCGGGCGCGCCAGTTCGGGGCGCAGGGCATCGGGCTGTGCCGCACCGAGCACATGTTCCTGGGCGACCGCCGCTCGCTGGTCGAGGCGCTGATCCTCGCCGACACCGACTCCGAGCGGGAGCGCCAGCTGGCCGAACTGCTGCCCCTGCAGCGCGAGGACTTCAAGGGACTGTTCGAGGCGATGGACGGCCTGCCGGTGACGATCCGGCTGCTGGACCCGCCGCTGCACGAGTTCCTGCCCGACATCACCGAGCTGTCCGTCCGGGTCGCCGTCGCCGAGGCGCGCGGGGAGCCGCGTGAGGGCGACCTGCGGATGCTGCAGGCGGTACACAAGCTGCACGAGCAGAACCCGATGCTGGGGCTGCGCGGGGTGCGGCTCGGCCTGGTCATCCCGGGCCTGTTCGCCATGCAGAGCCGGGCGATCCTCGAAGCGGCGGCCGAGCGGGTGCAGGCGGGCGGGGTGCCCCGGGTCGAGATCATGGTGCCACTCGTCGGCGCCGTCCAGGAGTTCGAATCGGTCAAGGACGACATCGTCAAGGTGGCCCGCGACGTCCGGGCCGAGACCGGCGCGCACCTGGAGTACCTGGTCGGAACCATGATCGAGCTGCCCCGGGCCGCGCTCACGGCCGACCAGATCGCGGAGTCGGCCGAGTTCTTCTCCTTCGGCACCAACGACCTGACCCAGACGACCTGGGGCTTCTCGCGGGACGATGTCGAGGCGGCCTTCTTCTCGCACTACCTGGAGAAGGGCATCTTCGGCGTGTCGCCGTTCGAGTCCATCGACCGGGAGGGGGTTGGCGAGCTGGTGCGGATCGCGGCCGAGAAGGGGCGCGAGCGCCGTCCGGGGCTGAAGCTGGGCGTGTGCGGCGAGCACGGCGGCGATCCGGAATCGGTGCACTTCTTCGACGAGGTCGGCCTGGACTACGTGTCCTGCTCGCCGTTCCGGGTGCCGGTGGCGCGGCTGGAGGCCGGCCGGGCGAACGCGCAGGCCGGCGCCGGAAACGGCCGGGACTCTCGCTGAACCGCGGGGCGTTGCGGGTAATCTCGGCATCGTGCCCCGTCGTCTGTCCCGAATCGCTGCCGCGGCGGTCGCCGCGGCACGTGCCGGTGTCGAGCAGCGGCGAGCGCCGGATGTGCCGCTGGGCCGGCGCGAGGGGCCCACTGTGCTGCCGGGCAACCAGCTGCTCAAGACGATCCTGAACGAGTACGGTCTGCGCTCGATGATCGACGACGACGGCGACCTCACCGTCCGGTGGGAGAACTTCAGCGTCTACTTCTTCCACTACGGGCAGGACGAAGAGGTGCTGCAGGCGCGGCTGTACCTGAACCGCCGGTTCGATGTGGAGCTGCGCCCGACGCTGGCGCTGGTGCTGGACGACTGGAATCGCAGCAAGCTCTTTCCCAAGGCTTACACGGTGCTGCCCGATGACGGGCTGGTGGGCATCTGCGCCGAGCAGGCCTTCGACTTCGAGGGCGGCATCAGCCGGCAGCAGCTGAAGTTCACGGTCGGCATGTGGCTGCAGAACCTGCAGCAGTTCGCCGACTGGACCGAGGAGCACGTCTGAGGACGTCTCGCTTCGGCCGCTTCCGCTACGACGACCTCGACCAGGCCCGCTGGCTGGTGGAGTCGCCCAAGCGCGGACAGGTCGGGGCCGACTACCCGGACAAGCGGAACGCGGACGAGCGGGGTCCCTTCGAACGCGACCGTGCCCGGGTGCTGCATTCCTATGCCTTCCGGCGGCTGGCTGACAAGACACAGGTGGTGTCACCGGGTCAGGATGACTTTCCCCGTACCCGGCTTACCCATTCCCTCGAGGTGGCCCAGATCGGGCGCGAGATGGGTGCCGAGCTAGGGTGCGATCCCGACATCACCGACGCCGCCGGGCTGGCGCACGACCTCGGGCACCCACCGTTCGGGCACAACGGTGAGGACGCTCTCAACTCGGCTGCGGCCGGAGCAGGTGGCTTTGAGGGCAATGCCCAGACACTGCGGATCCTCACCCGGCTCGAGGCCAAGACGGTGTCCGACGACGGCAGGTCCGCCGGCCTCAACCTGACCCGGGCGACGCTGGACGCTGTGTGCAAGTACCCCTGGGCCGCCCGCGAGGGCACCCGCAAGTTCGGCGTGTACGGCTCGGACCTGCAGGCCTTCGAATGGTTGCGCGACGGCCGCGAGCCGGGCCGGCGCTGCCTGGAGGCCCAGGTGATGGACTGGGCCGACGACGTGGCCTACTCCGTCCACGACGTCGAGGACGGCGTGCACGCCGGTCACATCCGGCTGGCCGACCTCGACGACTCCGACGAGCGGCAGGCGCTGTGCGAGCAGGCCGCCGAGTTCTACTCCGCGCGACCGGCCGCCGAGCTGGCCCCGATGCTCGAAGGCTTGCTGCGGCTCGAACCGCTGCGCGACCTGGCCGGCTACGACGGCTCGTTCCGCGCGCAGGCGGCCGCCAAGCGGGCCACCAGCGAGCTCACCGGGCGGTTCGTCGGCGCCGCGGTCGGCGCCACCCGCGCCGCGTTCGGGGATCCACCGTTCGGCCGGTACCGGACCGATCTGGTCGTCCCGGCCGAGGTGGCCGCGGAGTGCGCACTGCTCAAGGCCATCGCGCTGCGCTACGTGATGCGGCGCGCCGGCGTCGAAACGGTGCTGTTCCGTCAACGGGTGATCCTTCTCGAATTGGTCGAGGAATTGCTGCGGCTGGGGGAGCGGGGCCTGTCGCTGGCGCAGCGGGACAGCTGGCGAGCCGCCGCCGACGATGCCGAGCGGCTGCGGGTGGTCATCGACCAGGTCGCCCAGCTCACCGACTCGTCCGCGCTGGCCTGGCACGAGCGGCTGTGCACAGCACGGGGTCGCTAGCCGGGCTGCGAGCCTAGACTCAGACGCATGGCCGGACGGATTCGCGACGAGGACGTCGCGGCGGTCCGCGAGCGTTCCAACATCGCCGATGTGATCGGTGAGCACGTGCAGTTGCGCAACGCAGGCGGTGGCAACCTCAAGGGAATCTGCCCCTTCCACGACGAGAAATCCCCTTCACTGTCGGTGTCGCCGGGGCGCAATTTGTTCCACTGCTTCGGGTGTGGCGCCGGTGGCGACGTTATCCGGTTCGTGGAGCGGATCGAGCACCTGTCCTTCACCGAGGCGGTCGAGAACCTCGCCTCCCGGGCCGGCATCCAGCTGCGTTACGCCGAGGGGAGCACGGGCGCCGGCCGGCCGGCCGGCCAGCGCGCCCGGCTGGTCGAGGCGCACACCCAGGCGGCGGCGTTCTATGTCGAACAGCTGGGTACGCCCGATGCCAAGCCGGCGCGCGACTTCCTGATAGAGCGCGGCTTCGACGCCCAGGCCACCCAGCAGTTCGGCTGCGGCTACGCCCCCGGCGGCTGGGACACGCTCAGCAAGTACCTGCTCGGACGGGGCTTCTCGCCGGCGGAACTGACCCTGGCCGGCCTGTCCCGGGAGTCCAACCGGGGCTCGCTGATCGACCGCTTTCACCGCCGGCTGCTCTGGCCGATCAAGGACGTCAGCGGGGACGTCGTCGGCTTCGGGGCGCGTCGCATCCACGACGACGACAAGATCGAGGCCAAGTACCTCAACACCCCCGAGACGCCGCTCTACAAGAAGAGCCAGCTGCTGTACGGCATGGACGTCGCCAAGCGAGAGATCGCCAAGCAGCACCAGGCGGTCATCGTCGAGGGTTACACCGACGTGATGGCCTGCCACCTCGCCGGAATCACGACCGCGGTGGCGACCTGCGGCACCGCGTTCGGGGCTGAGCACATCAACGTGATCCGGCGGCTGCTGATGGACAACGATGCCTTCTCGGGTCAGGTGGTGTTCACCTTTGACGGCGACGCAGCTGGGATGAAGGCTGCCGAGCGGGCGTTCGCCGACGAGCAGAAGTTCATGGCACAGACGTTCGTGGCGGTCGAGGCCAGCGGCAAGGACCCGTGCGAGCTGCGGCAGAGCGGTGGTGACCCCGCGGTGCGGGCGCTGATCGAGGCCCGCATTCCACTGGTCGAGTTCGTGCTCCGCACCACGGTCACGCGCCACAACCTGGACTCCGCCGAGGGACGGGTTGCGGCGCTGGACAAGGGGATTCCGCTGGTCGCCATGATCAAGGACCATGCGCTGCGGGACGAGTACGCACGGGTGCTGGCCGGCCTGGTGGGCGTGGACGATCCGATGCGGGTGGTCGGCCGGGTGCGGGGCCAGGTCCGCTCGGCCGAGCGCGGCGGTCAGAGCAGTGGCGGCGGCACTCACGCGGGCGGTAACCATGGCGGCAGCAATCGTGGGGGCGACGGCGGGGGTGGCCGTCAGCCCGTCCAGTCCCAGCAGACGTTCGACCGGCCCGCTGTGACCGGGGTGCCGCCGAAGATGACGCAGTCCGAGCGCGAGGTGATCAAGGCCGCGCTGCAGCTGCCGCAGGTGGTCGGCAAGCAGTTCGACGAGCTGGGCTCGCTGGCCTTCATGGTTGCGGTGCACCAGCAACTGCAGGCCGCGATCGCGGCGGCCGGGGGAGCGGCGGCGGCGGCCACCGGGCCGACCTGGGTGGCCACCGTGGCCGAGCACCTGCCGCCGGACTCCGAGGCCAGGGCTGCGGTGAACGCGCTCGCCGTCGAGCCGCTGCGCTCGGGCGCCGACGCCCAGCCCCGCTACGCCGAGGCGATGGTCATGAACCTCGCCGAGCAGGTGGTCGCCCGCGAGGTGGCACAGTTGAAGTCCAGGATGCAACGGCTCGATGCCGTCGCCGATGCCGAGGAGCAGGGCCGGTTGTTCGCGCAGTTGATGCAGTTGGAACAGCGACGCCGCGAGATGCGGAACCGGGCTATCGGCGGCGGCTCCTGATGGCGCTCTTGCCGCGGCGGGTCAAGCCGCCGGCTGCCCTGCGCAAGCTGCTGGACTCCGACGAGCGCATCCTCGCGGTGGCCGACCTCTCGGGCTCGCCGGCAGTGGTCGCCACCCAGCGAGGACTGTGGCTGCCGGTCGAGACCGGTTGGCGGCGGGTGGACTGGGACCAGGTCGTCAAGGCGACCTGGTCCGAGGACGGCATGCACGTGATCGAGGGCGTGGTGGACGAGCAAGGCATCGTGTCCGACCTTCCCGAGGCCACCATCCGCTTCAGCGAAGCCCGGAACCTGCCGACGGTGGTACGTACCCGGGTCGAGAGCAGCATCGGCCGCTGGGAGCAGGTACGGGTGCCCGGTGGAACCGGGCGGCTCGTGGGACGGCGGGTGCCCGGCGCCGACGGCTTGCGCTGGACCGCTCGGCTCGACACCGGGACACCGAACTCGCCGGCTGCCCGAGAGGCCCTGGTCGACTACCTCGGCCAGGTCGCCCGGATGACTCCTGAACAGCTGTTCCCCGGCGGCTGATCTGGGGGTGCCGTTCCAGGAGCGGTGCCGGTGTGACGGTGCCGTTCTAGGCGCGGTGGCCGTTCGAGCCGACGCTGTCCGACATCGCCTCGTCGGAGGGGTACCCACCCTGCGTGGTCCGGCCGGACATGCGGGCCCGGGAACCGCCCTTGAGCTGGCGCTTGGCCCGCTCGGCCGCCTCGAACGCCTGTGCTTGCAGCACTCCGGCGGTGGCCTGGATCGTCTGGCTGCCGGCCACCCGGCGGGCCACGGCGACGATGTTCTCGTAGCGTTCGCGGCCGGCTCTGGCGCCCAGGACGTAGCCGATGATCATGCCGATGATGAGCGAGGGCTTCATGGTCTGGCTGCCTTTCGTCGTGTCGCGGTCACCCAAGTCTGCCTCTGCGGCGGGGGGCGGCGCGAGGCCGGGTCGGGATGCGATATTCTTCTCCGCGTTGCCTGTTCGGCCCCGGGCCGGACGAGCAGCACGCGTGGTCCCCCGTAGCTCAATTGGCAGAGCATTCGACTGTTAATCGAAGGGTTACTGGTTCGAGTCCAGTCGGGGGAGCTGAAGGCCCCGGAATCCGGGGCCTTCTTGCATTCCGGACTCGATCAGTCATCTTTTAGTGATGACGGAGGTGATCTGTTGGTCGTCCACCGCTGCCGGTGGGAACCACCGGCAAGACGCTGTTCGTCTCGATGTCCAAAGGCCAGATCCAAGCCCGCGCGAAGTTCCGGGACTTCGACGGCCGCATCCGGCTGGTCGCCAAGCACGGCCGCACGCGCGCCGCGGCGGAGCGGGCGCTGAAGATTGAGCTGACGAACCGGCAGACGCCCGGCGGCTCCAGCGTGATCGCCGTCGCTGCTAACCCGGTCCGTGACTCGTCCGCGCGGATCAGCGTCGGCAAGAAGTCGCCCGGGCTCTGACGCCGGAGGAAACGACGACGCTGGTCGGTTGGCTGCGGCGAACCAGTGTGCCGTCGCTCTCGGCATCCCCGACCTCGTCGACTGGATGCTCGCGACGGGCTGCCGCATCGGCGAGGCCCTCGCGCTGCGTCACACCCTGGCCACCCAAGCGATCAACCGCGGGATGCGCCTGGAAGCGATCGCCGCGCTGCTCGGACACCGCAGCATGGAGATGACCCTCGTCTACGCCCGCATCGCCAACCGCGTCGTCGCCGACGAACACCAAGCCGTCAGCGCGAAAATCGACACCCTCTACGGGCCGCAGATCGGACAGGATCGAATCGAACTCATACGCCTGCGCCACATTGCGCGGAGACCCATCCAACTGGCTACCCAGATCGGACAGGATCGCTCAGGATCACCAGTGGAGAGACCGCCAGAGGAAGGACCACCGGCAGGGAATCGGGGAAGGTCAGTTTGTTCTGGGCGCGACCGGGTAGGGCGCGAAGTCGGTCCGGTTGCGGTCGATGGACAGGGTGTGTCCGAGGGGCGGGAAGGCCCGCTGGGCGCAATCGGGACGCTCGCACATCTTGCATCCCATGCCGATCGGCGTCACTGCCTGCTTGTCGTCGAGATCCAGTCCCGCGGAGTAGACCAGCCGCCCGGCGTGCCGAACCTCGCAGCCCAGGCCGACCGCGAACGTCTTGGACGGGGCGCCGTACCGGCCGGCGCTGCGGGTCACCACCCGTGAAACCCACAGGTAGCGACGGCCGTCCGGCATCTCGGCGACCTGGGTGAGCACCTTGCCCGGCTGGGTGAACGCCTCGTACACGTTCCAGAGCGGGCAGGTTCCCCCGGTCCGCGAGAAGTGAAAGGGCGTCGCCGAGATCCGCTTGGATACGTTTCCGGCCCGGTCCACCCTGACGAACGAGAAGGGCACGCCGCGGTCCTTCGGCCGTTGCAACGTGCTGAGGCGGTGGCAGACCGTCTCGAACCCGACCTCGAAATATCTGGCCAGCCGTTCGATGTCGTAGCGGTATTCCTCGGCCTTGGTCCGAAAGGCCTCGTAGGGCAGGATCAGCGCCGCGGCGAAGTAGTTCGCGAGCCCGATCGTCATCAGGGCATGGGTGTCCGCGCCCATCATGCCCGCGTTGTCGGCAAGTTCGGTCAACATCCGCTCGAACTCCAGCAGGGCCAACTGCCGGGCCAGCCGAAACGCCTGCTGGTTGGGACGCAGGTTGGCCGCCACGGTGAGTACGCCGGACTCCGGGTCGAAACGGTGCAGGGCGCCGAGGGACTCCTGATCCCCTTCGACCAGACGCAGCCGGTGTTGCTGCTTGAGTCGGTTCGCCAACGCCGACAGCAGCTCACCCCGGCGTGCCGAGAGCTCGTTGGCCAACCGTTCGGCCGCGGTGTCCAGTGACCCGATGTAGGTGTGGCTGTAGAAGTAGTCGCGGACCTGCTCGTACGGCAACAGCGGCGCGGATTCCTCGGCGCTCAGCTGACCCAACTGTTCGAGCGCCTGCTGATGGAGCCGGTGCAGCTTGACCAGCGCCTGCGCGATCTTGGGCTGTGACCCGACCAGCTCGCTGACCTCGCGGTCGTTGGCGGTGAGGCCGAGATCGTTGCCGATCAGGGTCTCGTGCACCTCGGCGATCAACCGGGTCGTGTCCTGGGCCGAGAAGAAGCTGGCCTCGATCCCGAAGACGTCCGAGATCCGTAGCAGCACCGGCACGGTCAGCGGGCGGGCGTTGTGTTCGAGCTGGTTGAGGTAGCTCGGCGAGATCCCAAGCGCTTTCGCAAGGTCGACCTGCGTGAGATGTCGTTCCTCGCGCAGCTGACGTAATCGCCCGCCCACCATTGCCCGTGCCATTGACGAATGGTAGCCCGCACTCTGCAAAACACAAGCTTCGCAAGATTGGCAAATCTGGCGATGCAATTGGAGGAATTTCGCAAGCGGCACACCTTTCGCCTGCGCGGCCGGAGATCGCATGCTGTTCCCATGCCGACGGCGATCAGCCGTCCCACCAAGGAGGATCAGCATGACACTCGACGCCGACAAGCTCACACGCCGCTGGCAGGACGAGCCGCGCTGGGCCGGTATCCGCCGCGACTACACCGCCGCCGACGTGGTGCGTCTGCAGGGCAGCGTCATCGAGGCCCGCACCCTGGCCGACCTCGGTGCGCGTCGGCTGTGGGATCTGATCCACGACGAGGACGACTACGTCCACGCGCTCGGCGCCTCCACCGGCAACCAGGCCGTGCAGAGCGTTCGTGCCGGGCTGCGGGCCATCTACCTCTCGGGCTGGCAGGTCGCGGCCGACGGCAACAGTGCCGGCCAGACCTACCCGGATCAGAGCCTGTACCCGGTCAACTCGGTCCCGGACCTGGTGCGCCGGTTGAACAACGCTCTCGTGCGGGCCGACCAGATCGCGGCCTCCGAGGGCGACGAGTCGGTGGAGAACTGGTTCGCCCCGATCGTCGCCGACGCCGAGGCCGGCTTCGGCGGACCGCTCAACGCGTTCGAACTCATGAAGGCCATGATCGTGGCCGGTGCGGCCGGCGTGCATTGGGAGGACCAGCTGGCAGCCGAGAAAAAGTGCGGTCACCTCGGCGGCAAGGTGCTGATCCCGACCAGCCAGCACATCCGCACCCTGAACGCGGCCCGGCTCGCGGCCGACGTGAGCGACGTGCCCAGCGTGATCATCGCCCGCACCGATGCCGAGGCGGCGACGTTGCTCACCAGTGACATCGACGAACGCGACGCGCCCTTCGTCACCGGCGAGCGGACGGCCGAGGGTTACTACCGGGTCCGCAACGGGCTCGCGTCCTGCATCGCCCGCGGCATCGCCTATGCGCCCTACTCGGACCTGTTGTGGATGGAGACCTCGACCCCCGACCTCGAGGTCGCACGGAAGTTCGCCGAGGCGGTCAGGGCCGAGTACCCGGACCAGCTGCTGGCCTACAACTGCTCGCCGTCCTTCAACTGGCGGGCCAACCTCGACGACGCCACGATCGCCAAGTTCCAGCGCGAACTCAGCCACATGGGCTACAAGTTCCAGTTCATCACGCTGGCCGGATTCCACGCGATCAGCCACTCGATGTTCGACCTCGCTCGTGGCTACGCCGAGACCGGCATGAGCGCCTACGTCCAGCTCCAGGACCGCGAGTTCGCGAGCGAGCGGGACGGCTACACGGCGACCCGCCACCAGCACGAGGTGGGCACCAGCTACTTCGACCTCGTCAGCACCGCGCTCAACCCGGCCGGTGAGACCACCGCGCTGCACGGCTCGACCGAAGAGAGGCAGTTCGTCTCATGACTCTGACCAGCACGATCCAGGTCGCGCCTCCCGACGACAGTCGGCTGGCCGAGATCCTCTCCCCCGAAGCCATCGAGTTCGTCACGACGTTGCACAACCGGTTCGCGGCCTCCCGCTGCGATCTGCTGGCCGCGCGGCGCGAGCGACGGGCCGAACTGCTCGCGGGTGGGACCCTCGACTTCCTTCCCGAGACGGCAGTCATCCGCGAGGATCCGTCCTGGCGGGTGGCCCCGCCCGCGCCGGGACTCGTCGACCGCCGCGTGGAGATCACCGGTCCCACCGACCGGAAGATGACCATCAATGCGCTCAACTCGGGCGCCAAGGTGTGGCTGGCCGACTTCGAGGACGCGAACTCGCCGACCTGGTCCAACATGGTCGACGGCCAGCGGAACCTGCGTGACGCGGTGAGTCGCCACCTCGAGCTGGTCAACGACGACGGCCGCCGCTACGTCCTCGGCGACGACCTGTCCACGATCGTGGTGCGCCCGCGCGGGCTGCACCTGGTGGAGAAGCACGTCCTGATCAACGGCCACCCGATCTCGGCGAGTCTCTTCGACTTCGGCCTCTATCTCTTCCACTGCGGCCGCCTGCAGATCGACGCCGGCTGCGGGCCCTACTTCTACCTGCCCAAGGTGGAGCACTACGAAGAAGCCCGCTGGTGGAACGAGGTCTTCGTGATGGCCCAGGACATGCTCGGGCTGGCGCAGGGCACCATCCGCGCCACCACGCTCATCGAGACCATCACGGCCGCCTTCCAGATGGAGGAGATCCTCTACGAGCTGCGCTACCACTCGGCCGGCCTGAACGCCGGGCGGTGGGACTACATCTTCAGCATCATCAAGAACTTCGGTGACCGCCCCGAGTACGTGTTGCCCGACCGTGCGGCGGTCGTGATGACCGTCCCGTTCATGCAGGCCTACACCGACCTGCTCGTGGCCACCTGCCACCGTCGCGGCGCGCACGCGATCGGAGGTATGTCCGCGTTCATCCCGAGCCGGAACGCGAAGGCGAACGCGGTGGCCTTCGCCGCGGTCCAGCAGGACAAGCAGCGGGAGGCCAACGCCGGTTACGACGGGTCCTGGGTGGCCCACCCGGGGCTGGTGCCGGTGTGCCGGGAAGCGTTCACCGACGTGCTCGCAGACACCCCGAATCAGCTCCAGCGCCAGTTCACGCCCGAGGTGACCGCGACTGAACTGCTGGCCATCGACCAGACACCCGGGCAGGTCACGGACGCGGGCGTGCGGCAGAACGTGACCGTCGCGTTGCGCTACCTGCAGGCGTGGCTGCAAGGTGCCGGTGCCGTGGCGATCGACCACCTGATGGAGGACGCCGCCACCGCGGAGATCTCACGCTCGCAACTCAGGCAGTGGGTCAGGCTGGAGACGGCGCTACCCGACGGCCGGCCGATCACGGCGGAGCTCGTGAACGAGATCATCGACACCGAGTTCGACCGGCTCACCTCGGCCGGGGAGCAGGGCATCACCGGGTCACCGGTCGGCCTGAGCAAGGCCCGCGAGCTGTTGCGCACGCTCGTCTTCGCCGACCAGTCGACCGAGTTCTTCACCACGGCGGCCTATGGCGCGAACCTGCTCGACCAGCCAGCGTCGCGCCGGCGTGGGGCCGCCTGACCTCGGGGCTCTCGGGACAGGTCCCGGCTCGGCAGCACGATCAGATCGGGTCGTGCCTGCCCGATGACCTCCACGCTGACGGGCGAGGCGATGAAGACTTGCGGGCCGATCACCGGGGCTGATCTCGGATTGGCTGGAGAACACCATGTGAAGCTGGTAGTTCACCTTCCCGGCGCCCGTCGACGACGCCCCGGGGGTGGGTGGCTGCCGAAGTTGGCGACGACGATGGGGACGTGCCTGCGCTGGATCCACACGCGGCCAATAGGAGCGCGGCTGCGGCGTTGGGGTGTCGCGGCATTGCGTCTCCGTGTTCGAGTGGACGCGCAGGCCGCCCAGAGCGTCTCTATTTCTTCAGTCGGCGGCTGCCGCCGTGCCAGTCCTCCTGAGCGCCGACAGCGCCCTCGGTGACCCCGAACGCGGCCAGTTGCGGCTGTTCCCGCAGGCTCCGTTTCAGCTCGGCGAAGCCGGGAAAGGATGCCAGGCCCACGACGTGATCCCACAGGCGTACCGCGTCGTCCTCGTTCGGCAGGCGGCTGATCACCGGGCCGAAGAACGCCACACCCGTCGGCGGCTGGAAGTGAATGATCGGTGTCCCGACGTCCTTGCCGGTCAGCGACAGCGCCTCGTCGGTCTCTGAGCGGATCACCGCATCGAAGCTGGTGTCCTCCAGGGCGTCGGCCAACGAGGTGGGCACGCCGGCTTCGGTGAGGATCGGCTCGAGGAACGAGCGTGTGCCGCGACGTTCCCGTAGATCCGTCTCATTCACGGCTTCCGGCGGGGTGTCGAAAATGTGCGCCCCGTACGCCTCATACAGCCGGCCGACCGCGGAGGGACCGAACTCGGTCCGGGTAGCCGCAGCGACCCGCAGTAACCGCAGCCCAGCGGTGTGCCCGGCCTCGTACTCGGGCGGGAACTGCGCGTCATAGTCCACGTCGGCGTTGATGAGACGCAAGGAGATGAACCGCCACTGAACGGCGTAGTCGCGTTGACGCATCACGCTGCGGACCCATTTGCTGGTCATCCACGCGAACGGGCAGACCGGGTCGAAGTAGAAGTTGATGTCGGGGTTGCTCACCTCGTCGAGGCTAGCGCGCAATGCAGGCCGCCGGCTCCGCAGGTCGGTATTCACGCGGCGCGGCCTACGGCGCCTGCCGCGTGGTCAGCGCGTCAGGACGGCGTGAAGCTAGGGCGTCAACCTCCGGAGCGGACTCGGCATGGCGGTGGCAGGCCCCTGACACGCCTGTGAGGTCGTCCGGCGGGTGCCGCCGTTGGCTCAGCGGATGGTTCTGCGGTAGAGCTTCAGGAGGTCGTGTCGGCTCGTCGAGTCCCGATCGCCGGGCCAGCCCTGCCAACGACGTCGATGGTGGTGCGGATCTGGGCGAGGTACTCGGCGCAGTGCGGCAGCCTGCGAGATGCCTCTCCAGCCGCGGCCGCTGATCTGTCGGGAGCGCGTCGTCGAGGTAGGCGGTGCGCGGCCGAGGCCGACAGCGAGCAGGCGCCGCAGCGCCAGATCGCAGCGCTCCACGCCGAGCTCGCCGGGGTCAAGGCGCTGCTCAAATCGTGAACCGCTTCGCCGTAGTACCCGCCACCTCGACGCAGTGAGCGATAGCGGTAGGCCCCGAACCGTCGGTGAAGACCGCAACTTGCTAGCAGCGGGGTGCATGTGCCCGGAGCAGGACATCCCCAGCTGGCGAGCGAGCACGGCATGCTGGTGCCATGCCAACGATGCCGCGGTTGCCGCGTTACCGCCTGGGCGCGCGGGTCTATGACGTCGTGTCGATGGAGCAGTTGGTGTACCGGCCGGGCCGGCGTGCCGCGATCGAGGCGCTTGCGCCGGGGGCCGGGGCGCGAGTGCTGGACGTGGGGTGCGGGACAGGACTGAACCTCCCGTTGCTGGCGGACGCGGTGGGGCCGGCGGGTGAGATCGTAGGCGTCGATGCCAGCGCGGCGATGCTGCGCCAGGCCGGCAGCGGATCGCACGACACAGCTGGTCGAACGTGACCCTGTCCGTGGGCGACGCGGCCCAAGTGGGCACGCTCGTGCATGGTGACTTCGATACGGTTTTGTTCACCTACTCGCTGTCCGTGATCGCCGATTGGCGGGCGGCGTGGCAGCAGGCGTGGGCGCTGGTGCGTCCCGGCGGACGGGTCGCAGTCGCCGACACGTCCCTGCCGATCGGTCCGTGGTCGCTGTTGTCTCCGCTGGCCAGGCTGGCGTTGCTCAGCGGCGGCGTGGACGCATCCCGGCAGGTCTGGCAGCAGGTTCTCACCGACACCGAGCACACGACGCACCGGGTGATGACCGGCGGCCACGTCCATGTCGCGGCCGGGACCAAGCCTTCGACGACAGCACGGGTGGCCCGGTGATGTGGTTCGGGAAGGGTCGCCCGCGCCCACCGGGTTGCCCTGGTGTGATCAGCGCGCCGACGGACAGCCCCGCGCAGCGTCAGCATGCGTTCCGCACTTACGTCGAACCTGAGATCGAAGTGCTGTTGCGGGTGGCACAGACCCTGACCGGGTCGTGGGCGGACTCGGAGGACCTGGTTCAGGACACCCTGATCCGGGCCTACCGGGCCATCGAGGGCTTCGACGGCGCGCACCCGCGGGCGTGGCTGCTGACGATCCTGCGTCACACCTACCTCAACTCCCACCGCAGGCAGCGTCCTGATCTGGCGCCGGAGATCACCGACCTGGACGGCCAGCGGCCGGCGTTCGGCGCTGCCATCGCCGCTAGCCCGGAGCAGACCGTGACTGACCAGGTCCTGGATGACAGCGTCGAGACCGCATTGGCAGCGCTGGATCCGAAGTTCCGGACGGTGCTGCTGCTGATCGACGTCGATCAGCTCACCTACGCCGAGGTCGCCGACCTGCTCGACATGCCGGTCGGCACCGTGATGTCGCGGCTGTCCCGGGCCCGCGACCGGGTCCGCACCGACCTTCGTTCCAACCCCGAATTCCGGAGAAGCCGATGATGTCCTCGCTTTCGACGATGCTGACCTGCCACTGGTCGGCGCGCCGCATCCAGCGCTACCTCGACGCCGACCCTGCCGCCCTGCTCGAACCGGGCGAGGTGCAGCGTCTGGAGGCACACCTGGCGACGTGTGAGAAGTGCGCGGCCGCAGCAGAGGAGTACCGCGGTGTCCGCCGCGCACTGACCCGCTGGTCCCAACGGCGGATGCCCGCCCCGGCGATCACGGCCCGGGTGCGGCTGGCTGCTGAGCGGTTGATGGCTGAGGACGCGGGATGACCTTCGATGTCGCCACGCTGCCCGAGCCCGCGCTGAACCCCTCACACTGGGAGTCGGACGACCTGATCCCGCCGGACGGCAGCGCGTGGGACCTGTTGGTGATCGGGGGCGGAACCGCAGGCCTTGTCGCTGCCAAGACCGCGGCCGGCTTCGGCGCTAGCGTGCTGCTCATCGAGCGGGACCGTATCGGTGGGGACTGCCTGTGGACCGGGTGCGTGCCGAGCAAGGCGCTGCTGAGCGCTGCGCACGCCGCTCACGACGCGCGGACCTCGACTCGCTACGGCATCCACGTCGACGGTGTCACGGTCGACTTCCCCGCGGTGATGGCCCATGTCCGTCGCGCGATCGCCACTATCGAACCGACCGACTCGCCTGCGGCGATGCGCGCCGCCGGCGTCTCGGCGGCGCACGCTTCGGCCCGGTTCACCAGCCCGCAGGCTGCGATCGTCGACGGTCACCAGGTCCAGTTCCGGCAGGCCTTGGTCGCCACCGGCGCCGCGCCGGTGATGCCCCCGATCCCCGGCCTGGCCGACGCCGCTCCCCTGACCAACGAGTCCGTGTTCGGCCTGACGCAGCTGCCGGGCAGGTTGCTGGTGCTCGGCGGCGGCAGCATCGGCTGCGAGCTCGGCCAGGCCTTCGCCCGCCTCGGGTCCCGGGTGAGGATCGTCGAGGCCGCCGAACGATTGCTCGTCCGGGAAGACGCCGACGCCGCGGCGCTGGTCACCCAAGCGCTGGCCGGTGACGGAGTCGAGGTGCGAACCGGGGTCGCGGTGACCGCGGTCCGCCCGGATGGCTCGGCCTGGGTGGCCGAGCTCGACGACGGCACCGAGATCGGCTTCGACGCGGTGCTGGTCGCGGTCGGGCGGCGCCCACGCACGTCGTCCCTCGGCCTGGACGTCGCCGGCGTCGAACTGGATGAACGGGGCTTCGTCCGGGTCGACGCGCGGCTGCGGACCACGAACCCGCGGATCTGGGCGGCCGGGGATCTCACCGGTCATCCGCAGTTCACCCACACCGCCGGGGTGCACGGCAGCCTCGCCGCCAGCAACGCCGTGCTCGGCCTACGCCGCCGGGCGGACGTCGCGAGCCTTCCCCGGGTGACGTTCACCCAGCCCGAGGTGGCCGGGGTCGGGGTGAGCTTGGAGCGGGCCCGGGCGCTGGGCCTCACGATGCGCACCCTCGGTCATGTCGAGGTCGACCGGGCCATCACCGAGCAGCAGACGGCCGGATTCTCCCGGCTCGTCCTGGACGGCAAGGGCCGCGTAGTCGGCGCCACGATCGTCGGTCCGCGGGCCGGTGAGTCACTTCCCGAAGCTGTCCTGGCAGCACGGCACGGCCTGCGGGCCCGCGACCTCGCCGCCTCGACGCACGCCTACCCGACCTACTCCGACGGGCTGTGGAAGGCCGCCATCGCCCAGGTCCAGGCGCAGCTGACGGGCGGCGTCACCCGCCGCGCGACGCAAGCGCTGACCTCGGTACGACGTTTGACGCTGCGCTCCAGGTAACCGAAGGTTTCAGGCGAGGACATCCTGCAGGCGTACCGCGAACGCGGCCAGGCTAGCGGCCGATGCGGATCGTTGTCAGGCCAACGTTTCCTCAGTTGCAGGGCTTCTCCGGGGGTCGGCTGAGGCCGCTGACGGCACGGTTGAGCAGCGTTCGCAGAGCTGTGGATGCTTGCGATGTCGGCGGCTGCTCCGATTCGTGTCAGAGCATCGATCCGAGGTCGGACCCGGCGGTCGGGTAGGCGGCGGTCATGGATTTCAGCTGGCGGGTGGTGAGGTTGAGCTTGATGGCGAGTCCGAGGAGGTTGACCAGTTCGCCGTACTCGGGTCCCAACAGATGTGCGCCGACGATCTGGTCGCTGGCGCGGTCGATGAGGATCTTGGCGGCGGCCGCGGTCTCGCCGATCCGGTAGTTGGAGTACCAGCCGCTGGTGTCGTTGTAGCGGACGTCGACGTCCAGGCCCTGATCCTTGGCGTCTTGTTCGAGCAGTCCGACGCGGGTGAGCTCGGGGATCGTGAACACCGCGGTCGGGACCCCGGTGTAGTCGGGGACGGTCGTGGTTGCTTTGAGCATGTTGGAGGCAGCGACCTTGCCCTCGGACACGGCGATCGGGGTCAGCGGCATGCCTGGGGTGTCGGCGGAATCACCGGCGGCATACACCGCCGGGTTGGTGGTGCTCTGCAGGTGACCGGCCACGCGCACACCCTGCTCACCCCACGCGATGCTGGCGACGTCGAGGTCCAGCCCGGACAGCTCGGGTATCCGGCCGGCGCCGTGGACGACCAGGTCGACCTCCATCGTCTCGGTCCGGCCGGATGATTCGAGGCTGACCTGGTAGCCGGAGCGGGTCGGCTCGACCGCGGTGATCGTGGTGGAGCGGCGTACCTCGATCCCGGCGTCGGTGCCGCGGGTGATCAGGAGTTCGACGAGGTCCGGGTCGAAGGCCTTCAGGGGGTGTGATCCGCGGTCGATGATGACGGGGGAACTGCCTGCCCTTGCGGCGATGTGGGCGAACTCGAAGGAGATGAAACCGCCACCGACGAACAGGATCCGCGGCGGGAGCGCGGGCAGGTTCAGGAAGTCGGTGCTGTCGATCAGGTGCTCGTGCCCGGGGAACTCGAGCGGTCGTGGGCGTGCGCCGGTGGCGATCAGGAAGTGCGCGGCTTCGTAGGTGGTGCCGTTGATCTCGATGCGGTTCTTGTCGGTGAACCTCGCCTCTCCGTGCAGGGTGGTGACACCGTTGCCGGTCAGTCCATCCTCCATGTTCTGCGGCACCTCGTCGGTGAAGCCGTGCTTGTGCTTCATCAGGTCGGCCCAGTTGATCGTCAGGTCACCCACGTCGATGCCCTTGCCGCGCATCAGTCGGGCGCTGTCGATGATCTCGGCACCCCGCCGGAGGATCTTCTTCGGGTCACATCCGCGCAACGCGCACGTGCCGCCGTAGGGCAGAGCGTCGACGATCGCGACGTCCCAGCCCCGCGCGGCGCACTTGTCGGCGGCCGACACGCCGGCCATGCCAGCGCCGATCACGATCAGGTCGTGCTGCTTGGTCATCTCAGAATCCCCTCGTTGGGGCGCACCCAGGTCTTCGTATTCATCGCGATGTCGTTTCTCGTGCTGCGCCGTGCGTGGGCGGTCGGTGACGTCGTTTGTATCGCCGCCTCAGTGCAAATGCGACGGTTACGAGGCCGAGGACGATCAGCACCCAGCTGCCCACCGAGATGCCCGCGGAGAGGCCGAGGAACCCGAGCGAGAGCAGGACCGGAAGTCCGCAGCAGAGGCCGAACGCGCCCACGACGGCTCCTGCCGCCCCGGCAATCGAGAGGCGATCACGCATCGGTGAGCACTGCGCGCAGCTGTTCGAGCGTCGGTGCGCCCGCTGGCCCGTCCGGGGTCGCGTACACCCGACACGCCAGCCCGATTCCGGCGTCCCCGTCGGCGAAGGCATCGACACCGTCGATGAGAATGCTCGGTGACCCGTGGAAGCCGACCCGCTCGGCTTCCACGCTCGTGTCCACCCGGTGCCGGGTCACCGTGATGTCGGGACGCTCCTTGACGATCTCGGTGAGACGTTCGTCGGCGAGTTTCCAGTTCGGGCAGCCAGCGAAATACAACAAGTCGATGTTCACGCCAGCGACACTAATCCTTGATCTGTACTACAAGGTCAAGCGTTAGACTCGCCCAATGTTGATCGGAGACGTCGCCAACGCTGTCCGGCTGCCCAGCCAGACCATCCGATTCTACGAACGCGAAGGGCTGCTGCCCGCACCATCACGAGCCGCCAACGGGTACCGCATCTACGACGAACCGACCGTCACCCGGGTGAAATTCATCCGCGCCGCCCAAGCCGCGGGCCTCACCCTCGTCGAAATCCGCAGCATCATCGACCTCCGCGACGACGGCCACATCCCGTGCACGCACGTAACAAACCTGATCGACGGCAAGCTCGCCGACGTACGAAGACGCCTGAGTGAGCTCGCCGGCTTGGAGACAGAACTCACGCACCTCCGCGACCGCAGCCGTCGGCTGGATCCGGCTGACTGCACTGACGCCGAAATCTGCCACATCCTGTCGCCGACCACATAACTGCGTCGCGGGTGAACACGACGACGAGCCATCGGTAGGAAGGCGTGGGGCGGGGCGCCCTCGCAGCCAACTGACTACCGACGACTGCTCGATCCACGCTTCGCGCCAGGTAATTGGCTGTCTCAGGCGAGGGCCTCCCGCAGGCTGCTGGAGTAGCCGCCGCCGGTGGTCTCGAGGATGATCCCGATCTCGACCTCCCACCCTTCGGGGTCCAGTGGACGTCGCTGGCCAGCGGCAGCGGGCGCACGTTGGCTTCGCGCAGCTGATGCCAGTCAGGTTCGGTCAGCACCGCATCATCGCGCAGGATCTGCCGTCCGAGCCGTCAGGTCACGTTGCGCTGTTGCCAGCGGTGCCGCAGCCCGGTCACCGCACCGGCACCCGTGAGCACTGCCAGGGCGTTGAGCGCGGTCCAGAACGGCCACGAACCGGGTTGGGAGCCGTACGCGCCGAGCGCGACGTAGGCCGTGGTGGCGGGCAGGATGCCGAGCGCGGTCGCGGTCAGGAACACCCGCAGGCGCAGCGCGGTGACGCCAGCTAGGTAGTTCACGACCGTGAACGGCACGACCGGAATCAGCCGGGCGACCAGGACGGTGAGGAAGCCACGGCGGGCGAGCTGGGCATCCAGCCGGTCGCCCCGGACGCCGGTCAGGCGGTGCAGCCCGTCACGGCCGAGCGCACGGGCGAGATAGAACGCCAGGACCGCTCCGCCGCAGGCGCCGGCGACCACCACGATCAGGCCTTCGGCCAGGCCGAACACGGCGCCTGCCGCGAGGGTGAACACCGACTTCGGCAGCGGGGACAGGGTCGCCGCCGCATACAGCGCCGCGTAACCGGCACCCGCCCACCAGCCCAGCCCGGCGAACCGGGCGCGCAACTGAGCCAGGTTCGGAATGCCGATGACATGGGCCACGAGCAGCACGGCGGCAGCGATCAGCACCATTAGCGCTGCCAGTCTGAGGACAGCCGCCCGGCGGGTCATGCGATGTCCGTGGGGACGTCCGCGGCGAAGACCGTGCACGCCGCGAGCGGGAACCGGACGTCGACGTCCTGGCCGACGGTGACCGGCTCATCGAGAGGCGCGTGCACCCGGATCCGCTGATCGGCGAGCTCGACCTCGACGGCGAGGTGGCTGCCGGCGAACTGCGCCCCGACGACACGGCCGCGGACCTTCCGGGCCTGCGCATCCGAAACGCCACCGAGGCGGACCGCCTCGGGGCGGATGACCAGCACCGCCGGGCCGTCGGACGTGTCGGTGGGGATCCCGAGGGTGCCGTCGGCGGCGGTGAACCTGGCGCCGCGAACGTGGCCGCTGATCTCGTTGGTCACGCCGAAGAACCGGGCAGCCGCGAGTGACTCCGGTCGGGTGTAGAACGACTCGGGGGTGCCGTGCCCGGCCAGGGTGCCGTCGAGCATCAGCGCGACCGTGTCGGCGACCTCGACCGCTTCGGCCTGGTCGTGCGTGACGAACACGGTGGTGACATCGGAGTCGTCGTGCAGCTGCCGCAGCAGGGTGCGCATCCGAGCCCGCAGCGCGGTGTCGAGCTGGGAGAACGGCTCATCGAGCAGCAACACCTTCGGCTCGAGCACTAGGGCGCGGGCGAGCGCGACCCGCTGCTCCTGCCCACCGGACAACTCGCCGACCCGACGGTCACCCAGCCCGGCCAGCTGCACCCGGTCGAGCATCTCGGTGACCCGCAAGGCTCGTGATCGGGCGCTCACGCCGCGCATCCGCAGGCCGAAGCCGACGTTGTCGGCGACCGACAGGTGCGGGAACAGCAGCGGCTTCTGGAAGACCAGGCCGACTCCTCGGCGCTCCGCGGGCACGCCGAGGATGCTGTCACCGTCGAACTGGAGGTATCCGGTGTCCGGCTCGGTCAGACCGGCCAGCATCGACAGCGTGGTGCTCTTTCCGCATCCGGACGGTCCCAGTAGCGCGGTGAGCGAGCCCGCCGCGATGTCCAGCGACAGGCGTGTCACCGCAACCGTGTCGCCGAAGGACTTTCCCACCACCCTCAGGGTGATGGCGGTCGCGGTCACAACCGTCCCATCCCGACGACCGCCCCGGAACGGGCCGACAACAGGCGCGCCGAGGCCAGGACGAGCAGCAGCGGAGGCCCGATCACCAGCAGCGCCAGGGCAGCGGCGGCGGTGGTGTCGGAGGAGGAGATCGCGGCGAACAACAGCAGCGGCAGGGTGGTGACCTGCCCACCGCCGATGAGCAGCGTCAGGACGTACTCGCTCCAGGAGATCAGGAACGCGAACAGCCCGGCGAGCACGAGCGCCGGCCGCAACAGCGGCACAGTCACGAACAGCAGGACCCGGAGCGGGCCGGCGCCCAGCGCACGCGCCTGACGCTCGTAGTCGGTGTCGAGGTTGGCGAACGCGGCCGCAAGTACCGTCGCGGCATAGGGAACGGTCGGCGTCAACTGCACCAGCACCACGCCGGGCGCGGAATCGGCCAGGCCGAAGCGGATGAAGAACACCTGCAGCCCGACCGCCGAGGCCAGTCCCGGCACGATGACCGGCGCCAGCAGCAGGAACTGTGCCAGCCGCCGTCCCCGGAAGCGGTAGAGGCCGAGCGCGCGGCCGGCCGGCAAGCCGATCACGCATGCCAGGATGGCCACCGACGTTCCGATCAGGGTGGAGGTGAGAAGGGCCTGCGGGATCTGCGATCGCGGGTCGGTCAGCAGCCGTAGTCCGTGCAGGCTCGCCTGCTGTGGTCGCAGGGCCGGGTAGCGCCACTGGCCGGCGAACGCCCACACGGCCAACGGCAGCAGCGGTAGCAGTGCACCCGCCAGCAGCAGAGTCGCACCGAGTCGCCGGCCGGCAGCGGTCGCGAAGCCAGTCGAGTGTGATCGGGCGGCAACGATGCCGCTCACAGCCTCCGCCTCGCGAGCCGGGACGCGAGCAGCAGGTAGCCGCCCACCGCCAGTCCCGACAGGGCGGCGATCAACACGGCGACGGCCATCGCCTGCGGACGCGTCGTCAGATCGGTGGCGTCGTAGTACTGCAAGGCCACCACGGGCAGGGTCGCCGGGTACGGCCTGCCGAGCAGGTAAGGCACCTCGTAGGAGCCCGCCGCGAACGCGAACACCAGAATCGACCCACCCGCGAGCGGCGGGGCGAGCAGCGGCAGGGTGACATGGCGCAGCCGCTGCCAGGGACCCGCGCCGAGGATCCGCGCCGCCGCTTCGAGGTCGGCGACTCCGCGGCTCAGCGCGGCGAGCACGAGCACGGCCAGGAACGGCGTTTCCTTCCACACGTATTCGGCGACGATCGCGATCCCGAACCGGTCGTTCGTCACCGCCGGAAACGTCGCCGGCGTCGCAGTCAGTCCGGCTGCGTGGCTCAGCCGGGACAGCAGACCGCCTTGGGACAGCAGCAGCAGCATGCACAGCGCCCCGACCAGGTGGGGTACCGCGAGCGTGGCCTGGAACGCGCCGGCGACCCAGGCCTGGCTGCGGCCCAGCCGACCAAGCAACAGCGCCACCGCGACCGCGAGCACCGCGGCGAGCACGGTGGACAGCAACGCGACGCGCAGGGTCAGCACCAGCGACTCGCGGACAGCCGGGTCCCGCCACAGTGACCGGTAGGCATCAGCCGAGAGGTGGCTGCCCGCGAGGTAGGGCTGGTAGCCGAAGCTCTGCGCCAGGGCCTGTGCCACACCGCCGAGGAAGAAGACACCGATGACGAGCAGGGCGGGAGCGAGCAGCAGGCCGATACGGACCCGCTGCGGCAGAGCGTGCCGCGTACGGCGTCGACGGATCGGGCCCGGGTCGCAGGGACGTCCCCGTCCGGTGGTGAGGGTGCGGGTCATTGCGGTCAGTGTTGCAGGACCTTCGTCCTCCAGTCCTTCTCCAATCGGGTGACGTAGCCGCTGGCCAGTTCCGGCTGGGCGTGCGCGGTCAGCTCGGACAGCGGTAGGACCGACGCGCTCACCTGCACCGCGGCGAACGCCGCGCGGGTGGCGGCATCGGTCTTGGCGGCGTCGATGCCGGGGTAGATCCCTTCGGCCTTGTACAGCGCGAGCTGGGTCTGCGGATCCTCCAGCACGTTGGCCAGCATCAGGGCCGCGGCCTTGTGGGCGGCGTTGCCCGGGATCGCTAGGAAGCTGTTGTTGCTGATGTTGCCCGGTGACGGCACGGCCTCACGGGTGGATTTCGGGTACAGCCCGGCGCGGACCTTGTCAGCGACCGCGCCGGGCCCGTAGGTGAAGTAGGCGCTGATCTCGCCGTCGCCGTAGAGCCTCTCGACCGCGTCCTGGGTTTGGGGGTAAGTGCTGCCGCCCCGCCACAGGGCCGGTTCGAGCGCGTTCAGCCGTGCCCAGAGCGCGCTCGCTGCGGGCGCGTACTTCGCGGCGTCGAATGCCCCGGCCAGCGGAGCCGGGGCGCCGAGGCTGTCGTAGAGGATGGTGCGCACAGCCATCGAGCCGGTGAAGTCCGGCAACGCCGGGTAGCTGAAATGCCCCGGGTGCGCTGTGGCCCAGGCCAGCAACGCAGACACCGACGCCACGTCCGTGCTCGACAACTTGCTGCTGTCATAGACGAGGGCGGAGTCGGCCTGCTGCCAGACCGCCTCGCAGCCGTTGACGGGCACCCCGAAGTCGCTGCCGACGGCCGCGTTGGCGAAGTCGACGTAGCGGGAGTTCGGCAGGGCCTTGTCCCAGCCGCAGTACCAGAGTTTGGCCTGCACACCGGTTGCGAAGTTCTCGCCGTTGATCCAGATCGCGTCGACCGACCCGCCGGTGCTGCGTCCGGCTTGCTTCTCGCCGAGGACCTTGTTGACCGCGTCGACGGTGTCGGTGATCTTGACCTGCTTCAGCGTCACGCCCTGCATGGCGAGGGCGTCGGTGACGTAGCCGGACAGGAAGCTGTTCAGGACGGTGTCGCCGCCGTAGGCGTAGAAGTTCACAGTCTGGCCCTTGGCCTGGGCGAGCACCGCGGGCCAGTTGCCGGGGTCGAGAGCCGTGGGTGCGGCAGCGCCGCTGTTACCGCTGCAGGCGGTCAGCCCGAGCAGCGCGGCGCCGGCGAGCGCGGCGAGTACGGCCCGGCGCCGGTGGACGCGTCGGGCACGCACGGGGGTGGGTGTCGGGCGACTCATCGGATCTCCTGGGGCAGGACCGCGGCGGGCGCGGCCGGTTCGGCGGGGACGCGGCGGGGTGCGGCGGGGCGGTGCAGGGCGTGGACGCCGAGGGCGATGCGCTGCACGGCGGTGATCGTAACGGCGGCGGTGAACAGCCACGCGATCAGCGCGGCCCGGTCGGGCAGCAGGCACAGCAGCACGTAGACAACGACGGTTTCGGTGCCTTCGGCCAGGCCCCCGACGAACCGCAGCGATCGGCCGTCGGCGGCGAGGCTGGTGCCGCGCCGTTCCAGGAGGGAGGACAGTGCCAGGAAGGCGGTGCCGGAGAGGTAGTAGGCCGTCAGCAGTGCCAGGCACGCCAGCCGGGCGCCGGGCTGCGCGATCGCGACCGCGACGATGAACCCGGCGTAGATGCTGAAGTCGGCGACGATGTCAAGGAACCCGCCCAGGTCGCTGGCGCCGTTGCGGCGCGCGACGGGTCCGTCCAGCCCGTCGAGGAGCCGGTTGGCCAGCCACAGCGCCAGCGCCCACAGCCACGCGTGCGCGAGGACCGCTGTGCAGGCGGCGAGGCCGGCGACCCACCCTGCGGCGGTCAGGGCCAGCGCAGGGACACCGGCGTCGGAAAGCCGGGTACCGACAGCGTCCAGCGCCGGCGACAGGACGCGGCGGGCTCGCGCGTCAAGCATCCGCGCCTGCCTCCGCCCGCCGGTGGCTGACCGGGGTGAGTGGCAGCAGGGCCCGCAGCGCGACGTTCTCGGCCGGGCCCAGAACGCTGTGCTGCACGCACGCCGGCACGAGCTCGCCGGTCTCGGGGTGCGCCATCGCATAGGAGCACGCGGCCAATCGCTGCTGGGTCTCAGCGATTCGCGGGTCGTCGCTGATCTGGCCTTGCTGCATTGCCCGCCACGCCGGGGCGACGTCGGCGGCGTCCATGAACGAGTGCATCACGAACGTCACCGGCCGGATGCTGCGATGGCGCAGCAGCCGCCGCAGGCCGACGGCGCGAGCGGTGCGGGCCAGCCACCCCGCGAAGGGAGCCACCGAGCGTGGATGCCGCGCCACCACGCGCGCCACCTTGGCCAGCAGCAGCGGCACCGGCGTACCCGAGAAGCTGATCCCGCCGAAGTACCTCAGGAACGCATCCCGCACCGCCAGATCCGCCGGGTCCTCGTCATCGAGGATCGGGAAGTAGTCCGCACCGACGTAGAAGCCGTAGGTCGTGCGATTGCACCGCTCGTCGCCGACCTGCAGCGCGCGGAACGGCAACCGGGACCCGGCACCCGCCTCGACCTGGGCCCAGACGGTGTCGGCGGTCGTGTCGCGGTAGCCCTCGTGCCAGCGGCGATCGTCGCCGATGAACGCGGCCGGCTGGAAGGAGAACAGCCCGAAACCGTAACTGTTCGTGTCCCTGATGACCGAAGCGATCTGCTCGACGTTCCGCGGGGTCACGGTCATGTTGTGCGCCAGGAAGAACCGGACGCCGTGCTCTCGGCGCAGCCGGGCGAACATCCCCGCGAACCGCTGCCGGTACGGATTCAGCGCGGCCTCGTCGGCGGGACGCTCAATGCCACGCCGGCCGAACATCAACGAATCGAAATGCCCGGCGAACGAGAGCCGGTCCAGCCGCCGTTTCCCGTCCGGCCCGAGGGCGAGCGCCGTCAGGTAGTCATAGTCGAAATCGCCGTGACTCATGCTCATCGGCTCCCGGCCGTGCTCGCGCATGATCTGCAACGTCGCGGCGTGATCGTCCGGTGGCAGCAGCGACACCTCACCGCCGATCAGCTGCGCGTGCGCCCGCGGGCCACGTCGCCGGCGCAGCAGACTCATCTGTGCGCGGACCTCGCTCTGGGTGTGGCTGCCGCTGACCGCGACCCGGTTGGCGTCGCGGGAGTGGTAGCAGGGGGTGCAGGCCAGGTTGCACTTCGGGAACACCCCGTGCGTACCTTCGCAGCCCACCGCGTGCTGGCCGAGGGTCTGGGACGGGGTACGGACATGCTTGGGCAGCCCGTGCCAGCGGTCCGCGAGGGCGGCCGCGGTCTCCTCGTCGACGGGCCGGGTCAGTCGTTCGAGGTCACGCAGGCGGTCACTCAGCAGGTCAAGATGCCGCGGGGTGAGCCTCATCCGGCATCGGTGTCGCGCACGGTGACGTCGCCCCAGAACGCGATGTGGTTCTTGATGGACCGCGCCAGCGGTGACGGGTGCCGGTAGGTCCAGGCGGCATCACGGCCGCCCGCGTCGTCCACTTCGACGGTGTAGTAGGACGCAAGGCCCTTCCACGGGCACACCGACTTCATCCTGCTGCGACGCAGGTACTGATGGTCGACGTCGCCGGGCGGGAAGTAGTGGTTGCCCTCGATCACGACCGTGTCCTCGCTGCGCGCGATGACCTGGCCTTCGAATACCGCCTCGACCATGCTCACTCCAGTAGTTCGGTGCTCTCGGGCGTGCGGATGCCGCCCGGTTCTGTGCAGGAAACCCGGTAGGCGCCGCGGAACCTTCCCGATTGCGCGAAGTTTCAGTCGCCCTGCTGCGCGTCCTGGGCCGCGGGTGCGCGGCAGCCGCCGAGGTAGCCGAGACTGACCACGAGAAACGGGGTGGCGTAGTTGACGGCGATCCGCGCCCAGGTCGCCCACCCCGGGTGGCCGCCGAGCAGGACACCGCCCTGGTTGACGGTCACGGCGTGAGCGCCGGGGCGGCGGGCAGGTCGAGGTCGGTGCGGGCGTAGTGGTTGAAGAAGTTCGTGAACAGGTTCACCGCGAGGTGCGCGAACGCCTCCGACAGCTGCACGTCGCTCCAGCCGGCCTGCTGCGCGGCCGTCCAGGTGGCATCGGACACCTCGCCGACATTGGCGGCGGCTTCCCGCACGACGGCCAGCAGCGCCGCGAGTTTCGGGTCGAACGCGAGCTCGCCGCGGCGGATCGCGATCGTCTGGGCCTCGCTCAGGCCGGACTTGATGGCCGAGGGGGTGTGCGCGGCCTGACAGTAGTCACAGCCGTCCTGCGCACCCACCGCGAGCGCGATCGCTTCCCGGGTGCGCGCATCGAAGCTGGACTGCTCGGCCAGTGCCTCGGTGATGCCGGCGTAGGCGGCGAGCACGACGGGTGCGTGGGCCATCTCGGCGTGGATGTTGAGCAGCTTGCCCGTGCGTCGAGTCAGTCGTTCCAGCGTCGGGCGGGTCTGCTCCGGCGCAGTGTCGAGGGTCTGGACGGGGATGCGGGACATGGATGAATCCTTCAGTTAGACAACGAGGTACCTTGGGGAACCCGGTCACGGGGCCAGATCCTTCCCGTGTCGGGCAGTGACTTGTCAGTCATCGCCACACCACCCCTACCGGCCTACCCTGACCAGCATGGTCATCGTCCTCGGTGTGCTCGTCGCTGTGTCTCTGGCCGCGCTGCTGATCGGGGCGGTCACCGGCCGGGTGAAGCTGACCTCGTGCTGCGCGGTGGCCGACCCGCGCTGCGATGCCCGGATGAGGTCGGCCTTCGAATCCCCGGCCGAGCTGAATGAGCGACATTGACACCCGGGGACGCCAGCCAGTCCGAACGGCCGACGCTTCGAGATCGGCTCGTCGCCCACGCCGCCAGTGTCGGCGTGGTGAGTTCCGGACGGCCTGCCGGGGATCGACCGGCGCGATCAGTGGATGCGTTGATCATCGGCGCGGGGCAGGCCGGTCTCGGGGTGGCCTACTGGCTGCGGCGCATCACCGGCCTCGAGGTGCAGATCATCGAGCGGGCCGCGGTGGGCAACAGCTGGCTCGAGCGCTGGGACAGTCTGCGACTGTTCACCCCGCGACGGTTCAGCGCCCTGCCGGGAATGCCCTTCCCCGCCGGTGAGGACTTCCCTAGCAGGCTCGAGGTCGCCGAGTACCTGCGCTGCTACGCCGACCGGTTCCGGCTGCCGGTGGAAACCGGTCATCAGGTGCGGCGACTGACGAAGTCCGGCGGCGTCTTCTGCGCGGAAACCAATCGCGCCGACATCCGGGCACGTCACGTCGTCGTAGCCGGCGGACCGTTCGCCCAGCCCTATCTGCCTCCGGCCAGCCGGAAACTGGATGGCGTGGTCTTTCAGTTGCACTCCGCCGACTACCGGCGCCCCGCCGACGTCCCCGATGGGGAGGTTGTCGTCGTCGGCGGCGGGAATTCCGCCGCGCAGCTGGCCCTCGAGCTGTCGCCCACGCACCGGGTCACGATGGTCAGCCCACGCCCGCCATGGTTCCTTCCGGTCACGCTGCTCGGCGCAGATCTGTACTGGTGGCTATACCTGACCGGGACGCTCAATGCCCGCACGTCCTCACCGGTTTCCCGCTACGTGCGTCGCCGCGGCGATGCCATCATCGGGACCGACCTGCGACGTCAGGTTCAGACCGGCCGCGTTCGCCTGCTCACTCAACGCGTCACCGGAGCCAGCGGCCAGGACCTAGTGCTTGCCGACGGGTCACTCGTCCCTGCGCCGAACGTCCTATGGTGTACGGGCTACCGGCCGGATCTGAGATGGATGGATCTCGCCGGCGCGCTCGACAGGAGCGGCGAGCCGGTGCATCGGCGCGGCGCCAGCCCGGTGCCCGGGTTGCACTGGATGGGGTTGCCCTGGCAGACCCGGCTGAACTCCTCGATCATCAACGGCGTCGACCGCGACGCTCACGCCACCGCGAAACGGATCCGCGCGATGTCGACCGAGGTCGGACGCAGCCCGCGAGAGATCCGACAAGCTCAGCGCGACCTCGGTTCACTTCCTCCCGATCAGCCCGGCCACGATCGCACCGGACGGCGACCTGGCCGTGCCCGCTGACGCTTGGTCGTGACTCGTGCCGCGGTATGCCGAGGCAGCGACGTGGAGTCTCATTGTCTTCGCGCCCAGTCTCACCGGACGCACGGCTTGGAGGCGGCCCTGTCCGCCTATACGCCGCCCGTGATCGGCGACTGGCGGGCGGCCTGGGAGCCCGCATCGGAGCTCCTACCGCCCAGCGCAACAGTCGCCTCGTCCACACCACGCTGCCGTGCGCTGGCGGCGGCTGTTGTCTCCGCTGAATGTCGATGCTGTCGAGCAAGACGTACAGCTGTGCGACGCTGCCGGCCAGGGCTCGCGTGGCTGCCCGGTCCGCGCTGCCGGTCGTGCAGGGCGGCACAACCGCTACTGCGTGGCGCCCGGACTTGACCCGTCGGACGGCAGGTCGGCGGACGTGGTGAGCCCGGCCAGTCCCGCAGCCAGCAGCAAAAGCCCGCCGCAGTAGTACACGGCTCGGATCCCGAACGCGTCCGCGAGCACGCCCCCGAGCAGCAGGCTGGCCAGTCGCATCGCCTGCCAGATGAGGTCGAACGCCGAAAACACCCGGCCGCGCAGCTGCTCGGGCACGTGGGACTGGATGACGGAGGAGAACGTGACGTTGCCGCTCGATGTGCCCATCCCGTAGCACACCAACGCTGACAGCGCGACCGGCAGCGTGGTCACGCTCGCCAGCACCACGTCGACCACGCCGCGCAGACCGAACGCGGCGAACACCAGCCGCGGCTGCCGCGCCCGGGTCCCCAGACGGGTCAGCAGCAGCGGCCCGCAGAACGCGCCCACACCGATCCCGGCGAGCATCAGCCCGTACCCGCCGCCGCCGGCATGCAGCCGCCGTGCCGCCAGCAGCACGAGCAGGGCGCTGGTCGCCCCCGCAGACAGCGCGGCAAGAGCCTGCGCGAGCGCGAGCGCCCGCAGCAGCCGGTCACGCCCGAGCAAGCCGAGCGCCTCTCTGCCCTGCACCCAGATACTGGCTGTCACCAGCGGCCGGGCCGCCTCGCTGGCCCGCAAACCCCGCAGCAGCAGCGCACTCACCCCGAAGCTTCCAGCGTTCATGGCGAACGCCCACCCGAACCCTGCGGTCGAGGCCAGCAGCCCGGCCACCGGTGCCAGCAGGACCTGGCTCAGCACGGCCGCCGACCAGATGCCGGAATTCGCCGCGACCAGCTCCTCCTCACCGACCAACGACGGCAGCAGCGACCCGGCCGCCGGATTGAAGAACACCGACCCGGCCGACAGCCCAAACGCGACCGCGTACACGACACCAATGTCGGAATGCCACAACGCCAGGGTCGCCGCGAGCACCAGCCGCGCAAGGTCGGCGGCCACCATCACGCGAACCCGGGGCAGCCGATCGACCAACGGCCCGGCGACTGGTGCGAGCAGCAGCACCGGCACGATCTCGGCCAGCACCGCCCCGGAGACCCCCAGACCAGAGCCGGTCAGGCGCAGCACCAGCAGCGCCAGCGTCGTGAACTGCGCGACGTCACCCCACTGCGACACCGTGCGGGCCGCCCATAGCCGTCGGTATTCGGGCCGGGCCATGACCGTACGCAGGCCGGCCCTGTCAACGGCACGCATCCGTTTGCTGAACAGTCCCCTAAATCCCAGTCTGCTGACGGGTGGCGCGCTCATTTTCGTTTGTGGCGTTGTAGGAGGCGAGGAGGGCTAGTTTCTCTGCGCTGTCGCTGCCGGCGTCGGGGTGGTAGATGGCGAGGATGAGGCCACCGGAGCCGCCGTCGATGGCGAGCTTTTCCCGGTTCAGGGAGAGTTGCCCGACCGTGGGGTGGTCGAGGGTCATCGGCCGACCTTCCTGGGCTTGGACGTCGTGGCGTGCCCAAAGTTGTCGGAATCGTTCGCTGGCGAGGGAGAGTTCTCCGACGAGTTCGATCAACCGGGGGGCGTCGGTGTCGGTGCCGACGGAGGCGCGGAAGCCGGCGACGAGACGTGCGGTCGCGTCGTCCCAGTCGGGGTAGAGCGCCTGCTCGGAGGGCTCGAGGAATACGGCGCGGAGCCGGTTCTCGCCGACGGCCAGCCGCGGTGACAGCGCCAGGGCGAACGGGTTGGAGGCGAGGACATCGAAGTACCGGCCTTCGACGAAGGCGGGTAGCTGCAGCGTCGCCAAAAGCTTCTGGATGCCCTGCAGGACGTGTTCGCGACGCACCTTTCGGCGGGACCGGGTTGTTTTTGCGCCGACGAGGCCGAGGAGGTAGGCGGTCGCGGCGTTGTCGAGTCCGAGGACGCGGGCGAGGGATTCGAGGATCTGCGGTGACGGGTTGCGTTCCCGGCCTTGTTCGAGGCGGAGGTAGTAGTCGGCGCTCATGCCCGCCAGGAGTGCCACTTCCTCGCGACGCAGGCCGGTCACGCGGCGGAGCCCTACCGTGGGCAGGCCGACCTCGTCGGGGGTGACGAGTTCGCGTCGGGCGCGTAGGTATTCGCCGAGGGGTTGGTGGCGTCGGGGTGTTAAGTTCGTGTTGCAAAACAGTGAAGTGCATGTCATGGTTGTGGAGTCAACCGCTCACTGTGAGTAGTCGAACCGATAGCTAGGAATGGAATCTTGATGAATCGATCAGCACGCGCCGCGGGCACCGGTGTCGCTCTTCTCGCTGCCTGCGCGGTGATCGGCGGCGGGGGTGTTGCCTTCGCCGCGCCGTCGCACGCCAAGCCCGCAATTCACGCCTCCCACAAACCGGTCGACCACCTCGCCGGACAGCGCGCAGGTGCTGGTCACGCGCTGGCTGCTGACACCGCCCGGGTGACCCGGATCGCCTCGGCCGAGACGGCCTCGTCGGTGCTGTCCGTCGTGAACAAGGCGGCCCTTGCCACCGCATCCTCCGCCGATCTCGCGGCGCTGAGCACCGATAAGGGCACTGTCGCGAGCGCGACGACGGCAGCTCAGATCCGGGCCGCGATACTGGCCGGCGCGCGGACCGCCCGGGGCGCGCAGCTTCAACTGCAGCTCCTGACCTCGGCCGACCAGGCCCAGCTCAGCGTCGCGACGCTCACCTCAAGCGCCGCCGCCTTGGCCGCCCAGGCGCAAACCCTGCAAGACAATGGAACTGACACCAGCACTGTCACTACTCCGCTTGCCGACCTCGCCACCGCGCTCGCCCAGGCCGACGCCGACATCCAGACCGCGACGGCCACCGCCCTCGCGGTTCCCGCGAGCCCGACGGACGCGCAGCTGCACACAGCCACCGTGACCGCCCGCCAGCAACTCGCCGCCGCAGCCACGGCGCTGGACGTCGCGACCCAGGACCTGTCCACCGCCACCGACGCCCTCACCGCGCTGCAGACCCCGACGGCCTGACCGCGCCGGGGCCACCTGGTCACCGATCAGGTGGGATTCACGGACACCTTGCCCCTGGTCCCTTGCTTTCGGTTCGGCTCGGGCTTCGAGCCAGAGTCAGCGGGCAGGGGACAGGGGGCAGGGGGTCAAAGTTCGGATGCCGCGCGGGTCAGGATTCACGTGCCTCGACAGGGGCCGGGATGAGCTTCCGCCGCGCACCTATCTGATCGGCGCGACCAGCGCGGCACCTTGATCGCAAGTTGCGGCCGACGGATTCGGCACGGCTGCCACAACGCGTGGGCAACTACTGTGTGTGACGGTTGTTAGAGGGGTAGGTCCGCGGTTTCGCCGCTGGCCGACCCGCCCGGCGTCACGGAAGGTGACCGGGGAGCAGAGATGAGGCGCTCGGTGACCAGATGTAATTGCTATTTCCGCCGTTTGCTGGTGGTCATCGTGACGTTTCTTATGCTGCTACCTGCGGGGGGAGTGGCGAGGGCTGCCGTCGCGGCGCGGCCGGGCACCAAGGTTGCATCGACTCATGCTGGCGCTGTTGCCGACAGCTTGAAAGGTCACCACCGCAGCCGTGTCTGCGCGTCAGCGGTAAGGGGACGGGCCGCGTGCCAGGCGGTTGTGGACTTAGATGTCACTGGCCCGGTTTCGGCGACGCCGGCCGGGTATGGGGCGGCCGACCTACAGGCGGCGTACCAGTTTCCGGCCAGCACCGCAGGAACGGGGCAGCTCGTTGCGGTGATCGACGCCTACGACGCGCCGAGCGTAGCAAGCGACCTTGCTGTATATCGAGCGCAGTACGGCCTGGCGCCGTGTGTCGTTGGTTGCTTTCTGAAGGTCAATCAGACCGGCGGCGTCACGATGCCGCCCGCAGATCCCTCCTGGGCGCAGGAGACGTCGCTGGATGTGGAGATGGTTTCCGCAGCTTGTCCGAAGTGCCGGATTTTGCTGGTCGAAGCGGAGTCCGCTTCATTGAATGACTTGGGAACGGCGGTGAACACCGCGGTCCGGATGGGGGCGGTGGCGGTGTCCAACAGTTACAGTGCTCCGTCTTCGGCTGATGACAGCCAGTACGACACCCAGTACTACAACCACCCGGGGGTGGCGATCACGGCCAGTAGCGGGGACACCGGTTACGGGGTGAACTATCCCGCCTCCTCCCCCCACGTCACCGCCGTCGGCGGCACCAGCCTCGTCGCGGACTCGAGTCTTCGTGGCTGGAGCGAGAAAGCGTGGGGCAGCACGACGCCCGGGGCGGGCGCCGGAAGCGGTTGCTCAGCCTATGACGCCAAACCCGCCTGGCAACGGGACAGCGGCTGCGCCACACGCAGCGTCAGCGATGTCTCAGCGGTGGCAGATCCAGCTACCGGGGTCGCCGTGTATGACAGCACCGCGAGCAGCGGGGTTAGTGGCTGGTTGGTGTTCGGCGGCACCAGTGTTTCGGCCCCCCTCATCGCCGCCGCCTACGCATTGGCCGGTTTACAGGTGCCGAGTACTGGTTATCCCGCTGCCTTTCCCTACCGAGCCACCATGGCGTTCAACGATGTCACCAGCGGAGCGAACGGCTCATGCGGGGGCACGTACCTGTGCACGGCGGTGCAGGGTTACGACGGGCCCACGGGAGTCGGTACGCCCAATGGCGTAGCTGGCTTCGTCGGTGACTGCGAGCGCGCCGGTGTCACCTGCCGCCCGGCGCTGCCCGGCTCGTGCACCCACAACACCTCCCAGACGACACCCCCGGCGACCATCCGGGTGTACGTCCCGAGCGATACCCAGACCCCGATTCACACCGTGGACTTCAAGACCTACGTTAAGAACGTGCTGCCCAACGAGTGGGTGCAGAGCTGGGACGGCGACGCGCTCAAAGCCGGCGCTGTTGTGGTGAAGTCATACGCCTGGTACTGGGTGAGTCACTTCGGCGGCTACCTCAACGACGATGCCACGCAGTGTTTCGACGTCACCGACGACGCCGACTTCCAAGTCTACAAGGCGGCCAGCGCGGCCCCGCGCACTAGCGCGGCCGTAGACGCCATCTGGCCCTACGTCGCCCGCGACGCCTACGGGGCGGTACTGCAGACCTCGTACCGCCGTTACCTAATCTCGCCTTCTGAGGGCTGCGGCGCCTACGCCGACGGCACCACGCTGAGCCAATACGGCAGCCAGACCTGCAACGAGAGCAACACCGGCAACAAGTGGAACGTGATCCTGCAGAAGTACTACACCGGCGTGCAGCTCGCCACCGCGCAGCAACTGCGAACCGCGCACGACTTCACCTACTCCCAAACCAGCAGCCGCGCCACCTTCGCCGCCGGCCGGTGGGCGATCAACGACGGCTACCCGACCACGTTCAACTTCGGCCTGCCGGGCGACCTGCCGGTCATCACCGACAGCGGCGACGGCTTCGCACACGCCGCGGTGTACCGGCCGTCGACCGGCACCTGGTATGTCGCCAGTCCGACCGGGACCATCCAGTCCTCGGTGCAGTACGGGCTCAATGGCGATATCCCGGTGCCCGGGCACTGGAACGGCCGCGGGCGCGCGACGGTGCTCGCGGTGTACCGCCCGGCCACCCGCTACTGGTACGTGCAAGGCCGCTCACCGGTCCAATACGGCCTGACCGGCGACATCCCCGTACCCGGTGACTACAACGGCGACGGAACCACCGAACTCGCGGTGTTCCGCCCGTCGACCGGCGTCTGGTACGTGCAAGGCCGCTCACCGGTCCAATACGGCCTGACCGGCGACATCCCCGTACCCGGTGACTACAACGGCGACGGAACCACCGAACTCGCGGTGTTCCGCCCGTCGACCAGCGTCTGGTACGTCCGCGGGCACAACGGCGTGCAATGGGGATTGAAGGGCGACATGCCGGTGACCGGAGACTACACCGGCGACGGCAAGGTTGACTTCACCGTTTACCGGCCGAGCAACCACAGCTGGTACGTGTACGGACGCCCCGGTTCGGTGGTGTTCGGATCGGCCGGCGTCACGCCGATCGGGGCGGCACCGTACCGCGGCTGAGTGAAGCGCCTGCTGCGGACATCGCCTCGAACAGGATGCTCGCCCCGTTCCGCAGCGCTCGGAACTGCGCTGAACACCCACGGCGACCAGCCAGCCGCGGACGCGGGCTTACGAACTGCTAACCGGATACCGTCTCGATTCCGCGGAGCATCCTTACGTGCTCCGGCCAGCGATGACGGCCGGCGCTCCCAACTGCTCTTGCGGCCCAGCACCGACGAACCGACCGCGGTAAGTCACGCAAGGCACCGCCTTCACCCGAGTGCTCGATCCGAATGCGGGACGACACCGATCAGCAGTGGTGGCCGGACCCCGCACCGCCGAGCCGACCGTGATCCAGCTCAGTGGCAGCTGGCGTCAGCGATGCGGACGTCGAGCGGCCGGACCAACGGCTGGCGAAGTACCACGGGTGTGCCGGTACCCGCGGGCTCGGTGAGGGTCAGCAGGATGGTGCGTGCCGTGCGGCGGGGCAGCTCCAGATCGACCGTGTAAACCGGATGTCCATGCTCGGTGCCGATGCCTGCGGTGCCAGGACGGCCATCGACGTTGACCGCGCGCAGCAGGGCCCGGCCGGTAGCCAGGTAGCTCACCTCGAGCCTGTTGTCGCCAGGCTTGACCGGGTAGGCGTGCCGGTCGCTTCGGCCGGTGACATAGGAGGACAGGCCACTGGTCGGCGTTGTTCGGCGAAGCTGATCTGGCGCGCCCGCCAGGCGGGGAAGTGGCGTTCCTCAGCGGTGAACCAGGCTGGGAGAAGAACGTCGGTGGGTGTTGCGTTCAGCGTGGGCAGCCAATCGCGAAGTGCGGTGGTCACGGAGCTGACGTGGTCCAGGAGTGTGCCGTCGAGGCGAAAATTACGGCGCGGATCGGCGGCATCACGGTCGAAGGTTATGGGTTGGTCGTGGCTGCCTTGAACCGGCCGTGGCGAGGTGGGATCTGACGGACCCATTTCGGTTACTTGCCGACCTCGCCGCCTGCACCGCCGCGCATGGTGTCAGTAACGATCGTGCCTGACACCAACTTGGTCGCCGCTGTCGCTTTCGCTGTGCTTGCGATCACCGCGCTGGCCCACGTACTAATGATCTGGCTTCTGCTGGCCATGGGAGTCGTGTCTGGCGCGGCCGGTTCACTGGTAGGGCCCAGCGAACGCGGCTGCGACCCGGGTCGTCGTATCGAAGGAACAGTCGTCCGAGGCGTTGGCGCAGAGCCAGGCGCGCTGCGCGGCGGCACGGATCGCCGGGCCATCGGCTTGGTGTCGACAGCGACGTTGCCGCGGGGGCGCGCTCGGCCAGGCGGCAAGACCTGCCTCTGCAGGTCCTTACGCCCGGGAGGCCGACTTCCCGCCGAGGGGCGTCGGCGAGGGCCTGGCGATCGCCGAAGCGGGGCTCCCGGGTCTGACCGCCAGGCGGAGAACATTGTGGGGGCACCGATCAGCACGGTCGGGGCGTCTGGGTTGCCTCCGATGCGGGTTGCTCCTGGCGGAGACCGGTGACGAGGAGGGTGACGATCCGTCGGACGTCGTAGTCCGGGTCCTGCGGGGTCCACGCGACCAGGTCCCCGACCGCGCGTACGAGCTCGTACGCGCCGATGTCCGCGACCACCTCTCCGGACGCGCGCGCCGCCGCGAGCAGGTCGGCCAGGACCGGGACGAGCCGCTCCAGGAACATCTCGTGCAGGACGGTGAACCCGGCTGAGTCGCCCTGCCACACCCTTGCCAGCCCGTGCTTGGTGCCGAGGAAGTCCACGAAGAGGTGTAGCCACTCCAGCACGGCCGCGAACGGTGACGACGCCGACGCCATCAGGGCGGGGCCCGCCTCCGCGCACGCGTCGACCTGGTGCCGGTACACCGCCACGACGAGGTCCGCCCGGGTGGGGAAGTGCCGGTAGAGCGTCCCCATCCCGACGCCCGCGGCCGCGGACACCTCCCGCACGGTCGCGTCGACACCGGAGGCGGCGAACACCTTCGCTGCCGCGTCGAGCAGGGCGCGCTCGTTGCGCTCGACGTCGGGGCGCCGCCTCGGGATCTCCGGCGTCGGTCGGGCCGCGGGCATGGGGTCGATCCTCGCACAGAGCAGGACAGGCGGAGCACGGCTCGAGGTCGCTTACAATACGGAGCGTTGCTCCATATAGTAGAACGGAGCGTTGCTCCGTTTCTCAAGCACGCGCCGCCGCCCCACCGGCTCACCTGCCCCGGAAGGACATCCAATGCCTGCTTTCGACGCGGTCACTCCCCGCGCCAGCACGACGCCCGCCAACCAGATCCTGTCCGTCAAGCCCGTCGTCCTCTCCGCGCCCGGCCGTGGCGACGATCTGCAGGTGCGGGTGACCGCCCCGGCGGACGGCACCGACCTGCCGGTGATCGTGTTCGCGCACGGGTTCGGTCTCGCGATGGACTCCTACGACCCGCTCGTGGACTTCTGGGCCGCCAACGGGTTCGTCGTCGTCCAGCCGACGTTCCTCGACTCGCTCACCCTGGGCTTGACCCCCGCGGACCCGCGCTACCCGAACATCTGACGCACCCGCGTCGAGGACATCGAGCGGGTCATCGACGACCTCGGCACGGTCGTCGCCGCGGTTCCGGGCCTCGCCGACCGGGTCGACCGGAACCGCCTCGCCGTCGCCGGCCACTCCTGGGGCGGCCAGTCGGTCGGCATGCTCCTCGGCGCCCGCGTCGTCGGCGCGGACGGCCAGCCCGGCACGGACGCGACCGACGCGCGGGTCAAGGCCGGCGTGCTGCTGGCGACGACCGGTGTCGGCGGGCAGAACCTCACCCCGTTCGCGCAGGAGCGCTTCTCCTTCATGAGCCCGGACTTCGCCCGGATGAACACCCCGACCCTCGTCGTCGCCGGCGACCACGACCAGTCGCCGCTGTCCACGCGCGGCCCGGACTGGTTCACCGACGTGTACACGCTCAGCCCCGGCGCTCAGAGCCTCGTGACCCTGTTCGGCGGGGGACACTCCCTCGGCGGCGTGCACGCCTACCAGGCCACCGACACCACCGACGAGAGCCCGGAGCGCGTGGACCTGGTCCGCCGCACCTCGACGGCGTTCCTGAAGAAGGCGCTCAACATCGACGGCGCCGCCTGGGACGAGGTGACCGCCGGCGCGTCGACGGAGCCGGCGGGCCGCATCGACTCGAAGTAGCCCCCCCGCACCGCCCGGGACCGGGCCCCGCACACCGCGGGCCCGGGCGCTCCCGGACAGACGGCCACGACCTCACCCCCGCCGGAAGGACACCCGCTATGAGAGACCAGCAACGCCCGCTCGGCTCCGGATTCACCGCCGCGTCGACTGCCGACGACGTCCTCGCTGGCGTGGACCTCGCCGGCGTCAACGCGATCGTCACCGGCGGGCACTCCGGCATCGGCCTCGCCGCAACCCGCCCCCTGGCGCGGGCCGGCGCCTCCGTCACGGTGCCCGCCCGCAACCCCGACCGCGCCGCGCAGAACCTCTCCGGGATCAACCGGGTCGAGGTGCACCGCATGGACCTGCTCGACCCGGACACGATCAACGCGTTCGCTGACGCCTGGAACACCACCAGCCGCCCGCTCCACATCCTCGTCAACAACGCCGCCGTCCCCACACCCGACAGCGTCGTCCGCGACAGCCGCGGCTTCGAGGTGCAGTTCGCCACCAGCCACCTCGGGCACTTCCAGCTGACGCTCGCCCTGCACGACGCGCTCCGCGCCGCCCACGGCGCACGGGTGGTCAACGTCTCCTCGGGAGCGCACCGCTTCGCCGGCATCCGGTGGGACGACCCCAACTTCACCAAGACCTACGACCCCGGCCTGTCCTACGCGCAGGCGAAGACCGCGAACGTCCTCTTCGCCTTCGCCCGCTGGACCCGTCGGACAACGACCCGCCGTTCGCCCGGATCGCGCGTGCCGCCCTGCACGACCTGCAGCTCCGCGCCTGCGGCTTGGGCCAACAGCTGCGGGTCTGACTGCGCGTTGGTCGGCAGCAAGCTCGGCATCGTTGCACGACGAGCTCGACCGATGGCGGGAGCTCTCCCTCAGCACCGAACTGCCCGGCCGATGCCTCTTGACTCTCACGGTCGGGGGACGACCCCGCTGCGGAGGGCGTCGAACAGCCGCTCGAAGCGCGCGCGGTGGTCGTCCATCACGGCGCTCGGAGCCTCCTCGGCGATGAGGCGACGCGCGGTCTCCACCATCACGGTGCCGTAACCGGCGATGAAGAAGGCGGCGAGCAACGTCGCATCGCCCTCGAAGGTCGGGTCGCGTTCGAGCTCCTCGGCGAGGGTCCGCTGAAGATCGGCGGCGATCTCTCTCGCACGCGCGACCAGCGCGGGCGAGGCCGCGACGGTCCGGAAGAAGGGGATGGATCGGTCGTTGACGCCGGAGAGCGGGTGACGGGCGCCGACGAGACGGAGGGTCATATCCCGCAGGGACGCCAGCACGTCGACGCCCGGGGCGCGGTCGCGCACCGCCGAGCGCAGGAGCTCGACGGCGTCGACCGAGCGATCCAGGAAGAGGTCCTCCTTGCGCGGGAAGTGCTTGAAGACCGTCACGCTCGAGACCCCCGCCTCCTGCGCGACGTCGGCGACCGTGACCGTGTCGAACCCGCGCTCGAGGAACAACCGAGCCGCGACCTCCGCGATCATCGCCCGTGTCTGCGGCCCGCCTCGCGCTCCGGTCCTGGACATCCGTTCCCCACTCTCTTGTGTGATTAAGCTTAGTGTACTAACATACTCGCATGTTCTCCGAAAACACCACCGTCAACTCTCCGCGTTCTCCTCAATCGTTGCGGGAAGTATGGGTCGCCTTGGCGGGACTGTCCGCAGTGTTTCTCTTCGAGATGCTGGACAACTCGATCCTGAACATCGCGTTGCCCACGATCGGACGTGAACTCCACGCTTCGACGACCGCGTTGCAGTGGGTGACCGGCGCATACGCGGTCGTGTTCGGCGGGTTGATGCTGGCGTTCGGCGCGATTGCCGACCGGCTGGGTCGGCGACGGATCATGCTCATCGGGCTCGTCCTGCTCGGGGTAGCGAGCCTGGCGACCGCGTTCGTCACGACTGCCGAGCAGCTGATCGCCGTCCGGGTGGTGATGGGCATTGCGGCCGCGATGACTACCCCAGGATCGATGGCGCTGGCTTTCCGGCTGTTCGCCGAGGACGGCCTCCGCGTGCGTGCGATAACGCTCATCTCGACCGTGGGTCTGGTCGGGCTCGCGATCGGCCCGACAGTGGGTGGCTTCGTGCTCGCGATCGCACCGTGGCAGGTCCTGCTGCTGGTGAACGTGCCGATTGCCGTGCTCGCGATCATCGGCATCCGAGCAGGCATCGCTTCGGACGAGGCGGCTGAACTCCACCGCGAGCCGGTGGACGTCCTCGGAGCGGTGCTGGGCACCGCGACGATCGTGCTCGTCCTCGTCGGCCCCCACCCTGTTCGTCAACGAAGGCGCGGGTGGGTGGGCGCCGTGGACGGCCACCGCTGCGACCGTCATGGGCGCGATTCTCTTCATCCGCCGCGAGCGTTCAGCGCGTTACCCGCTTCTCGACCTGAAGCTCGTTGCTCGCCCACTGGTCTCGAGCGGGCTGGCTTATAAGGCCGCCGCCGGGCTGGCGACCGCCGGTCTCGGTTACCTGGTGACGCTGCAGCTGCAGCTCGACTGGGGGTGGACGCCCGCACACGCCGCCATCGGGATGCTGCCGCAGGTCATCGTCCTCGTCGCAGCCGGCCCTTTCGTCAGTAAGTTCGTGGAACGGGTTGGTTTCGACCGGGCCGCATGGCTCAGTGCCGCAGCGGTCGTGTTCGGGCTTGCCGTCTACGCCGTGTTGGGTAGCTTCGGATACCTGTGGATCGCGATTGCCCTCGTGCTCGTGGCTGCTGGGATTCGCGTGAACGGCGTCGTCGCGGGGACCAACGTGCTCCGTGGTCTGCCCGAGAACCGGACCTCGATCGGCGCGGCGCTCGTCGACACCGCATCCGAAGTCGCTACCGGCGTCGGCATCGCCGCCTCCGGCACCATCCTCGCGACGCTATTCACCGGCCGAATTGCCACATCGAACTGGAGCATGCACCAAACCGCGCAGTTCCGGGAGGCGGTCACGATTGCCGGCCTCGCACTCACGGCTGCGGCTGCAGCGCTCGTCGGCTGGGGGATCGTCCGCGTGCGAAGCGCCGCGGACGGCCAGCCAACTATGTCCGTCGACGACGTGGCCATGTCGACCTAAGACCTGAAGCTGCTCAGGTGTAGCGAGGGCTCGTAGTAGTCCGGCGCGGGAGAGCCGCGCACAGCAGTGCGAACGGTGGCGTCGGATGGTCGCGTCCCGCCTTGCCCGGCCAGCGGTGAGGGTGTGTGGGAGCCGGCGCACCGGGTGCCTGCAGTCGGCGACGGCCCGCCGGAGGTTCGGCGGGCCGTCGTGTCGTGCGGTTGTCAACTATCTGTGTGGCAGACCCTCAGTTCGAGTCCGAGCTCGGGAGGTAGCCACCGGGAACCTGGGACGGGGCGTAGATCTTCGGGTCGCCCGGGTAGGGGTGCTTCCATCCGTGTGTGCGGTACCAGGTGTAGCGGTTCATCTGCTCCGGGTTCGCGTAGTCCGGCACGGCGGAATCACCGGTGAAGCGCTGCTTCTGTGCCCATGCCGTCCATTGTGCGGCGACCTCCTTCTTGGCGGCCGGAACGGCGACCCGCTTCGCCACCTGCGCGTTGAGGTTCTTGGCGGCGGTGCCGGTGAGACCCAGGGTGTCCGGGCCGCAGTCGGGTGCGGGGGTGACGCCCTCGGTGAGCGGGACCTGGTTCGGCACCGCGAGGAAGGGGGTGTAGTCGGGCTTCTTGGTGAATGCGCCGTACATGGGGGTCGCCGCGGCGAGCTTCTGGTTCAGCGGCTGGGCACCGAGGATCTGCTCGATGGTGCGGACCATGTTGAGCTGCGAGTAGTAGGTGCTGTCGACCGCGCCGTGCTGCGCCCAGGGGCTGATGATCTGGATGGGCGCCCGGTGGCCGTCGACGTGGTCGGCACCGTCCTGGCTGTCGTCCTCGGCCACGAAGATCGCGGAGTCCTTCCAGTACTTGCTGTGCGCGATCTCCTGGACGATCTTGCCCACGGCGAGGTCGTTGTCGGCGACCTGGGCCTCGGGGTCGGGCGTACCACCGGTGTGGTCGCTGGAGAGCCAGAACATGTTGAGGTTCGCGGGGCCGTTCTTCTCGAAGTTCTGCTTCCAGATCTGGTAGCGGTAGATGTCGGGGATGTTGGTGTCGAACTTCGGGTAGTCGTGGTCGGTGATCGCGTTCAGGGACGGGATCGGGGACTCGGTGTCCTGCCGGACGGACGGGTCCGTGAGCGCGCTCGGGTTTCCGCCGTTCTCGACGCCCGTGGTCGTGCAGTAGTACTTCTGCCACGTCGCGCCGGCCGGCTTGGTCTCGAACTGGGTGAACTCCCCGAAGTTGCGCGCGGTCTTGCCGGCGGACTCGGCAGCGGTCCACAGGAAGCCCGAGCGCTGGTGGCCCAGCACGTCGTCCTCGGTGTCGTAGCTGCGGGTGTACTCACCCGCGGAGGACTCGGTGTACTCGGGGTTGTCACCCTGCATCATCCAGTTGTGCCCCTCGGCGGAGTTGGTGCCCACGTCGTAGGTGTTGTCGTACAGGCCGAACTGCTTGGCCAGCGCGTGCTGGTTGGGCGTGACCTTCTCGCCGAACTGCGTGAGCGAACGGTCGCCGTTGCCGCGGCTGTCGTCGCCGTAGACCTGGTCGTAGGTGCGGTTCTCCTTCACCAGCAGGAAGACGTGCTTGATGGTCGACGGGGCGCCGAGCCGGGTCGGCACCGCAACGGCCTTCGTCCTGCCGTGCTTGGCCTCCTTGACGTCCTTCCTGCCCCAGCCGTTCTGGGCGAACACGGTCGAGGTGTAGCGCGCGATCTGCCGGTCGCTCGGCAGCATGAAGCGCGTCAGCGTGGCGGTGGTGCTGTGCGTGCCGTGACCGACGGCCGGCGCGGTGCCCGGGCCCTTGTTGTACGTGAGTTCGGGGCCGCGTGCGTCGATGCCGCGGGTGTTCGTGACGACGATCTGATCGCCGACCGCGGCCACTGCGGCCGGGTAGTAATCGGTCGGCAGCAGGCCCAGGTAGCTCACCGGCTCCTGTGGCGTGCCCTCGTAGCGGTACACCGCCACGGCGTTGGCCCGCCCGAGCGTCACCAGCAGGTGACCGTCCTTGGTGAGGGCGATTCCGGTGGGCTGGTAACCGACCTTGGACGATGGCCACGGCTGGGTGGCGATCGTCTGCACGACCTTGTCGTTCTTCGTGTTGATCACCGAGACGGTGTCGCTGTTGGTGTTGGCGACGAACAACGCGTTCCCGCTGTTGTACAGCGCGGTCGGGTGCAGACCGACGTCGATCGAGTTGACCGGGGTGGACGGGGCCGAGGTGTCGATGACGCTGACGGTGCCGGTGGTCGAGGTGCCCAGGTACGGGTTGGCGGGCACCTGCGTGCCGTAGGAGTTGATCGTGGTGTCACCCGGCTTCGCCTGCCGGCCACCCTCGTTGCTGACGTAGAGCTTGTCGCCCACGAGGTCGAGCTCGCGCGGGGCGATGCCGACGTTCCAGGTCTGCTCGACGGCGCCGGTCGACGGGTCCAGTGCCTTGACGGTGTTCTGCCCGTTGACCGCGACGTAGAGCGTCGAACCGTCGGCGGAGTAGACGGATTTGCCCGGCAGCGCGGACGCGCCGTTGACCTTGGGCAGCGGGACGGACGTCGGCGTGCCCAGGGTGCCGTCGCTGTTGACCGGGAAGCGGGTCAGCCCGTTCGCCTGCGACATCCAGAGGAACTTGCCGTCCGGCGAGTACGTCGGACCCTCCTGGCCTACCGTGCCGTCGGAGAGCTTCTGGCTCACCCCGGTGGCCGATCCGACCGTCCAGATCAGCTTGTAGGACGACAGGTCGAAGACCTGCAGGACGACGGACTTGTCGGCGCTCGTCGCGGCGAGGTATCGCCCGTCCGCGCTGACCGACGAGCCCATGAACTTGCCGAACTTGGTGAGCAGGCGGTCACCGAGCGGCTGGATGATCTGGTTGTCGGAGACCTGGATGCCGTTCGCGTACTGCGTGCCGACCTGGTTCTGGCCGAACATCTGCGTGGATGCGTACGCCACCCCAGCGCCGGCGACGAGGACGGCTGAGGTGCCGGCGACGACGATGCGCAGGCGGCGGCCGGTCAGCCCCGGGAGCCCGGAGCGGGCCCCTGAGACGGATCGGCGTTGTCGCGTTACTTGCATTACTTATCCCTTCGCGGTGGGGGTGAGCAGGTCGACGGAGCCGTCGAACTGCCACAGGGGATTGGGTGCATCCCCCGTCGAGGTGTGGACCTGGAAGAAGCCGTTGACTTCCTGTGGTCCATCACCGTCGGCGACGTACCGCCCATCTGCGGTGACGTCGAGCTGATAGCTGGCCGAGCCGGTGGCCGTGGCGCCGGGGATGTGCCAGGACACGACACACCGCCAGTCGTTGCCGGGTCCGGAGTCCTCGACCCGGGAACCGCCCTTGTCGCACGACGCGCCGGTCCGCAACTGCTGCTCCGTCACGTCCGGACGGTGCAGTTCCCGGGACTGCAGGCGGTACAGGTGGGCGTAGGCAGTGGCCAGCGAGTGCTGCAGCTTCGGCCGGTCGATACCGGAACCGGAGGCCGGGACCGCGACGGCCGCCACCCCGATCGTGACCGCGAGCAGCGCACCCAGCGGCAGTACGGCGTCGAGCGCCACGCGTCGGCCGGATCCGTCGTAGGCCAGGTCGGTGAAGTCGCGGCGCATGAACAGCAGGTAGGCGAGCACTGTCGCGGCCGCCGCCCACACGAGGCTGATCCCGATGCCCATCAGGATCGGGCCGCTCTGCGCCGGGTCGGTGAACAGCCCGCGCCAGGCCAGGAAGGCGTAGCTGGGCAGCGCGACGCGCACCACGACGGGCAGCGGCAGCAACTGCGCCAGCTGCAGCAAGATCGCCAACAGCACGGGCATCAGCAGGCCCATCGGGGAGCGGCCGAGCGCGACCGAGCCGAGCAGTCCGACCGCCGAGAACGCGAGCGTCGGCGCGAGTGCCGACGCCCAGGCCAGCAACACCGCGGCGCCCGCGTGCCCTGCCGTAAGAAGATGGCCGTCGAGGCCGACGAGTGGTTGGTTGCCGACGGCCACCAACCCGCCGACGATGCTGGAGCCGGTCAACCCCGCAGCGAGCAGCAGGATGACGCTTCCGCTGGCGAGCGCCTTCGCCGCGAAGATCCGCCGCGGCGAGCGCACGGCGACGAGCAGGTGCCGCCACGTGCCGAGCCGGTCCTCGGCGGCGAACACGTCGCCGGCGACCAGCGATGTCAGCAGCGGCAGCACCCAGCTGCAGCAGAACGACAGCACCACGAGCGAGCCCGCCCAGCCGCTCTGGCCCATCCAGCGGCCGAAGACCGTGTCGGCGGGTAGCGAGCTCTGCCGGCTGACGGTGGCGACGAACAGTGCCGGGCCGACCCAGCACCCGGCGAGCAGGAGGCGGATGCGCCACTGTGCCAGCAGCTTCACCAGTTCGAAGCGGTAGCCGTTGCGGACCGGCGCCGGCCGTGCGCCCGCTCGCGGCAGTGCGACGGTTGCGGTCATCAGCGGTTGTCCCTGTCGTCGTCCGGCGGGGTCTCGGTCAGAGCGAGGAATGCCGCCTCGAGCGGCGCGACGACCGGCGCCAGCTCGCGCACCGCCACCCCGGACCCGACCAGCTGCGCGACGAGGTCGTCCAATGCCGGTACGCCGCCGCGCACGAGCAGCGCCCCGGCGTCCTGGCGCCGGCGCAGGTCGTCGTCGGGCAGCAGGCGCACGTCCGGCGTCCCTGCCGCGATGCGCCGGGCGGCGTCCGGGTCGGAGGTGCGCACCCGGTAGTCGAGCTCGCCGGTCTCGGCGGCGAGCTTGCTGACGGGGCCGGAGAAGACGACCCGGCCGTGAGCGAGCAGGGTGACCTCGCTGCACAGCGCGGCCAGGTCGTCCATCCGGTGACTGGACAGGATGACCGACGTGCCGTGCGCCGCCAGATCGATCAGCACGCGGTGCACGTGGCGCGCGCCGGCGGGGTCCAGACCGTTCGCCGGCTCGTCGAGCACCAGCAGCCGTGGCTTCGTCAGCAGAGCGGCGGCGAGTCCGAGACGCTGCCGCATCCCGAGTGAGAAGCCGCGGACGCGGTCGTCCGCGACATCGGTCAGGCCGACCTGCGCCAGGGCGTCATCGATGCCGCCGGGGTCGTCCCCCCGCAACGAGGCCTGGGCGGCGAGGTTCCGGCGGGCGGTGAGCGAGGGGTACAGACCCGGCCCGTCCACGAACCCGGCCACGCCGTCCGGGAGGGCGAGCGTCCTGCGGACCGGGCTGCCCAGGATCTCCAGGACGCCGCCGTCGGGAACCGCCAGGCCGAGGAACAGGCCGAGCAACGTCGTCTTCCCGGCGCCGTTCGGCCCGACCAGACCGTGCACCTGCCCTTCGGTGATGTCGAGGTCGACGCCGTCAAGGGCGACGACCTCGCCGAAGGACTTGGTGATCCCGCGCGCACGGATCGCGGGCGTGCTGTCCATCTCGATCCCCCTCGATGTTGTTTGCGGCACAAGAAACCCTATGGAGCTTCTTTGGCCTCACGAGGGATGCCAGGCGAACCTTGGGTGAATGCCGAGCGACACTCGCGTCGGTTCTGCAGCCGGGCGGGCAGCTGATCTGGGATCGGCCGGCAGGGTTGGCGTCGGTCGCCTCATCCCGTGCGTGACTCATACCGACTGTGGCCTCTTTGCGAGTGCGCTGATGCGGACCTGTCCGCGCTGGGTGGGTGGCCGGCGCCTTCCCGGCCCGCTCCGGTGACTTGATCAGGATGACTGCCCGACCACATGGTCGTGGCCCCTCACAGAGCTGTCGTCGCGCATGCTCACCCGTTCGTCGTCGGCGTGGACACCCACGCCCGCTCCCAGGCCCTGACGGTCCTTGCCTGCCCGCACGGCGAGCAGGTCGACTCAGCCCGGCCCGTCATAAAAGGCATCGGACGGGTGAAGTCACTCCGCGTGACTCCACCCGTCCGATGAGGAAGCCGAACTACCCGAGTGGTTGTGTCGTTTCCACGTCGGGCAGATCGGTATCACCTGCCGGTTCGTACCTCAGGCGTGGCGAAGGCCTGCTTCGATCATCAGCGGCATGACCTCGTCTCCGAAGAACTTCATCTCCTCGTTGAAGTCGATCATGCCCATGATCATGCCGCCCATGCCTGCGTCGCTGAGTTCCTTCAGCCCCTGGACGACCTGCTCCGGGGTGCCGACCAGCGGGTAGCCGCCCCAGCCGGCGATAAACCGCTCGGACATCTCGCGGGCGTGGTCGAAGGACTGGCTCGCGCCGGACAGCGCGATGTTGATGACGTTGCCGGCCGCGCCCCAGTCGCCCTTGTCTACGACGTTCTGGAAGTCGCGCTTGGCCTCGGCCTCGGTCGGTCGGCATACGACCAGGCCGTAGGTCATCACGTCGATCTCGCGGTGGTACTTGTCCTTGGCCAGGCCGCGGACCTTCTTGGTGTAGGCATCGATGTTTTCCAGCGTGTCCAGGGACGCGAAGTTGACGTCGACGTTGCGGGCGGAGAACTCCACGCCGCGCGGTGAGTTCCCGGCGTTGAGCAGTGCGGGCCGGGGTGCCTGCCAGGGCTTGGGGTAGGCCTCGAGGTCGCGGCCGCTGAAGAACTCGTTGTCGACGTCGAACGAACCGGTCTCGGTCCACAGCTGGGTGGCCAGGTCGATCCACGCCTGACCAAACTCGTAACGCTGGTCGTGCTCGCGCTGCTCGCCGCCGAACATCTCCATTTCCGGCGGCACCCAGCCCATGACGAGGTTGACGCCGAAGCGGCCGTGCGAGATGCGGTCGATGGTCACGGCCTGCTTGGCGGCGACGATCGGATGAACGGTCGGCAGGTGCGACGTGGCGAAGATGCCGATGTTCTCGGTGGCCTGCGCGGTGGCTGCCGCCCAGGTGTAGGTCTCGAAGCAGTTGCCGTTGAAGTTCGTCGAGCCGCCAAAGCCTTTCCAACGGGCGACGGGGACGAGGGCCTCGAAACCGAGTTCGTCGGCCTGCCGGGCGATGGACAGGTTGTGTTCCCAGGAGATCTCGAAAGACGACTCCGCGTGGGACATGATCAGCCCGTAGGAACAGTTCTGCCCGAACAGTCCGAGCTTCATCTTCTGATCGTTGAAGATCGGGTTGGTGCGTCGACCGTCCTCGACCGGCTGGGTCTCTGCGGGCGGTCGAGGATCTGTCGGGGCAAGTCCGAGGCGCTCGTTGGCACTCTGGGTCATGGCTGTCTCCTTTGTCGGCCGGCGGGCACGTTGGTGAATCCGACGCTAGGCAGGGTGTGGCGTAGGTGACAGCCGCACAGTGCAGTCATCCGTCCGCCACGCGCAGAGATCTGCGGTTTAGGTCGTCTGATACGCCACTGGCCCGCATACCGCGAGGTATGCCGGCCAGCAGAACACCGTTCGACGGGTCAGCCGAGTTGGAATGGGTCTCTGGTGCCGCCGGTGAGCTCGACGAACACCGATTTGTTCTCGGTGTACTCGTACACCGCGTCGATGCCGTTCTCGCGCCCGATTCCGCTGGCGCCGAAGCCACCGAAAGGCATGTTCGGGGCCAGAACTCGGTAGGCGTTGATCCAGATGGTGCCGGCTCGCAGTTTGGCCGCGACCCGGTGCGCGCGGTGCACGTCCTTGGTCCACACGGCGCCCGCCAAGCCGTAGGGAGTGTCGTTGGCTAGCTTCAGCGCCTCGTCTTCGTCGCTGAAGGTGTAGGCCGCGAGGACGGGTCCGAACACCTCTTCGCGCACGATGGTGTTCTGCGGTGTCACATTGGTGACCACCGTGGGCTTGACGAACAGGCCACCCTGCGCGGCGTCCGGTTCGCCACCACAGGCGAAGGTGGCGCCTTCGGCGGCGGCGCCCTGTAGGTAGGACAACACCTTCTCGTACTGCGGCTGGTTCGCGACCGGCCCCATCTCGGTGTCGGCGTCGAGCGGATCGCCAAGCTTGATCGAGTTGGCGCGGGCAACCACCTTGTCGATGAGCGCGTCGTGGACGTCTTGGTGGACGATCAGCCGGCTGCCGGCCATGCACGTCTGACCGGTCGCGGCGAACACGCCTGCGATCAGGCCGTTGGCGGCGGCGTCGAGATCCGCATCGGGGAACACGATCTGAGGGCTCTTGCCGCCGAGTTCCAGCGTGACGCGGTTGAGGTTCGCGCTTGCTGCCTGGGCGACCTTCGCTCCCGTCGCCGAGGAGCCGGTGAAGGCGATCTTGTCGACGCCGGTGTGCGAAGCCAACGCCTGTCCCGTCGAGCGGTCCCAGCCGGTGACGACGTTGAGGACACCGGCCGGCAGGCCGGCTTCGAACAGCACCTCGGCGAATGCCACGGTGGACGCCGGGGCGTGCTCGGACGGCTTGACCACGCAGGTGTTGCCGGCAGCGAGCAGCGGGGCGAGCTTGAAGGTCAGAAGCAGCAGGGGTGAGTTCCACGGCGTGATGGCGCCGACGACGCCGATCGGTTCGCGGCGCGTGTAGCAGAAGTAGTTCGGGTTCATCGGGGGGACGGAGCGGCCTTCGATCTTGTCGGCCAAACCGGCGAAGTAGTAGTAGTACTGGGGCAGGCCCTTGAGCTGGCCGAGCATCTCGCGCATCAGCTTGCCGGAATCGTTGACCTCGAGCCGGGCCAGCCGCTCGGCGTTGGCCAGGATCGCGTCGCCGCACTGTCGCAGGATCGCCGCGCGCTGGAAGCCGGTCAGCTGGCCCCACTCGCCCTCGAACGCGGTGCGTGCTGATGCGACCGCCTCGTCGACGTCCTCAGGGCTGCCGTCGGCGAGAACGGCCCACGGCTTTCCCGCGTACGGGTTGGTGGAGTCGAAGGTCTTCCCGGATCGGGCGTCGACGGACTTGCCGCCGATGAACAGCTTGAACTCTTCCAGGCCGGATTCTGACGTCGACGTCATCGGCTGCTCCTCTGTCGGTGAGGTGTCTTGGCTTCGGAACTTGGTACGTCTGACGCTAGGCCGCGCCGTCGGTCCGGACTATCCGCCGGGCGCTCGCGAGACTCACGACAGCGCACCCGGGTAGGTCAGCGGCGCAGCGTGACGCTGGGTAGCTCGCCGAAGCGTTCGCGGTACTGCTGAGCGAAGCGGCTCTGATGGAAGAAGCCCCAGCGGGTCGCGACATCCGTGACCTGTACGTCAGTTGCGTTGCTGCGCAGCAGCTCAGCTCGGACGTGGTCCAGACGCAGGCGACGAAGGTAGGCCATCGGTGACTCGTTGAACGTGTGCTGGAACGACGCATGCAGCGTCCGCACGCTCATGCAGCCGACCTTGGCCAGCTCCTGCGGCGTGAGCGCCTCGTCGGCGTTGGCTTCCATGTATTCGACAACCGGCGCCAGGCGACCGAACCGGACAACCTCGGCCGGCTGAGCCAGGACGTCGCTGAACTGGTGCCTCCCGGCGTGCAGCACCTGCGTCATCACGAACGCCTCGAGTTGTTCGCGAGCAAGCGGCTGCTCGGCCAGCCCGCCGGGACGGTCGAGTTCGGAGGCGAGGAACTTCACCGAGTTGACGAGGCTCGTGCCCACAGAACTCGTGAGATCGAGGCCGAAGTCGAAGTCGATGACTTCGGCGACAGGCTGACCGATGAGGTCGGCGAGATGGTTCTCCAGGCTGACGCGCGGGATCTTGAGGATGAGCTGTTCGGCGTCGGGCGTCCACCGCACCGTGTTGCGCTGGTGGGGGTTCAGCACGATGCCGCGCGCGTGCGACGAGGTTTGTTCGCGTTCGCCGTCCGAACGGTCGGCGTCGGTCGACCCGGCAACGGTGAGGTTGACGTGGTACGTCTCCTCCGTCGCGGGCATCACGAGCTTCGTATTGGCCTGATAAGTCAAGAATCCCAGCGTGAAGCGGTGGTCGGTGACGGCGTTGAGGGTCATGTCCAGGCGATCCGAGTCGCCGGTCAGGTCGTGCGGAAGGTAGATCCGTTCGACGGCGTCTCGTGCTTCTTCCAGGCTCTGCGTTCCGACGATGGGGAATCGGGACAAGGGCCGGCGCGCCTCGGTCTCCGAGCCTGCGCTGTCAGCTGGTTCGTCGGGCACGACCCCATTGCCTCCTCGCGGTTCCAGTACGGCGGCGTTGCCTGTGGCCTGCGACACAGAAGAACGGTAGGTCGCAGGGCTGTTGGTTATCCAGCCGCACAGTGCGCCTGTCTATCCGCGCAGTGCGGCAACGGTATCCGCGTTCCGCGACAAGAACGGCCGGCGGACGTTAGTCGGCGATTCGGTCGAGCAATGGGCCGATGCGGTACTCGACCGGTCTCCGCATCGCGAGGGCCGTGTCGGTGCGGTCAACACCGTCCATCGCCAGGGCGGACGCCGGCACCGCCGGCACACGGAGGCCTTTGCTCGCAGCGGATGCCACCCAACGTTGAGGGGATAGTGGCCTCCACCACGGGTCCGTAGCGTCGAATGAATGACGAGAGGAACCGACTCCGCAGCCGGCGTCCGCAGCTTCACGCCCGAGGCGATGCGCGAGGTCCTCGGGTCGTTCTGCTCCGGCGTCGTGGTCGTCACCGCGCTCGGCGACGAGCCGCTGGGCTTCACCTGCCAGTCGTTCGCCTCGCTGTCCCTGGACCCGCCGCTGATCAGCTTCAGCCCGGCACGAACCTCGACAACATGGCCGCGCATCCGCGAAGTCGGCATGTTCTGCGTGAACGTCCTCGCCGAGAACCACCCCGAGCTCAGCACCAGGTTCGCCCGATCCGGGACCGACAAGTACGCCGGCGTCGACTGGACGCCAAGCCCCAAGGGCTCACCGATCCTCGAGGGCGTGGTGGCATGGATCGACTGCACCCTCTGGGCGGAACATGAGGGCGGCGACCACACGATCGTGGTCGGCGAGGTCCAGGATCTCGCCTCGGACCTCCGACTGCATCCGCTCCTGTTCTACCGGGGCAACTACCCCGAGCGCCCATTGACTCCCGGACAGCCGTCATGACCGCCGTCCTCGCCGTGGTGGCGAGCCCGAGCGCCGGCGGCCGAACCACGACGACAGTACGGGCGATGCTCGCTGCCGCAGCGGACGCGGGCGCCGAGACCGAACTGATCGAACTCGCGACAACAAGCACCGACGACGCGTTGGCGGCCATCGATGCTGCCGACGCGATCATCTTCGGCTCCCCGGTGTACCGCGCGGGCCACACTGCGCTGCTCCGATCCTTGCTGGAGTCGACACAGCGCGGCAAGTATGGCGAGGCCAGCGCGCCACTGCGCGGCAAAGCGACAGCCATCGTCATGACCGGAGCCAGCGCACACCACTACCTCGCGCCTGATGGCCTGCGTTCGGTGCTCGCCACGTTCTTCGCCGTGCAGGTGCTGTCCCCAGCGCTGTACCTCGACGGGGGCTCGTTCACCCCCGACAAGACCCTCACCGACGGCGCGGCCGCGCTGGCCGCGACGCACGGTGCGGCCCTCGTCGAGTTCGCCGCTGCCGTTCAATCGTCGAAGGTGCTGAGCACGATGGAGCCCCAGGTATGACCCTGCCGCGAATCACCCACCCGGACGATGCTGTTCGCGCTGCCCTCGCCCGCCTGGCTGACGGCGGCATGGTTGTGGTCGCGGACGACAAGGACCGCGAGAACGAGGGCGACCTCATCTGCGCGGCCGAACACATGACTCACAAGATGATGGCCTTCTTCCGGCGACGTACTGATCAGATCGTGCGGCGCACCGGCGAGGCGCGCATGCCGACGGACTACGGCCGCTTCAATGCCGTGTGCTTCCGCTCCGCGCACGACGACATCGAACACGTCGCCCTCACCATGGGCGATCTCTCGGCCGCCAACGCATCGGCCGCCGGCGTGCTGGTCCGCGTCCACAGCGAGTGCCTGACCGGTGACCTGTTCGGATCGCAACGATGCGACTGCGGATCGCAACTGCAAGCCGCGCTGCGGACGATTGCCGAGGAGGGCACCGGCGCGGTCATCTACCTCCGTGGGCACGAGGGCCGCGGTATCGGACTCGGCCACAAGCTCCAGGCCTACGAATCGCAGGATCACGGCCGCGACATCGTCGATGCGAACCTCGACCTCGGCCTGCCCGTCGACGGACGCGATTACGGGGTCGGCGCTGCAATCCTGGCCGACCTCGGTGTAAATCGAATCCGGCTGATCACCAACAACCCGCACAAGTACTCGGGCCTCGGCGGTCATGACCTGACGTTGCTTGATCGCATCGCGTCACGCCCGTCGGTCACGCCGGAGAACATCGCCTATCTACGCACCAAGCGCGACCGCATGGGACATCTCGTCGACCTGCCACCCGTCGCTCTCGCATGACCGATACCGCCCCTGCAACCGATCCGCTGCTCGATCACGCCGCGCCACCGAGCGGTGCGCTCGAAGGCATTCGCGTGCTGGAGATCGGCACGCTGATCGCCGGTCCGTTCGCCGGCCGTCTGCTCGGTGACATGGGCGCTGACGTCGTCAAGATCGAAGCTCCTGATCGCCCGGACCCGCTACGCACCTGGGGTCAGGCCGAGGAGGACGGCCACCACTTTTTCTGGACCGTGCATGCGCGCAACAAGCGCTGCATCACCCTCGACCTACGCGTTCCCGAAGGCCAGAAGCTGTTCCTCGACCTGGTAGACCACGCGGACGTCATCATTGAATCGTTCCGTCCAGGCACACTCGAACACTGGAACCTCGGCTGGGACGTGCTGTCCGCGCGCAACCCGCGCATCGTTCTGGCTCGGGTCTCCGGATACGGGCAGACCGGCCCCTATGCGTCCCGTCCCGGCTACGCCTCGGTCGCCGAAGGTGCGAGCGGCTTACGGTTCCTGAACGGCTTTCCTGATCAGCCGCCACCGCGCCTAGCGGTGTCGCTCGGCGACTCGCTCGGAGGCATGTTCGCGTTTCAGGGCGCCCTCGCCGCGCTCGTGGCACGCGACCGCACCGGGCGCGGTCAGGTCGTCGACGTGGCACTGTCCGAGGCATGCCTGGCGATGCTGGAGTCGACCATCCCCGACTACCACCGAACCGGGCACATCAGGCAGCCGTCCGGGACCCGCCTCGACAAGATCGCTCCGTCGAACCTCTACAAGTCTGCCGACGGACGATGGGTCATCATCGCCGCGAACCAGGACACCCTCTTCGCCCGGCTCTGCCATGCTATGGACCGACCCGAACTGATCGATGACGAACGGTTCGTCGACCATGTGGCGCGTGGCCAGAACCAGGACGACATCGACAAGATCGTGGCTGACTGGGCGTCGAACCACGACGCCGACGAGCTGAGTGCCCTGCTCATCGAGGCCGGCGTCGTCTCGGGCCCGGTCAACACCGTGGCCGATGTCGTCCGCGACCCTCAGTTCCGGGCGCGGGACATGTTCGTGCCGCACTACGACTCCCGAGTCCGAGCCGACATACTCGGACCGGGCATCGTCCCCAAGATGACAGGTACTCCGGGCACGGTGAAATGGGCGGGGCAGCCTGAACCCGGCTTTGACAACCGGCACGTTTACACCGACCTGTTGGGTCTGGACCCGAGCGAGATCGCTCGGCTCTCGGACGCAGGCGTGATCTGACGATGACCACCCCCGCGCTGTCGCTGCCGAACTCCGTAAGCATCCGCGAGGTCGGTCCGCGGGATGGCCTGCAGATCGAGCAGCCCATCTCGACCGAAGCAAAGATCCGCTTCCTCGACGCCCTGGCCGCAACGGGAGTCGGACGGATCGAAGCAACTGCGTTCGTTTCCCCTCGCGCCGTCCCGGCGATGGCCGATGCCGACGCGATCGGGGAGCATCTACGAGTGACGCGTCGGTCGCCGACCGGGTCGATCCTTTACTCCGCATTGGTGGCGAACCCACAGGGTGCTGAACGTGCCCTGGCCGCCGGGATCAGCGGCCTCGAGTACGTCGTGTCCGCCGGCGACGGCCACAGCAGAGCCAACGCCCGACGCACCACTGACGAGGCCGTCGCCGCAATCACCGAAGTTGCCGCGATCGCCCATCAGGCGGGCGGACGCTGCGAGGTCATCATCGCCACTGCGTGGGACTGCCCGTTCGACGGACCCACTCCGGTCCAGCGCACCGCTGACATCGCGGCGCGGGCCGTCGACCTCGGCGCGGATCAGATCTGCCTCGGCGACACGATCGGCACCACCGTCCCCGGTCGCGTCGTCGAACTCATCGACGCAGTCCGTGAGGTGACGCAAGGCGTCCCTCTCGGCGCGCATTTTCACAACACGCGCGGCTCCGGACTGGCATCCGCATGGGCAGCCGTCACCGCTGGCGTGACCATGCTCGACGCGTCAGCCGCAGGTCTGGGTGGTTGCCCATTCGCGCCTGGGGCGAGCGGCAACATCGCGACCGAAGAACTGGTGTACCTGCTCGAGAACAGCGGCATCCATACCGGCATTGATCTGGTGGCGGCGATGGAGGCCGCGCGATTGGCCGAAGAACTGGTCGGGCACACCGCGGGAAGCAATCTCGTCCGAGCCGGTGGGCCATCGCGTCCTCTCGGCGAGCGCGCAACTTGACATAAGCGCCTGCTCTGAACAAGCTCGAAGGCTGAATTGCGACCGAGGCACAGCGCACGCCGGATGCGCTCGTTCCTTGCCCGCGATCACCCGCATCCCGACCGGCCAGGACTTCAGATCCAGAAGTCCGGTGACGTCGGCGACCCAGGCGCGGTCACGGACCTGACCCAGATCAGCCAGGCTAGGAATATGCGCAGTACCGTGCTTAATGGGTACGGTATTGCGCATGACGTCCTATGATGATGTTCTCGAGGTAGCCGTCGGCAACCACGGCTACGTCACGGCTCGCGACGCCCGTGCCGCCGGCGTCGACCCGACCGTGCTGCGCAAGCTGGCCGCGACGGGCTGCCTCGAACGTACGGCTCAGGGTGTGTATCGCGTGCCGGTTCTCGCCGGCGGCGTGCACGCGGCGTACGCCGAAGCCGTGGCCTGGACCCGCGGTCGCGGAGTTCTCTCGCACGAATCGGCGCTCGACCTTCTCGACTTGTGCGACGCGAAGCCGCCGATGATCCATCTGACGGTGCCCAGCACGTACACACCCCGACGACTCGGGGGAGACCTCTACCGGGTATGGCGACGCACGCTGGACCCAGCAACGGTCATCACCTTCGACGGGTTACTAGTGGTTCGGCCGCGTGAGTCGATCCAGGACTGTCTGGCCTACGGCACCGACGCCGCGCTGCTCGTTCAGGCCTGCGAGACGGCGCGACGTGAGGGCTACCTGACCGACGACGACCTCGTCGGGCTCGAAAGACAGGTTCAGTTCCAACGCCGGTACTCACCGGGAGGGCGGCTCGACGTGCTGAGCGGCCCGATCGGACAACGCGTCCGCCGGCGGCGGCGGCGACTCGTCGACATCGCTGGACTGCACGGCGTCCGCAACCTGCGGGTGTTCGGCAGCGTTGCCCGCGGCGAGGACCGGCCGGACAGCGACCTTGATCTGCTCGTCGATCTGCCGCCCGGCCTTGGCCTGCTCGGGTTGGGTCACCTGCGTGAGGATCTCGAGGCGATCATGGGTAGTCCTGTCGACCTCGTTCCGGCTTCCGACCTCAAACCCGGTCTCCGCGAACGGGTCGAGGCCGAGCTGATCGCCCTGTGACTTATCGCGACCAACAGCGACTGACCGACATAGCCGAGGCCATCGCCGCCATCGCCTCCCATCGGCAGCGCGGTGACTTCTCCGACGGGCTGGTCTTCGACGCGGTCCGTATCCGGCTGCTCGAGATCGGCGAGGCGGTCAAGGCGCTGCCGGCAGAGCTCACGAGCAGCGAGCCCGCGATTCCCTGGAGCCAGATCGCCCGCATGCGCGACCACCTCGCGCACCGATACTTCGACACCACCCACGCGATCGCCGAGGCAACCGTCGCCCACGACCTACCCATCCTGGCAGAGGCGGTCGCTCGACTGCTCTCACGCGCCGACGCGGACGAGGTGACGTGACCAAGATCGAAATAGGTACCTCGATTTCAAGATCATCGAGCCAGAGATCAACTCGAAGTTACTGGTTCGAGTCCAGTCGGGGGAGCTGAAGGCCCCGGAATTGGGGCCTTCGTCGTTTCCTACACACCTGAACGCTCCGAACCACTGGGTGTCGCGAGGGGCTGGCATAACCCGCGACGCGCGGGTCATGCCAGGGGTATGCTTGCCCGGCATGGGCTCCGGCAGCTGGGTTCTGCGAGGTCTTCCCCTGCTCGCTGAACTTCGGAGCCTGGCGATGTTGAATGATAAGTTACCTAATGATCTTCTTTCTACCTTCGGCGCCTCGGGCGGCGGTGCGACCGGAGAGGTACCCCCGGCCACCGAACGCCTGAGTGACTTTGCCACCTTGGCGCGCGGCCTCGCCAAGCTGCCCACGCTGGCGGACACGCTGCAGGCCGTGGTCGATTACGCGGCCGCGAACATCGAGGGGGCCGAGCACGCGGCCATAACGGTCAAGCGCGGCAAGCAGGGCTATCAGACGATCGCCGCCACCGGACAGTTGCCGCTCCTCGTCGACTCGATCCAGTACGAGACGCACGAGGGCCCCTGCCTCCAGGCGATCGATGACCATCACGTCTTTCGCTCCGATGATCTCGCGACGGACGCGCGTTGGCCGAACTTCGGCGGCCGTGCGGCTGAGACGACCAAGGTCACGAGCATGATGTCGCACCGGTTGTATATCGAAGACGAGGACACGATCGGCGCCCTCAACCTCTATTCGCGCGAACCAGCCGCGTTCGCGTCGCTGCCCCTGACAGCGCTCGACGAGCTGGCGACGCACTGTGCCATCGCGCTGGCCCGGGCCGCCGAACACGACCAGAACGAGAATCTGCGGTTGGCCCTGGACACCAATCGAGACATCGGAGTCGCGATGGGCATCATCATGGCTCTGCACAAGATCACCAAGGAGCAGGCGTTCGACGCGCTCCGGGTCGCCAGCCAGCACACCCACCGCAAGCTGGCCGTGATCGCGCGTGACGTCGCCGAAACCGGAGAGCTGCCCTTCGTCCGCTAGCGTGGTTTCCGGCGCTCGAAGGATGAGGCCAACGCACTGGCAGACGCGCTGGGCCAAGGTAGCAGTGGCGATGGCCATGCAACGACTAAACGACCGGCTGCTGAGCTGGGCATCGATCCTCGAGGAGTCCACCAGGGAACAGGCAGTCCGTACCAGTGGGATGTCGTTCATCTATCCCCATCTGGCGCTGATGCCCGACGCTCACCTGGGCAAGGGGTCCACCGTCGGGTCGGTCATTCCCACCCTCGCAGCGATCATGCCGGCGGCCGTCGGAGTGGATATTGGCTGCGGCATGATGGCCGTCCGCACGCAGTACCACGGAGCGGAGCTGAAGCGCGCGCCGGCGAAGCTGCACTCAGCGATCAGCGCGGTGATTCCGTTGAGCGCGGGCAGGCAGAACACCAGAATCCGTTCCACCGCGCTGGAACGCGTCGCCGAACTGGAAGCGCTGGAGGGTAGCCGACAGGCGGACGCGGTTGCGCCGAACTGGCGACTGCAGTTGGGCAGCCTCGGCTCTGGCAACCACTTCATCGAGGTGAGTCTGGACGAGGACGACCGGGTGTGGCTGTTCCTGCATTCGGGTTCCCGCGGTGTCGGCAACAAGCTGGCGACCACACACATCAGGGCGGCCCAGGTGCAGTGCGAGCGCAGGCGGGTCGAACTGCCGGACCAGGATCTGGCGTACCTCGTCGAGGATGAGCCGCAATTCTGGGCCTACCTGGAAGCGTTGCGCTGGGCGCAGCGCTTCGCCTACCTCAACCGTGAAGAGATGATGGCCCGGGTGGTGGCCGCCTTCGAGAGCTGGCACGGGCCGGTCGAGTGGACCGAGTCGGTCAACTGCCACCACAACTACACCGAGTCCGAAACGCATTTCGGCAAGCAGGTGTGGGTGTCACGCAAGGGCGCCATCTCGGCCCGCACCGGGCAGCTCGGGCTTATTCCGGGAAGCATGGGCACCGCGTCCTACGTGGTCGCGGGCAAGGGCAACGAGCTGAGCCTGTGCTCGTCGCCGCACGGCGCCGGACGAAACTTCTCACGCGCTGCGGCGAAGAAGCGCTTCACCCGCGCCGATCTCGACAGCCGAATGACGGGCATCGCCTGGGGGCATTCCAACGCCTTTCTCGATGAGCATCCCGACGCCTACAAGGACATCGACGTGGTGATGCGTGACGCCGCAGACCTGGTCGAGGTACGGCACCGGCTGCGTCAGATCGTCAACGTCAAAGGCGACTGACTCCGCGAGCACGGCGGTTATTGGACGAAAGTCCGTTCCGACCCTTGACAGCGCAGCCGTGGACGAAGCCGCACTGCGGGGACAGGTACACCAGTTCCGTCAGTTTGCGGCCGCCGACAGCAGGGGAAAGCCGGATTCAGATCGTGGTCGTGGGGTTGCCCGGATCCTCGGCGGCCCAGCCCCCGCCGTGCGCTCGCTGAACGAGCTCGTTCAGCACGGGGCCGATGACCTGTGGAAAGCCGGCCAGCTGGACGGCGATGCTGAAGCGCTCGCTGGTCACACCCACGGAGGGGTCGGCCGGGTCCAGCATCATGTGCTCGCTCTGTGTCAGGATCTGTGAGGCGATCCCGCGGGCGCCGAGAAAAGCATTGATCTGCTCCACCTCGGCTTGGTCGACGGTCTGAAAGAACACCTGTCCACTGATCCATCCGGTCATGTCCATGGGTCCATCCTTGCTGGTGTGCCAAAGCGCGACGTCATCGGTTGCCGCTTGATCGATCAGCCGGGGACGTCCACGTTGACCATCCCGCCGGAGCGGACCCGTTCAACGCCGCTGATGTACGCCCGCTGGCCTGACTCGGCTAATCTCTTCACGGCGCTCGTGCCCGGATCCGTGCGGCTCTGGCTGGGTGAGCGCTCGGGCCGGCGGTTGCGGTCCGCTGTGGTTGGGGGCGGTAGCTCAGCTGGTTAGAGCAGGGGACTCATAATCCCTGGGTCGTGGGTTCGAGCCCCACCCGCCCCACCATGACACGCTTACTCGAACCATTGACCTGAAAAATGTCAGCGAGTACGGGTGTTTGGTCGCCTTGAAGGGGTCCGGTCGTATGACCGGGCCTGTTTTTGTTGGTGGTCCGGGTTTGGCGAGCCGGTGAGCTGTCCGGGCGGTGGCGCTGGGCGAGGGCCAGAGACTTCTGCCGCTGGTAGACCCATGAGGCGTCTTGGATTTCGTCGAAGGGCGGGTTGAGGACGTCGTCGGTGACGGCGACGTGGTTGTCGTCGTTGAGGTAGAACCGTTGGTAGAAGGTCTGGTTGAGCTGGCGGCGGGTGTCGTCGTGGGCGTGGCGGTAGAGCCGGGCCGGGTCGGCGACGAGATCGAGTGACTCACGTAGCCGCTGGGCGCCGAGGGCGAGTTGGTCGCCGGTGTCGGCGAGTTGGCTTGGATGCGGGCCCGTTCGAGCTGGATGGCGTTGGAGCGCTGGTGGATTTTGGCTCGGGTGAGTACGCCGTCGGCGGCGAGGTCGATGAGGCGTTCCTCGCGGGCTTCCAGCTTGGTGAGTTGCTTGGTGAGGGTGGTGTGCAGTTCGCGGGTGAGCCGTTGCTGGTCGGCCATGGTGGTTTCCAGTTCGGCGCGGACGGCGTCGGCGAAGTCCTCGGGCACGGGCAGCAGGGTGTAGTGGGCGGTGATGGCGTTCTCGACCTGGGCGACGGGTAGGTGCGGCAGGTCGCACAGGCCTTCTTGCCGGGAGCGGCAGACGTAGTAGCCGTAGCGCCCGCCGTTGCCGGTGGCTTCGGTGTAGATCAGCCGGCTGGTGCGTTTAGCGGTGGTGTGGCAGCGGTCGCAGTACAGCGCGCCTTTGAGGTAGTGGCTGAGCACCCGGTCACGTTGCCCGCGGGCCGAGCGGACGTTGAGCACAACCTGGACCCGGTCGAACAGCGCTTGGCTGATGATCGCCTCATGCCGGCCGGGGAGTAGTTGGCCGTCGACGGTGACCCAGCCGGCGTAGTAGGCGTCAGCTTGGGTCGCCTTAATCAAGCATCTTGACTCGTTGGATCACGCGCAAGTCGGCGCCGGGGCTGCATCGTTTCTCGCCGAGCAAAGGGGGGGAGTGTCTCAAACTCGTGCAGGCCGATCACACGGTTCGGGGTGCGCAACTCGCTATCCCGAGCGTTCGGGAAGTGACCAGGTTTCGATCACACGCTGCTGCGATTGGCAGCGTCAGGCTCTGGCAGTCTCGAAATATGTGCCATCATCGGCCAGGCGCAGCCGGAAGCCGAGAAGGGTCGAGTTCGGCAACGCCTGCAAACCAGGGTGCCTCGTGAAGCGGTGCGAGAGGTTGGCCCCTTCGTACCTGGGCACTAGAGACGAACAATCGAGCGGTGCCAGCGAACGGGTGCAGGCCTAACCAGAACGGCGCTACGTCAGCCGCGTTGTTCTCGTTGAGGCGCCCGTACGCCGGGCTTCCCAGGAGCACGTCTGCGTAGAAGTCGACACGGGCCTTCCACCGGGCTCGGCCACCGCCCTTTTGCTGGAGGTTTACTGAGTCCAGAACGGGCGTTCCACCCCTGCCCCGTCCGGCACCCTTCCCAGCGGTACCCACCCCTTGGTGCCTTCGAAGCCGTGCTCTGCAACTCCGGGCCACTCGTCGTCGAAGCATGCGAAGACATCGGCATGGGAACTCATGGCCGTTAGGCTAATGCGAGCACGTAATGGGGTGCCGGACGCATCCTCTCGGCGTAAGGTGCGGTCAACCCGAGGAGTCGCCGTGGGCAGCATTGTCGTGGGGCCAGGGACGATCGAACCTGGCGGATGGCGCCTTGCGCTTCGCTGAAGCGGAGGCTCGATTGCGCGGTCGGCCGATCACGATCACCCATGTGTGGGATCTCCCCGTCGAGGTGTTGGTCGAGCTGGACAGCATCTGGCCCCCGGGTTGCCGTGACGGCGTCCGCCATCTCGGGCACGGTCGCGTCAGCGCTGATGGACCAGCACGCTGACTTCACGGTCATATCGTCGCCGACCTAATTTTTGCTCGCGCAGTGTCGCGTCGCGGTGATCCTCGTCTGCGCGGACCGCCTTTAGGCTTATCCGGATCTCGAGGGCCGCGCCACAGGACGCAGCGTTCCGCTGCCGGAAGGCGAGGTACCTATCGGAACCGGTTTTGCAGTCGGGACAGCGGCCGGCGACGGATCAGGATGTGCGCACGCCGCCGTCTCGGTTGAGAGGGCGGCGTGCGCGTCTGGGGACGGGTGTGCGTCGTTGATTCAGCTCGCCGCGGCCGTGCTTGCCGTGCGATCGACCTTGCTGATGCTCAGGTAGGTCACGACTGCCGTGATGGCGCCGAGGAAGATCAGGCTGGTGACAGTTGTGCCGAGCCCGAGCCCGCCGTCGACCTTGGCTTGGGCTAGGTAGTCGCCCAGCGAGGCGCCCAAGGGACGGGTGAGCACGTAGGCGATCCAGAATGCGACGATCGGGCCGAGGCCGAGGCGCTTGTGGGCAAGGAACACTGCCGCGATGACGAGCGCGAACATCAGGGCGGACTTCCAGAAGCCCAGTGCGAGCTTCTCGGCGATGAGGTCTCCGGCTGCAGTGCCGAGGGAGAAGGTGACGAGCACCGTGAGCCAGTAGAAGGCCTCGCGTCGTCGGGTGACGATGGTGTGGATCGACAGGGTTCGTTCGGAGGCGTACCAGGCGGCGAAGCAGAGAACGAGTGCGATCGAGAAGATCGTTGTCGACGTGATGAGGCTGATCTGGAAGTGATCGGTGAGGTTGTCCGTCACGAGGGTGCCGACGACGCTGATCAGCACGATCGACAGCCAATACACCCAGGGGATGTATCGGTTGGCCCGCAGTTGGATGGCGAGCACGACAGCGAACAGCGCGCCGAAGACGACCGTGAGCTGGGTGAGCGACAGCCCGGCGTGCGTGGCGAGTTGATCGGCGGCTGTCTCCCCGACCGTGGTCGCAAGGATCTTGATGATCCAGAAGAAGACGGTGACTTCGGGGACCTTGTTCGCCAAGGTGCGCGCCAAGGACCGGGTGTCGCTCGTGTGAGTGGTCATGTCGGCAACGATCTCTGGTGCAGTGTCTATGTTGGGTCTACAAAGCGTGCAGGTTTGACCGCGTCGGTAAGCGCCTGCGACTGTCATCGCGTGGGCGCCCCTCAGATCGTGCTGGTCGAGGACGACGATGCCATCAGCGAGCCGCTGACCAGAGGCCTGCGGCGTGAGGGCTTCGACATCACCGTCACGGTCGACGGGCCATCCGGCCTGAAGGCCGCCCTCGAACCAGGCGTGGCGCTGGTGATCCTCGATGTCGGACTGCCGTTGATGGGCGGACTCGAGGTCTGTCGTCGGCTTCGCGCCGCCCGACCTCGGCTGCAAATTCTGCTGTTGACGGCGCTGGCCGAGGAAGTACACACGGTCGACGGGCTCGATGCGGGAGCAGACGACTACGTCGCCAAGCCATTTCGCCTCGCCGAGTTGCTCGCGCGGATTCGAGCGGCAGTGCGACGGTCCGCACCGCCCGAGCTCGCGTTTGCCGGTATCCGGGTCGACACCAGCTCGCGACAGGCCTACCTCGGGGACGAGGAACTGTCGATGTCACCGAAGGAGTTCGATCTGCTGACGGCGTTGCTGGCCGAGGCAGGCACGGTGGTAACTCGCGAGGTCCTGCTTCGCGACATCTGGCAGCTCAGTTGGCATCGTTCGGGCCGAACACTGGACCAGCACATTTCGATGCTCCGTAGCAAGATCGGAGCCGACCGGATCGTCACCGTCCGCGGCCACGGATTCCGAATGGTAGATCCTGGCTCGTGAGGCGCCGCTTGTTGGTCAGCACCCTCGCGATCGCGCTGCTGGCGATCCTCACCCTCGGAGTACCGCTTGCGATCCTGGCCCGCAACGAGGTGTTGTCGTCGGCGAGGGATCGGCTCCAGGCGAAGGCAGCCACCGTCGCGGCCAGCGTCGAAGACACCCTCGATCGCGGCCAACCGCTGACCTCGCAACGTCTGGCCAAGATCGCGGCTTCTGACCGGGTCATCGTGACAACTGCGAACGGGACGCAGGTCACGGCCGGCGCGCCGATCCGTGGCGACCTCGTCGGCGTCACGATGAGCGGCGCCGCGGCGACCGTCACCGTCCAGGAGCCGCAGTCAGTGACCGCCGACCAGGCCCGTAACGTCACCCTGCTCGTCGCGGGGCTCGCTGTGCTGTCGACCGCGGCTGCAGTCGCGCTGGCATTTCGTCAGGCCAGGACGCTTGCCGCGCCGCTGGCTCGACTGGCAGAGCGGGCACACCGACTTGGTCGTGGCGACTTCGCGCTCACTCCGGTGATCAGTGGGGTCGCGGAGATCGACGCGATCTCGTTGAGCCTGGAGCGCAGCGCTGCCCAGATCGGCGCGCTGATCGAGTTGCAGAAGGAGTTTGCCGCCGATGCCGCGCATCAACTGCGCACCCCGCTGACAGGAATCGGGCTGCGCTTGGACGAGATCGCCTTTCAGGCCGGTGAGTCGGTTCGTGAGGAGGTCGATCAGGCGCAGCGCCAACTCGAACGCCTCAACGACGTCATCACCACGCTCCTGGCCCGCGCCCGCGATGACTCGGCAGAACCGACGGACCTGGACCTCGCCGCTCTCGTGCGGCAGGAAGCACTGGCGTGGGAACGGGTACTGACAAGACAAGGCCGAGGCCTGCACCTCGAACTGGGCGGCGGTGCCGTCGCACACGGGAGGCGTGAGCACATCCTCGCGATCACGTCGGCTCTGTTGGAGAACGCCCTGCACCACGGCACCGGCGACATCAGTATCGCCGTCGGATCCGATCCGACAGGTGTCTGGCTTAGCGTGGAGGACTCGGGCAGCGGCATCCCGCCCGAACTGGGAGACACCGTGTTCGTCCGATCCGTCACAGGCAACCACAGCGCAGGCAGCGGAATTGGACTCGCCCTGGCACGCGCACTCGCCGAAGCCGACGGCGGCACGCTCGACATCGCAGGCCCCGACCGCGCCCGGCTCATCGCCCGATTCGCAAGGTCGGAGCCGAGGTCGACGGGCTCGCTCACGCGATGATCGGCTCGTAACCCGAATACGTCGTGCACCACTCGGCGGCCGCGCTGAGCGTCGCCGCACTTTTGTCCCGACAGCCGGTGTAGGACCCTTCGGGGGCCGGCCTCTGCCGGACGCCCGACGAACGGCACTCCTGGGCTGCTTTCGCATGATGTCCCCCACCGAGCAGCACTATCTGTCAGTCGAGGCCACCGACATCCCGACGCACCTCGTCAATCCTGTCCGGGTGAGCCGCGGACAACCAGAGAGAATATCGGCGGGTCGGTCGAGGTCAGGGTGACGCGGGCTTGCTCGGCCTCGGCGAGTTTGCGGGCGAACGGCAGGCCAATACCACCGACACGCGAATTGTCGCGGTCGGCGAACAGCTGGTGTGCTTCCTGCTCTGGTCCGTCGCCTTCGTCGCTGACGTCGAAGGCGACGGTGGTGCCGAGGGCGTGGGCGTGCACGGTGACGGCGCCGCGCCCGTGCGTGCGTGCGTTGTCGATGAGGATGTCGAGAATCTGTGTCGCGGCTGCCGCTGAGATCGCAATCTCGCTGGGCACGTTGGTCGCGGCAGTCACGCGCAGCGGGCGGGTCGCTTCGGCGAGCAGGGCGTGCCAGCGCTGAGTCACGCCGTCGAGCAGGTCCTGGACTGAGCAGCGCTGGCCGTCTGGGAGGTCGCGGGCGAGTGCGATGATGTCGGTGACGGTGTCGGCCAACCGGTCCGCTGATTGCAGTGCCTGCTCGACCCTGGAGTCGGTCGGGTAGGAGGTGTGCAGCCGCTCGAGTTCCAGGCGTAGGCCGGTCAACGGCGTCCGCAGTTGGTGCGAGATCTCGGCGGACAGGCTTCGTTCGCGCCCGATCATGGATTGGATGCGGGCGGCGGCGTCGTTCAGCGACGCTGCGAGGACGTCGAACTCGGTGATGCCCGACGGCGCGACTCGGGCGTTGAGGTCGCCGTCGCCCATGGCGCGTGCACCGGCGCGCAACCGCTCGATCGGGGCCGACAGCCGCCTTGCTACGAGTCGGGCGGCTACTGCGGCGATCAGCACCGCGGCGGAGCTCATGGCCGCGATGAGAAGGCAGGCGATCAGGGCGCGGTGGTGGGCGGCGGAGAGATCGCTGCGCAAGACGACGACGCCGCTCACTCGATCACCGTCTGACACCGGTGCTGCGACGATGATCGTGTTGCCGGTCGTGGCCGTCGCTTCCGTGCCGCGAATCGCCGCCAGGATGAGCGCATCACCGTCACGCGGCCCGGGACCGTCGACGAGGTGGCCTGAACTGTCATAGATGCTCGCGATGATCTCGCTGCGGTCGATGCGCAGCGCGTGCACGCGCGTAGCGTCGCCGTGCGCCGACGCTGCAGCCGTGGCGGCCGCTTGCTGGAGTTCGAGGCGTTCGTCGGTCACGTAGCCGCGTGCGGCGAACACCGCAAGCGGGACGGCTAGCAGCAGTACCGCGAGCAGGGCGGTGGCTGCCGCGGTGAGCGTGACGCGGTGACGCACACGAACCTCCATCCGGTCGGCAGGGACACGCGACCGTAGTGCCGGTCCGCGTGCCGCGACGATCATCAGTCTGGCAGTGCCCGAGACACGCTCGAGCGGCCCGCGACGCCTCACCGCAAGGTTTTGCCGTCCGCTAACCGAACTGGGCCGGTCTTCTCGCCTGCGCGCTTCTAGCGTCGAGTTCAACGAGCACCGAGTTGCCGCGCCGCATGACATCAGGCGGTGAACCACCCACCTCTTCGGGAGAATGCAGATGTTGAACACGTTCGATGCTGTGAAGTCGGCGCGGTCGAAAATCGCCGCCGTAGCCGCGCTCAGCGCGGTGCTGCTGGTGCCCGCGTGTGGCTCGAACGGCGGGTCCTCGCCGACCCACTCGGCGCCGTCGACTGGTGCAGCGTCCTCGCCGTCCGCACCCGGCGCGTCATCGGGTGCGACCTCGTCGGGGACGGGGCCGGTCGGTGTCGAGGTGCACCCGCCCGGCGACATCCCGGACAACCAGGCGTTCGTCCCCTACTCGGGTGTGGGATTCACCGTCACCACGCCGGAGGGGTGGGCGCGGTCGAACGCAGGCTCGGCGGTGGTGTTCTCCGACAAGTACAACAGCATCACCGTCACGACCGCCGCCAGCGCGCAGGCGCCGACGACCGTGTCGGCCCGGATGAGCGACCTTCCTGCGATCAAGGCCGCGTCGAAGGGGTTTGCCCCGGGGGCGGTCAGCGTCGTACAGCGCAAGGCCGGCAGCACCGTGCTGATCACCTACCGCGCCTACTCGCCGGTCAATCCGGTGACCTGGAAGGTCGCCAACGAGGCGGTCGAGCGGTACACGTTCTGGAAGGGCGGCACGTCGGTCACGCTCACCCTGGCCGCGCCGGTCGGCTCGGACAACGTCGACCCATGGCGCACGGTCACCGACTCGTTCGCGTGGACGAAGTGATGACAACCTCTGCCGCCCCCGACGGCATGCGTGCCAGCGGTGCTCCGGTCGTTGCGGCGCTGAACGCATCGTCGCTGCATCGGTTCTTCCACTCCGGCGATGAGGAAACCCAGGCGCTGCGCGGTGTCACCATCACTGTCGCGCCGGGCGAGTTCGTCGCCGTCGTCGGGCCGTCCGGATCCGGCAAGTCCACGCTGCTGTCCTGCCTTGCCGGCTTGGACGAGCCCGACGGCGGCACCGTCCGCATCGGCGGCACCCGCATCACCCGACGCCCGGAGTCGGAGCGGGCGCGACTCCGCGCCCGGCTGATCGGCTTGCTCACCCAGAGCGGAAACCTGCTCAACCACCTAAGCGTCGTGCAGAACATCGCTCTGGCCCGGCGCCTGGCCGGCAACCCTGCGGCCCCGACCGGCACGGATCCTCTCGCCGAACTCGGCCTGGCGCACCGCGCACACGCCCGTCCGGACACGCTGTCCGGCGGGGAGACCGTCCGCGCCGGGCTGGCCGTCGCGCTGGCCAACGACCCGCCGGTGCTGCTGGCCGACGAACCGACCGGCGAGCTGGACTCGACCACCGAGGCGCAAGTACTGACCATCCTCACGCGCCGCGCTCACCGGGGCACCGCGCTGCTGGTGGCCAGCCACAGCGCCGCCGTCGCGGCGGCTGCCGACCGCGTGATCACACTGCGTAACGGACAGGTGCAGTGATGGCGCTTCGCGAACGGATCAACGGCCGCGACGTGGGCGATACCAGACCGGGGCTCGGCCTGCCAGGATCGGATGAGGCCGTCGCCCGCTGCGTCGAAGTGGGACGCACCTACGGCACCGGCGACCGGGCAGTCGTCGCGGTCTACGACGCGACCTGCACGGTGGAGCCGGCCGACCGCGTGGCAATCATGGGTCCGTCCGGATCGGGGAAGTCGACGCTGCTGCACATCCTCGCCGGCCTGGAGACCCCGACTGCGGGTCAGGTCAGCTGGCCGGGGTTGGGCGGGCATCCACGCGACGGCGCGCACCGCGCCGGTCTGGTGTTCCAGGCGCCTACCCTGGTGCCAAGCCTGACCGTGCTGGAGAACATCGAGCTGCCGATGCTGCTCACCGACACCAGGAGTGCAGACGCTCGTGAGCGGGCCCGCGCCGCGCTCGACCTGCTCGAACTCGATGGGCTGCGCAACGACCTGCCGCAGGAACTGTCCGGCGGGCAGGCCCAGCGCGTGGTGATCGCCCGTGTCCTCGCCGCTCGGCCGCGGTTGATCCTCGCCGACGAACCCACCAGTCAACTCGACCGCAACACGGCCGCCCACGTCACCGACGTCCTCGTGCAGGTCAGCGACGAGATCGGTGCGGCACTGGTGATCGCGACGCATGACGAGACCATCGGCGCGCGGCTGAACACGGTCTGGCCGGTGCGCGACGGTCGGCTGAACCCCGCGTCCAGCGCCCCCCTTCGTGACGGAGTCGACTCATGATCCGCATCTGGCTTCCAGCGCTGCTGCGCCATCAACCGGCGCGCCTGCTCGGTGCCGCCGCGGGCGTCGCGATCGCCGTCGCGCTGCTTGCCAGTCTCGGTGCCTTCCTTGCCCACGCCAAGGCGAGCATGACCGGCCGCGCCGTGCGCTCGGTCAGCGTCGACTGGCAGGTTCAGACCGCAGCCGGCACTGATCCGGCGAGCGTCGCCGCGCTGGTGGCGCACACACCAGGCGTGCAGGCCAGCCAGACCGTGGGGTTCACGCGCGTGCCCGGCCTCAGCGCCACCACGGCCGGTACCACCCAGACCACCGGCGCCGGCGTGGTGCTCGGCCTGCCGCCGACCTACCAGGCCACGTTTCCGGGCGAGATCCGCAGCCTCACCGGCTCGGCCAGCGGCGTGCTCGTCGCGCAGCAGACCGCGTCCAACCTGCACGCCGCCCCCGGCTCCACGATCGCGATCAAACGCCCCGGACTGTCGCCGGTCACGGTGACCGTGGCCGGCGTGGTCGACCTGCCGCAGGCCAACTCGCTGTTCCAGACCGTCGGCGCGCCGGCCGGCAGCCAACCGTCCGCGCCGCCGGACAACGTGATCCTGCTGCCCTATCAGCAGTGGCAGCAGCTCAGCGCGCCCATCGCCACCCCACGTCCCGACCTAGTCAGCACGCAGATCCACGCCCGGCTCAGTCACGCCCTCCCGAACGACCCCGCCGCCGCCTACAGCACCACCCTCGCTTCGGCGCACAACCTCGAGGCGCGCAGCACCGGCACCGCCACGGTTGGCAACAACCTCGGCGCGGCACTGGACTCCGCGCGCGGCGACGCCGCCTACGCCCAGGTGCTGTTCCTGTTCCTCGGCCTGCCCGGTGCGATCCTGGCCGGGTTACTGACCGCCACCGTCGCCTCCGCCGGTGCGCGCCGCCGACGCGGTGAACAGGCGCTGCTGCGGATCCGTGGCGCGTCGCAACGGCAACTGCTGCGCCTGGTGTCGGTCGAGACCGGCGTCATCGGCGCCGTCGGCTGCTTGGTGGGTCTGGCCGCGGCACTCGTGGTGGGGCAGGTCGCGTTCGGTTCGACCAGCTTCGGTGCCACGACCGGTTCAGCGATGTTGTGGTCCGGCCTCGCCGTTGCCTTGGGCCTGGCGATCACTGCCCTCGCTGTCCTCGTCCCGGCCCGCCGCGACGTGCGCGAGCACACCATCGCCAGCGGACGTCAGGAGATCACCGTGCGCCGCTACCCCTGGTGGGCCCGCTACGGCCTGGACATCGCCGCGCTGGTCGGCGCCGGACTCGTCCTGAACACCACCAGCCACAACGGCTACCAACTTGTCCTGGCCCCCGAGGGCGTTCCCACGATCTCGGTGTCCTACTGGGCGCTGGCCGGACCAGCGCTGCTGTGGCTCGGCGCCGGGCTGCTGATCTGGCGCCTCGTCGACCTGCTGCTCGGACGCGGCCGCCGCATCACCGCGCTGCTGCTAAGCCCGTTCGCCGGACGGATCGCGCCGGTGCTGGGCGCGAGCATGTCACGCCAACGCCGACCACTCGTCAAAGCCGCGACCGTGTTGGCCCTGTCGGTCGCGTTCGCGATCTCCACCGCCACGTTCAACACCACCTATCAGGCGCAGGCCGAGGCCGACGCGCAACTGACCAACGGCGCCGACGTCACCGTCACCCAGTCGGCCGGCGTCACGGTCGGTCCCGCCTACGCGACGAAGTTGGCCGCAGTGCCCGGGGTGACCGGCGTCGAACCGCTGCAGCACCGCTACGCCTACATCGGCACCGACCTGCAAGACCTCTACGGCGTGCAACCCGGCTCGATCCGCTCGGTCACGGCCCTGCAGGACAGCTACTTCCTCGGCGGCAGCGCCGCCAGTCTCATGCGCACTCTGCGGACCAAGCCCGACTCCATCCTGGTCAGCTCCGAAACCGTCAAGGACTACCAACTGCACCTCGGCGACCTGATAAACCTGCGCCTGCTCGACGGCCGGACCCACAAGCCGATCACCGTGGCGTTCCACTACGTCGGCATCGTGTCGGAGTTCCCCACCGCGCCGAAGGACAGCTTCTTCGTCACCAACGCTGCCTACATCACTCAGAAGACCGGCAGCGACGCCGTCGGCACGTTCCTCATAAACACCGGCGGGACCGGCAGTTCCGCCGTCGCAGCAAAGGTCCGCACCCTAGTCGGCCCGAGCGTCGCCGTCACCGGCATCAGCACCACTCGCGGCACCGTCGGTTCCAGCCTCACCTCGGTCGACCTCGCGGGTCTGAGCCGCGTCGAACTCGGCTTCGCCCTCGTGCTCGCCGCTGCGGCCGGTGGCCTCGTTCTCGCCCTCGGCCTGGCCGAACGCCGCCGCAGTCTGGCCATCATGAACGCCCTCGGTGCGCGACGCCGGCACCTGCGCGCCGCGGTCGCCTGCGAGACCGTGCTCGTCGGCGTCACCGGCGCCCTCGGCGGTGGGCTGCTCGGCGCCTACCTCACCCAGGTACTTATCAAGGTCCTCACCGGGGTGTTTGACCCGCCGCCGTCAGCCGTGACCGTCCCCTGGGGATACCTCGCGGCCCTCGCCGCACTGATCGCGGCGTGCCTGGCCGTCGTGACCGCTGCGGCGGTACGCGTTTCCGGACGCGGAATCCTCACGACCATCCGAAGGCTGTGACCGGGGCGTCGGCAGCTAGGAACCGGGGGCGGTGTCGGCCGCGATCCGGTAGCCGAAACCGCGTAGCGTCTCGATCACCGGGACGGCTACCCGGGCGTGCATCTCGGCTCGGTCCAACGTTCGACGCAGGGCCGCCACGTGCACGTCAAGTGTCTTCGTCGAGCCGTGCCAGTGCTCGTCCCAGACGTCGGCCATGAGCGTCGAGCGGCTCACCGCGACGCCAGGCTCGCGAGCCAAGCGGGCGAGCAGGTCGAACTCCTTGGTCCGCAGCGACACCTCGACGTCGGCCAGCAGCACCCGCCGCGTCGACTCATCCACTACCAGCGCACCTACTACGTGACGCGACGGCGACGACTGACGAGGCTCGATCCTACGTAGATGGGCGCGAACCCGAGCCAGCAGCTCTGCCGTGCGGATCGGCTTGGTCAGATAGTCATCAGCGCCGGCCTCGAGGCCGACGATGACATCGATCTCCGCATCCCGTGCCGTGAGGATGACGATCACCGCGTTCGGCCGTCGAGACCTCATCGCCCGGCACACATCCACGCCGTCCATGTCCGGCAAGCCGAGATCGAGGACCACCAGGCTGATTGGCGAAGCGGCCTCGCACGCCTCCAATGCGGACGCCCCGTCCCGACACCAACGGACGCGATAACGTGCCTCCGCCAGCGCGGACCGCAACGCATGCCCGATTGCATCGTCGTCCTCGACCAACACCAAGTCCGCCATAACACATCTCACCATGAAGCGGCCTCGGCATGCCCGGCCGTGTGGAAAGCCACTGACCGTCGGTCAGCGGCTACCTTCCGTTGCTGATCCTCTCGACCGGATTCGTGTCGGTCGACATGTTTCCAGGCTGGCTTCAGCCGGCGGTCCGCTACTCACCGGTGTCGGTGGTGATCGACGGGCAACGGCACCTGACCTCGGGTACCACCGCCGCGTCCACCGTCGCGGTCGCGTTCGGGTGGTGCCTTGCAATCGTCATCGTGTTCGGCATCCTCGACGTTCGGGCCTTCCAGAAGGTGCGGAAGTGACGGCGGTCTCCGGCGCCCCCAGCCGTCGGCAGCGGGGCAAGGACTGGTACGCCCCAGCCTGGTATTGGCCGCCCGGGTCGTGCGGACGTTCCTGCGCAGCCGCGTGATGGTCATCTCGACCGTGCTCTTTCCGTTGCTCCAGCTGTTTATGCTGCTGGCGTTTCGGCTGCTGGTCTACTCGGCCACCGGTGAGGCCTATGTCGTACTCACCCCGCTGATGGCTCTAGTCACCGCATGGTCGGCGATCCTGTCGAACTCGATCGGTTTCTGGACCGATCTGAACAGCGGCATCTTCACCCGGCTGCGCGCGATGCCCATCAACATGAGCAGCGTTCTGATCGGGCGGGTGATCGGCGACTTGGTGCGGATCATGAGCGCGGCGGCGGTAATCGTGGTGTGCGCGTTGATCCCCGGTTTCAGGCTGTCGCGGGGTGTCGTGGCCGCCGTCGGGTTCTTCGTGCTGATCACACTGTTCGGCGCGATGTGCTCGGCCGTGTCGATTGCCGTCGGAATGAGCGCTCAACACCCGGGCATCATCGTCAAGTGGGTGCAGCTGCCGACGCTGACGCTTACCTTGATGTCCTCTGGTTACGTGCCGTTGCACGCTTTCCCCGGCTGGATTCAGCCGTTGGTGGCGGTCAATGCCATTTCGGTTACCACCGAGGCGCTGGTAGGGCTGTCGCATGGGTGGCCCGCTGCTGGTGCCGCTGATCGGCAGCCTGGCGTGGATAGCGTTCTTCGCCGCGGTCGCGACCGTCGTCGCCAGGCGACGTCTGAGGGTCTTGCTCGACGGCCGAGTGTGACGGCCCTGCTGGAAGTCCTCCATCAGCGGGGGTCAGCAGTGCGGATTCCATGCAGTGCGCGCTCACATCGGGCGCAGTGGTATGCATTCGTTGGAAAAGCAATGTTCGTGGAACGCAGTCTCAATCAAGAAAACGGAAAGCCGGTAACCGACGTGTACACCCATCGGGTCATGCCAATCATCACCGTGGACGACATGGATCAAGCTCGTCGGACATATATAGACGTCCTCGGCATGGTCGAAGTCATGGACCACGGCTGGATCGTGACGTTGAGCAATCGGGCCGATTCCAACACCCAGCTCAGCCTCATCACGAAGGACCAGACCGCGCCCTGCAATCCGGTCGCATCGATCGAGGTGGACGACGTTGACGAGGCATTCCTCCAGGCTGAGCGGCTCGGCTTGGAGATCGTGCATCCACTCACCGACGAGGAGTGGGGCGTGCGCCGATTCTTCTTCCGCGATCACGACGGCAACGTGGTGAACGTGCTTTCTCACCTCTAGCCCCAATACCGTTCAGTTAGCTTCGTGCGATCTGGTAGGTGGGAGGGTGCTGCGGTCGGGGCCACGCTGCATGGTGGGTGCGCTTGACGTGCCACTTGGGCATCTTGCGTTTGATGACGCGGGGTTCGGCGCGGCCGCGGCGGGCGGGGTTGAGCCGGCCGAGTAGGCGGTGGAGGAACAGCAGCCAGCCGGGGCTGTCTCGGCCGTGTTGGTCAGGGGGGAAAGGCGCCCGGGTGGGCGAGTGTTTGCCTGGTGATGCGCAGTGCTGCGACGAAGCTGACCCGGTCCGGGTCGTGCCCGGAGCGGGTGGCGGCCTGGGCCATCAGGCAACGGATCGCGTAGTGGCAGCACAGGTGTCCCCAGATCTCCTGGAGGACCAGGTCGGGTGATTTCGAGCGCAGCACGGTCCGTGGTCCGCGCTGGTGGGTCTTGAGCTCATCGAAGGCCAACTCGATCTCCCACCGTTGCGTGTAGGCCGCGGCGAGATCGACCGCGGCGACCTCGGCCGGGTCCAGCAGGGTGGTGAACAGTCGATAGGCGGTGCTGTTCTCGCGGCCGTCGTCAATGCTGTAGTCCACGACGCGGACCAGCATCGGCTCCTCGCGGCGGGCCGCTGCCGGCGTGGTGCGGCGCAGGTGGGCCAGCCAGGAGCCGTCAGGAAGGTCCTCGACGTGGGTGGGTTTGGGGCCTGCCTTGTCGGTGCGGATCCGCCACAACAGGTCGGCCCCGGTCCCGATCGCTTTACGCCACAGGGCATAGGAGAAGAAGCCACGGTCGGCCAGCACCAGCATCCCTGGCTCCAGCCGGCCCAGCAGCGGGTCGGTCAACGCGGTCTCGGACTGGGTGTAAGCGCCGATCTCGGCGGCGAAGACTGCGTGGGTGCCGCACTCGGCCAACGCCAGGACCCGGGCCTGGGGGAACGCCGCCTGCTCGCCCTTGCTCACCCCGGGACGACCGAAGTGCGCTGCGTTCGCGGCCGTGTCGGCGACATCGAGACAGGTCCCGTCGATCGCGACCAGCCGGCGCCCCGCCAGCCACACCCCCGGCATCTGCACTGTGCCGATCGGCCGGGCCACCCGCTGAAACAACGCCGCCAATGGCGCCGACCCCAGCCGTGCCCGGGCCTGGAAGATCGCCGACTTGCTCGGCGGCCGATAGCTCTCCCGCCACCCCGACGCCCATGAAAGACCGTCGGTCAGCTGCGCCAGCACATCCTCATACGACCCCTCCGAGTACAGCGCCATCCCGATGGAGAAGTACGCCATCACCCGGGCCGGCAGCGACCGATGACGCAGTTCGGTCCGGCCGACCCCGGCGATCACCTCATCCACCAGATCCGGCGGGAACACCCGGGTCAGCACACCCACCGACACCAGATCCGACAACCGACGACCCGTCTCCGGCTTCACCCATCCAGCACGAGGCATGTCACCAAACTACACCGTTGTAAGTTTAACTGAACGGTATTGCCTCTAGCCCGCATCTTTCATGAGCTGGTTGCTGGAGCTGGTTTCTGAGGCGGCAGCCTCTGTGGTGTGTGATTCTGCCGGTTGGGCATGACGGTTTGGCCGAGGTCGCTCGGTGCGCCGTTCCACGGGCCGGTCTGCGTTTGGTTGTTTGGGCCGGGTGGTTGAGGTCAGCCGGGTGCGGGGATCTGGCGGAGGCGGTCGATGCCTGCGGTGAGCAGTTCGGCCCAAGGTGCGTGGGTGGGGAGGCGCAGGCGGCGGGTGCGGCCGTGGTCGGCGATCCGGCCCGCGATGGAGAACAGCCGCAGGCGGAGTCGTTTGGGTTCCCAGCGTCGCGTCGGGGTGCCCGGTGAAGGCGAGCATTTGCAGCCATGCGGTGAGCTCGACTGCCAGGGTCACGAGGGCGAGCCAGATGCGGTTCTGGTCGAAGTCGTGCAGGGGCAGGTTGCGCAGACCTGTCTCCTTCGCGATCCGGATGCGGTCCTCGCAGCGGGCCCGGCGGCGGTGGTGGAGTTCGAGGTCGGCGAGTTGGCCGCGGGTTGTGTTGGTGGCGAAGGCGGTCACGCGCCGTCGTGGTCGGTGATCCGCAGCTGCGCGCCCGGGTGCGGGCGTTCTTTACGCAGGATGACGCGCATCCCGTCCGGCCACGAGGCGAGGTTCAGCAGGCCGGTCACCTCGGTGACGAACGCGCCGTCCCGGATCTGGCCGTCGCCGTCATAGGCCGGCTGCCACACTTTCGTCCTATCTAGCATGGCCAACTCCGTTGTGAAGGTGTCGGGCAGACCGAACCCGACCGAGTACTGCACCCGCTGCCCAGACAGCCACGACAGCAGTTCGTGGGTGCCGCCGGCGCCGTCGGCGCGGACCAGCACCGACCTGCCCGGCCTGCGGCCGGGTTTGTGCCCGGGGAGCTGGGCGAACGCTTGGCGGATCACGTTGATGTGGTCGGCGGCGGTGTTGGAACCGGCGTTCCCCTTCCTCAGCATGACCGAAAGCGGCTCGCCGGTGCCGCCTGGGCAGCTGCTCGACCTGCTCGACGGTGAGTGATCTGCGACGGCCGCGGTAGGCGCCGCGCTGCTTGGCCAAGGCGATGCCTTCGCGTTGCCGCTCTCGGATCAGCGCGCGCTCGAACTCTGCGAACGCACCCATCACCGACAACAGCAGCGTGGCCATGGCGGAGTCGTCACCGGTGAAGATGAGCTGCTCCTTCACGAACTGCACCTGCACGCCGCGGGCGGTCAGACCGCGGACGATGGCGCGCAGGTCGTCGAGGTTGCGCGCGAGCCGGTCCATCGAATGCACGACGACGGTGTCGCTGTCGCGGACGAACTGCAGCATCGCCTCGAGCTGGGGCCGGTGTAGATCTTTGCCCGAGACGTAATCGGCGAACACCCGGTCGACCTCGACGCCGTCCAGCTGCCGATCGGTGTTCTGCTCCAGCGTGCTGACCCGCGTGTACCCAACCCGCTGACCATTCATCTGCGCCCCAACCCACGAAGTGTCAGGTTGAAATCTAAGAGCCGCCACAACGAGTGTCAATCAAGGCCGAGAGTGACCCTAACCTGACGTGCGGCGCCCCAAGCGGCCTGACGTCCGGTTGGGGCGTACCCCAACCCGACAAGACGAGGCTGAACCAACCCCGATCTGCTTCATGATTACTGACCGTCCCGTTGATCGGTCGCCAACGGACAGCCGATCCGGTTTCCGTTCCCCTGTGACACACCTCGACCTGCCCACGACGCAGACACCGGTATCTCGGCCGCGATACGGGTCTGTCAGGCTGCTGACCGTGATTGTCGACGCCGTTAGCGTTCGTGACGTCGTGCCGCTCATTGATGCGTTGACCGCCGAACTCGCCGACAGTGGGTACGACGAGAGCGAGATGTTCGGCTACTCCGTCAAGAAGCTCGAGCAGGGCGGCGTGCATCTGATCGGCGCATCGGTCGACGGCATCGTCGTGGGCATCGGCGGCGTGGAACTTGCTGACGACGGCACCGCGGAACTCAAGCGGTTCTACGTCGATCCCCTGCACCGCAGGACCGGAGCCGCGTCGGCCATCATCACCGCGCTGCTCTCCTACGCCGCCAGTGTGGGTGCTCACGTCGTCCGCCTCGAGACCGGGGTTGAACAGCACGCCGCGATCCGGTTCTACGCCCGGCACGGGTTTGAACACGTCGAGCCATTTGGCCCCTACCTTGCTAGCGCGTCGTCGGTCTGCATGGCACGCCTGCTGTCCGGCTGAACATCGGGTCACGGCACATCGAAACGTGCGACATAGCGGCGCTGCCAGGGGGTTTCGACGGCACGCCGGTCATACCGGTCTCGAACGTAGGCGACCGCGTCGTGTGGCACCCCATCGATTGCGGCCAAACAAGCGAGCGCGGTGCCCGTCCTGCCGCGGCCGCCGCCGCAGGCAACCTCGACTCGCTCCTCGGCAGCGCGACGCCATGTCTCAAGGAATGCGTCTCGGGCGTCATCGGACTTCGTCGGCAGTCGAAAATCAGGCCAGCGGACCCACGGGGCATCCCACGCCACTGGATTGGGCTGCTCGTTCAACAGATAAATGCCGAACTCGGGCGCCGGACCGCCCGTCGACTGCCGCCGCAGCCCCGGCCACGCACCAGTCGCCGGACGGCAACGCCAAGACGCCCGGACTGCCCTCCAGCCAACTGCTCATGATCGCCTCCTATTATCGCTCGCACCCCCGCACGAGGATCGTCTGCGGGGCATCTGAGTTCGGCGGTGACAACTATGCGAGCGAGGGCAGCGACAACTTTGCGCTGCTTCACATGGGCCTCGAGCAGGAGGAGTTGTCTCGCGACTCGTGTCCACGAACTACGGCAAGCGAGGCACGTTCGCGATAGGTTCGGCGGGTGGCGCTAGTCGGGTACGCGCGGGTGAGCACTCGGGACCAGCACCCCGAGGCGCAGACCGACGCGCTGTCGGCTGCGGGCTGCGAGAAGACGTTCACCGACCACGCGTCCGGGACGCTGGCCCGTCGGCCTGCGCTGGACGAGGTGCTGTCCTACCTGCGGGCCGGGGACACGATGGTCGTGACCAAGCTCGATCGGCTCGGACGGTCCGTGCGCAACCTCAAGCAGATCGCTGACGACCTACAGGGCCGCCAGATCGGGCTGCGCGCCGTCAGCCAGGGCATCGACACCACCACTCCCGGCGGGCGGCTGTTCTTCCACATGCTCGCCGCGATCGCAGAGCACGACCTGATCGTGGAGCGCACCCACGACGGCCTGGCGGCTGCGAGGGCCCGTGGTCGCAAGGGCGGCCCGAAGTTCAAGATGACGCCCAACAAGATCGCGCAGGCGAGGGCGATGTACGACGGCGGGCAGCACACCGTGCAGGAGATCGCCGACACCTTCGGGGTCTCGCGGCCGACGGTGTACCGACACCTGACCGACCGTGGGGCCGCCTCGGCCGCCGAGCCTGCGCAGTAGCCGGCAGCGGTGACGGTCTCGGCGCGGCTGACCCCCGAGGAGAAGGCCGCGCTGGTCCGCCAGCACCTGGACGACGGGGTCCCGCTGACCAGGCTCGCCGCCGCCGCGGGCCTGCCGGCACGCACGCTGCGGCGCTGGGCCGCCAACTACCGCACCACCCAGACGACCGCTGCGCTGCAGCGGCAACCCCGCAGCGACGTCGGCCGGCGCCGGCTGCCCGAGGACCTGGTCGCGGCAATCGAAGGACTGGCGCTGCGCAGACCGGCGCCGACGACCGCCTACGTGCACCGCCGGGTCAGCGACCTGGCCCGCGACCGCGACCTGCCCGCGCCCAGCTACTCCAGCGTCCGGTCGGTCGTCGCCGCTATCGACCCCGGGCTGCGGACGCTCGCCCACCGGGGGGACGCGGCCTACCGCGACCAGTTCGAGCTCGTCCACAGGCGCACCGCAGCCCGTCCCAACGAGCAGTGGCAGGCCGACCACACCCTGCTCGACGTGCAGGTCCTCGATGCCAAGCAGCAGCCCGCCCGGCCGTGGCTGACCGTCGTGCTCGACGACCACTCCCGGGCGGTCGCCGGCTACACCGTCTTCCTGGGCGACCCGACCGCCGAGCAGACAGCGCTGGCGCTGCACCAAGCCGCCGGGCGCAAGGCGAACCCGGCCTGGCCGGTCACCGGCCTGCCCGACGTGCTCTACAGCGACCACGGCAGCGACTTCATCAGCGCCCGGCTCGAGCGGGTCTGCCTGGACACCCACATCCGGCTGATCCACTCCCGGGTCGGCGTCCCACAGGGCCGCGGCAAGATCGAGCGGTTCTTCGGCACCGTCACCAGCGAACTGCTGCCGCACCTGCCCGGGAACATCCCGCACGGCACCCGCGGCCAGCCCGTCACGGCGCCATCCCTCACGCTGGCCCAGCTCGACGGCATCCTCGAGCGGTTCGTCGTCGAGGACTACCACGCCCGGCCGCACTCCGAGACCGGTCAGCCGCCGGTCGCACGCTGGCTCGCCGACGGCTGGCTGCCGCGCCTGCCAGCTCACCCGGAGGACCTCGACCTGCTGCTGCTCACCGCAGCTACCGGCCGAAAGGTCCAGCGCGACGGGATCCGCTTCGCCAGCACCCGCTACGTCTCACCCGTTCTCGCCGCCTACGTCGGCGAGACCGTCACCGTCCGGTACGACCCGCGCGACGCGGCCGAGCTGCGCGTTTACCACCACGACCAGTACCTGTGCCGGGCGATCGCCCCCGAGCTCGCGGCCGACACCGTCACCCTGCAGCAGCTGCAACAGGCCCGCACCGCCCGACGCAAGCAGCTCAAGCAGCAGCTGCGCGAGCGCCGCAGCCTCGTGGACTCGCTGCCTGTCGACGACCGACACCTCCCACCGCCCACGTCGGCGCCGGCCGACATTGCCGTGGCTGAGCCCTTGAGGGCCATGCAAGGCCCGGCGGTCGGTCCGCGAACGCGACACGGGCTGCGAACCTATGCAGCCGACTGAGCCGCCCGCCCCCTTGAGCCTGCTCGGCAACAACGACGACGGCCGCCGTTTCCTCACCGGCGCCCTCGGCGAGTTCAGGGGCGTCACCTCCGCGCCTCCCGACCGGCCGCCGTTCCTGGTCACCAAGGAGCACAGGCGGTTCGCCGAGTTCGCTGACACCGTCCGCCGGCACCGCTACATCGGCGTCTGCTGGGGACCGCCCGGGGTCGGCAAGACCCTGTCCGCGCGGCAGTACGCCGGCACCGACGCCTGGGAGCAGTGGCAGCGCGTCCTGGCCGCCGGCAGGAACACCGACCCTGGGCCGGTGCCGGCCGCCGTTCTGTCCGCCCGGACCGCCCTGTGGACGCCCACCGTCACCGCGACCGCCAAGGAGATCGACCAGGCGCTGCCCCGGGCCTGCCAGCAGATCTCCTGGGCCGTCGACTACCACGAGCACGGCCACGTCGACCCGCTGATGCACCCGGAGTCCTCGGCGTCCGGGCTCACCGAGCTGCTTATCGTCGACGAGGCCGACCGGCTCAAGACGGTCGGGCTGGAACAGGTCCGCGACTACTACGACCGGCACCACATGGGCGTCGTCCTGATCGGCATGCCCGGCGTCGAGCGACGCCTGGCCCGCTACCCGCAGCTGTACAGCCGGATCGGCTTCGCCCACGAGTACCGACCACTCAGCCCCGACGAACTGACCGCCGTGCTCACCCGCCGCTGGCACACTGACGGGCTCGCCACCACCGACGACTTCACCCAGGCCGTCGCGATTGCCACCATCGCCCGCATCACCGGCGGCAACTTCCGCCTCGTCGATCGGCTGCTCGCGCAGATCCAGCGGATCCGCCGCATCAACAACCTCGAGACCGTCACCGCCGAGGTCGTCGAGGCCGCCCGCGAAGCCCTACTCATCGGCACCTGACGCACCAGTAGCGGCCACGCAACGGTGCGATTTCGCGGCCACCTAACGCTGCTCTTCACACCATCCGGCCGACAGGGTGATCATGTGTCGCTGGCCGGTCGGCTACTGGGAAAGGGGGGCGCAGTTGCTGACCGGCGTTACCGTCGCTCGTCATGAACTTGGCGGGACGGCTTCGATGGCTTCTCGGGCTGAAGCCGCTCCGAGGGCAGGGAGTGCAGTGCGGCCCCAACGACGGTCCCTACGCGTGCCCGTGCTGCCGGTCGATCACCCTGGCGGAATCGGGGGCGTACGAGCTGTGTCCGGTGTGCTTTTGGGAGGACGACGGACAGGAGGACCACGATGCCGACGAGGTTCGTGGCGGACCCAACGGGCCGCTGTCCTTGACGTGGGCGCGCACGAACTTCGCCGTCATCCGGGCGAGTGACCGCGCGTTCCTCGACCAGGTCAGGCCACCACGACCGGACGAGCGGCCCGCGACTAGGTGCCGTTTCGCGCTGCTGTTCGCGCCGTGCCGGGTCAGGCGCAGCCGCCGGTCGATCAGTTCGGCCAGGTCCAGTCGCTGGGCCAGCACCGCGGCTGGGAGCAGCCCCGCGTTCGGCACCAAATTCGTCTCGTCGAAGCTCACCGACACCCGGCTCAGCTCGTGGTTTGCTCGCACCCTGCAAGTGCCCTTCCACCCGGCGGACAACGGCCCCTCAGCAAGGTCATCGTCCCAGGTAGAAGGGCATGTGCGCGCCCGGCAGGCCGCTACCGATCAACGAGAAGCGGTGGATCCGGGCTTAGGGCGGCGGTCGTGGCAGGCGTCGCGGTGGCGGTCACGCGATCACCGGCTGCGGTGCGGTGCGGTGACCTTCCGGCCGGTCAGGTGGTCGCGCAGGCGGGTCCAGTGCAGGTCCGGGTAGCGGTCGTTGTCCAGGGGCCGCAGCTGGGCCTGGCCGGTGAACATGTCGTGCAGGTACTGCATGCCCTGCCAGGCCGGGAAGGGCTGGCCCGGCTGGGGGGCGACCTGCCGGGCGATGCTGGCGAGTGCGCCGAGGCTGGCCGTGCTGCCAACCCGCAACGTCCGGTACGGCCGGCCGGTGCTCTCCGACAGCGCGGAGGCGATGCTGCGGGCGCTGACGGTGTCGCCGGCGATCCGCAGCAGGCGAGGCGTGGTGGCATCCAGCGCGGCAGCGGCGGTGTAGGCGGCGGTGTCGTCCTTGGTGGTGAAGTCCAGCGGCTGGTCCGCCTGGCCCCAGTGCAGCACCCGCCGCAGCCGAGGCTGGATGATTGGCATCTCGGCGCCGAGCATGTCCATGAACGCGCCGTTGAGGACCGACGTCACCCGGATCGAGGCCCGGTCGGCGCGGCCGCCGAACTCCCGCCGCAGGTCGAAGTTGCGGTTGTGGCCGGGCTCGGTGCGGGTGAAGTCTGCGGAGAAGTCCGAAGGGATGAAGCGCGGGACGCCGGCGCGCACGGCCGCGTCGAGCAGGGCGCTCTGCCGGTCCAGGACGACCTCGCGCAGCCCGTTGAGCGCGGAGACTACGACCGCTGCGCCCTCGCTGGCGGCCGCGACCGCGTCGACGTCGGCCGGGTCGGCCGCGGCTGGCGTGGCGCCGAGCTCGCGCAGACGGGCCAGATCGGTGGGGGAAGCGTCGGGGCGCACCAGGGCGCGCACCTGTGCGCCGCCGGCGACCAGCGCGACAGCGATGCGGCCGCCCAGGTCACCGGAGGCACCGGCGAGCACAACGGTGGGACGGGTCATGACGGTCTTCCGATCAGAGGAGGGAGGAGTCTGCGGGAGGGTCGGTCCGGGCCGACTGCACGTACAGGCGCGGAAACGGTGAGACAGCGGTCAGGCTGCGGGGAGGTCAGCGGCGAGCTCCGGCGGCAAATGTGGCCTGGGCGGCCAGGGCCGGCAGCAGGACGCCGTCAACCACCCGGACGACGTCCTGCTCGGTGATCAGGCGTCCCTGAGCCGCGACCTGCTGGTAGGCGATGGCCGGGAACACCTGGGCGAGCGTCGGCACGTCCACAACCGCCGAGACTCCTTCCCGGTCTACCGCTCGGGACAGGACCTGCTCGAACAGGTTCCCGAAGGGCGCTCCCAACGCGTGCTGGGCGGCGTCCCGCAGGGCCGGGTCGTACCGGGACGCGCTCATCACGGCGGCCAGGATCTGGGAGTCGCGCCCCTCGCGCTGCAGGTACGCGCGGCCGCACTCGAGCAGGTCGGTACGCAGGTCCCCGGTGTCGGGCACGTCGGGAGCCTGTAGCGCCGCCGCCGCCGCGGCGACGACCAGCGCGGCCTTGCTGGGCCAGCGACGGTAGATCGTCGCCTTGCTGGCTCCGCAGCGCTGGGCCACCGCGTCCATGGTCAGGCGCTCGTAGCCCTGCTCGACCAGCAGGTCCTGTGTCCCCCGCAGCAGCTGCTCGTCGATCCTCGGGTCCGAGGGGCGTCCTGGACGTCGGGCCGTGGTCTCCATGCCAAAAGCATAGCAGTACTGGACAGGTCCGTATCGATACTATAAGGTACTCAAACAGCGGAGTCGCTCAGGCTCTGGACACAGGGAGCCACCATGACCACCAGAACCACTGCAGGAACGCCCGCAGCGACGACCACAGTGCTGCTGGCCGGAGCGACCGGCATGCTCGGCAACCGGATCGCGGCGCACCTGCTCGACCAGGCCGACGTCCAGGTTCGGCTGCTGCTCCGGGCCACGCGCGCGGCCGACCCGGCCAAGGCGCAGGCGCTGGACACCCTGATCGCCGCGGGCGCCACCGTCGCCATCGGCGACGTCACCGACCCGGCGTCGCTGGACGCCGCCACCGCCGGCGTCGACGTCGTGGTGTCCGCGCTGCAGGGCGGGCGCGACATCATCGTCGACGGGCAGGTCGCGCTGGCCCAGGCCGCTGCCCGCAACGGCGCCCGCCGCTTCCTGCCGTCGGACTTTGCGATCGACCTGTTCGCCGCCCCCGAGGGAGCGCCGCAGTTCGACGCCCGCCGGCAGGCCGACCGCACCATCGACGCGCTGCCCATGCAGGTCGTGCACGTGCTCAACGGCGCGTTCATGGACATGATGCTCGACCCCGCCACCCCCGGGCTGATCGACGTGTCCGCCGGCACCGTCATGCTCTACGGCACCGGCGACGAGCAGTTCGACCTCACCACCGTCGAGGACACCGCGCGCTTCACCGCCCGCCTGGCCACCGACCCCGCCGACGTGTCCGGCGTGCGCTACCTGTCCGGCGCCCGCGCCAGCTTCAACACCATCATCGCCGAGACCGAGCGGCTCACCGGCACCCCGCTCACCCGCACCGTGCTGGGCAGCGCCGACGACCTGCGGCACATCACCGCCAGCGCCGACGACCCCTGGTCGGTCGTCCCGCAGTGGTACTTCCTGGCCATGCTCACCGTCGCGCCGTTCGCGACCAACGACAACGACCGCTACACCGACGCCCGCCCCACCGGCCTGCGCGACTACCTCACCCAGGCCCACCAGGCGCTGGCCGCAGCTGCCTGAGAAGAGCGCCGGGCCCGACCCACCACCACCACCGCAACGCCCACACCACCTCAACGAGGGAGGACGACCATGACCGACCCGACCCCTGCGCAGAGCAGCGAGGCGCCCGCGGACCTGAAGGCCGGCTACGCCTACGCCCCCGGCGACGCGCCCGCCTACTGGAACTTCGGCACCTACTGGCGGCTGCTGTCCACCGGCGACACCACCCAGGGCCGCTCCACCACCTTCGACGAGCTGTTCCCGCAAGGCCTGGTCGCGCCGCCGCACGTCCACGACGACGCCGAGGAGGCTTTCTTCGTGCTCGAGGGCGACCTGGTCTTCACCCTCGGCGACGACGACGCCGAGATCACCGCCCCGCCCGGCACCTACGTGTACATCCCGCCGGGCACCCGGCACTCGTTCCGCAACGACTCCGTCGTCGGCCGGGTCTACAACACCCTGGTGCCCGGCGGGTTCGACCACGGCATCACCGAGCACGGCACCCCCGCACCCCAGGTCCAGATGCCGCCCCCCGGCACCAGCGCCCTCGAGGTCTGGCAGCAGATCGTCGCCGGCCGACCCGACGTCCCCTGGGAGCAGCAGGCCCACGACGTCGCCAAGTGGTAACGGCCCCGCCCCGCTCCCAGCCGTTCCGGGCAGCGGGCGGCCGGGCCCGCGCCCCGACACCGCACCGGTGCCAGGGCGCGGCGCCCATCCTCATTGCCACAGTGTCCCGTAAGAGGTTGAGTGGGACGCTTTCGTCATGGCGAACCCGGTCGTGCGGCGACTCGACTTCGGCTACTTCGTGCGGCCGGCGGACGAGACCGGGACGGGCAGGGCTCGAGTCGAGCCGTGTCTGGGCTACCTGGTTGACCATCCGGACGGGCTCTTGCTGATGGACACCGGCATGGGCGCTCATCCGCACGTCGACGCGCACTACCGCCCCGCGCGGCGCGACCTGCCGGGCGCCCTTGCCGACGTGGGCGTGCGCCTGGAGGACGTGCAGCTGCTCGTCAACTGCCACCTGCACTTCGACCACTGTGGCGGCAACCCCCAGCTGCCCGGACGGCCCATCTTCACGCAGCGCGTCGAGCTCGAAGCCGCCCGCGGCCCCGACTACACCCTGCCCGAGCTCGTCGACGCCCCCGGTCTTCGCTACGAGCTACTCGACGGGGAGGCCGAGGTGCTCCCTGGCGTGCTGGTCGTCCCTACGCCCGGGCACACGGCCGGGCACCGGTCCCTCGTGGTGCGCCGCGACGACGGCACTGTGGTGGTCGCCGGGCAGGGTCACGATTCTGCAACCGCGTACGGCGCCGACGTGCTGGCCCTTCGAGCAGCTCGTGAAGGCCAGCCTCCGCCGCTCCCGGCCGCGCCGGCCTGGCTCGACCGGCTGCAGCGTCTCGACCCGGCCCGTGTCGTGTTCGCCCACGACCACGCCGTCTGGCAGCCCTGACGGCGCCCGGCAACAGCGAGTTTTCATCCCACGGACCGATCGGCTACCGGACAAGATCACGGTCTCGGCGCCGGCCAGATAGCGCTGCCAGAATCGCGCCAACTACCCCTGCAAGTCACAGCGCATCGGCTCTGGGGTTTGGTTGTCCCACATCCAAGGAACTGGGACGCTCCCAATGCGCGCTGTCCGCGGCATGAGCGCGTAGCCGCGTCAGCGGCATGAGCGCGCACGCGCGACAGCGGCATGAGCGCGGCATGTCCGGTCGATCGACGGTGTAGACGAGTCCGAGAAATAGGGGCTTAGCAACGATCGGGCGCAGGTCGGGATCCGAACACAACGTGCATCGACTGACCGATGCTGTGCGTTTTGAGCGTTTGACCTGTAACCTCGGGTTATGGCTGAAGCACTCGCACAGGAGACCGCTCAGACCCTTCGCGCCGCTCTCGACGAAGCTCTGCGTAGCGCAACGAACGTGCCGACACGAGCTCGGGAGGCCCTCGAGCGTCTCTTAGTTGTGCTGGAGTCTCATAACGACGCGGTCGTGTTCCCTGCTGATGCGACGCTGTCGACCCAGGAAGCGGCCGCGCTGCTAGGCGTCAGTCGCATGACGGTCGTCCGCCTTATCGACCGGGGCACGCTCGCGGCCGAGCGCGGCGCGGTCCACCGCCGCATCGCCGTGTCCGAGCTCGCCCGCTACCAACGCGACAGCGCCCGCCGACGTCGCTCGGCGATGGCAGCCCTCGCTGACGATCTCGACGAGAACGCCCCGCCGGATGAAGTGATCAGCACCAGGTGAACCACGATCCCGACAACCGCAGCATCCTGGTGGACGCCTGCGCGCTCATCCCACAGAGGTTGATGATGACGCTGCTGTGGTTGGCCGAGGCCAATGTGTTCGAGGTGCTGTGGTCGGCCGCGATCCTCGACGAGGTCGAGAAGAACCTGCACAAGAAGCTCGGCCTAACCCCCGGCCAAGCAGCCTCCCGGGTCGGGCAGATGCGTGACGGGTTCGACGCCGCCCTCGTCGACGACTTCGACCACCTCATCGACGGCATGACCTGCCACGAAAAGGACCGGCACGTGTTGGCCGCCGCAGTCCGCGCCGGGGCCGGCACCCTGGTCACGTTCAACCTGAAGGACTTCCCAGCCGAGTCAACCGCCGAACACGGCATCAACGTGATGCATCCCGACCTCTTCTTGGCACGTTTGCTCGTCGAGCAGCGCCCCGAGGTTCTGTCCGCCCTGCAGGCCGGCGTCGCGGACCTGCACAAACCCCCGATGACCACACAGGAGTTCCTCGCGTCGTTGACGCACACGGTGCCGCTGTTCGTGAACCTTGCCGCGGACTCCCTGAAAGAACCGGACGAGGAGGTGTCGCCGATACCAGCGATGGTCAGCGCCGATGAGAGCGAGACGCTCGCCGCGTTCGGCGAGCCCGGCGACCTGACCAACCCGGCCCAGGTCGCCATGCTTTGGTGGTCCGGCCTGTTGAACAACCTCGGCCAGGCCCGCCAGTTGACCTACGAAGAGTCGGCGTGGGGCGACTACCAGTGGGCCATGGACATGCTGGAGGGCCGGGCGCTCGCTTCGAAGGTCATTCCGGCGGTCGACGCCCCGTACCTTGTGGCGTTCATGCGCTTCGTGCCGGAACCGGCCACGACTGTGCACGTGTTCAACACGTTTGCCACGACAGCGGTCGTCGTCCTGCTCACCAGGGTCGAAGACGGCACATGGCGGGTCTGGGGCCTCGGCAGCAACATGGTCGCAGCCCGCGACATCGTCGGTGAGGAGATGGCTCGCCTCGCACAATTCCTCCCAGGCGGCGGCACGGGGATGGTGTTCGAGTGGCTCGAGCGCATCGCCGAACCGGACCCGCCGGTCGAGATCGTCTGGGACAGCGTTGATGACCCGCTGCGGCTGTCCCTTGCGCAGGGATGGCTGCTCGGCACGGAGGTCGTGACCCTTGAGGACCCGGACCGGGACGGGCACGCCGAAGCGCTGTCCGCGCGCGGCAGCACCCACCCGCTGTTCGACACGTTCTACGCCGATCTCGTCGCGCACTTCCAGCAGGTGTACAGCGACATCGACGGCAACCCGGCGCTTGTCGGTCACACCGAGACCGTCGGTGTCGGTCTCGAGCTCATCGTGTTCACGACCGACGACGTCGCCAAAAGCCACGACAATGAGAGAGCGCAGCAACTGTTCACGCTCGTCATCGCTCAACGTCAACTCGGCCTTCGGCCGCCCTGTCCTCGCCATAACCCCATTCTACGACTTACAGCACACATTTACGGTGCACCACACTAGCTTGGAGGCGAGTAGATCGGCGGATGGCTAACACCTACCGCGGTTCTGCCGGTGCGACGGCGCGCGGCCGGCGCGCGGCGAATCCGAGGTAGAGCGTTAGCGTCGCCAATCCGGGGGCGACCAGCAGCCAGGTCGGGGCCAGCCCGGCCACGCGCATCAGCGCGGCGAGCGTGATCACCGTCGCGGCCACCGCAGTCACCGTGCTGCGCGGCGCCGAAGCCTGGGTCGGCGGTATCCAGAAGCCGGCGATGGCCCTTATGTTGCCGATCAGGAGGAGCAGCAGGATCGCCGCGGCCACCGGTGCGGCCAGGTGCCGTGCCGGTGCCGGGGCCACATGCAGGGGCGCGAGTCGGACGAACAGGTAACCTGCCACGACGATGATCACGCAGCTCGCGACCGCGGTCGCGGTGCGCCGGAACTCCGGCCGGTGTCGGGCGGCGAGCTGCTCCCAACCGACCGCGAGCAGGGCGGTGCCGAACAGGACGGTGACGGCGGGGGCCTGCCCCAGGGCCTGCCGCCCGACCGCCGCGCTCAGCGAGCTGTTCAGGGTGCCCAGCACCAGCGCGACCAAGGCGAGTCCCACCTTGAGGCCGGCCGGCGCCGGTGGCACCGATGCCCACAGCGCCGTGCCGGCGATCGCCACCAGCCAGGCCGGCCACACCGGTCCGGACAGGGTGAGATGCAGCAGAGCGGCCGCGATCGTGACCAGGTAGCCCGAACCGCCGCAGAACCCGGCGATGTATACCAGGTGCCACCGCCGGGGCAGTTGCCGGACGCCACTGGGATGCCGTTGCGCATCCGAGCCGAACGGCCGCAACCAGAACAGCGCGGCGGCCCCGACCAGCGCGCCGCACCCGACGAGTACGGTTACCGCGCCGGCGCGGGGCGACAGCGCGGCGGCCAGCGGACAGACGACGACGATCCCGACCCCGAGCATTCCCCGTACAAGCCTGGCGACGTCAGCCCACCAGTCACTCATCGAGAGCAAGGGACCGGATCTCGATCGGGGTTGCGCCCACCGTCAACCGGTACGGGGTCCGGCCCGGCGAGGTCGAGAAAGCCGCGAGCTGCGGATAGGCGGGGTCGATGGCGGTTAGGACGTCGTTGGTCCAACCCGGCATTAACGGGTGCGCCAGCCCGGCGATCTGGCGCAGCGCGGTCAACCGGGCTGAGCCGCCAGCTGAGTCTACGAGGGCCGCGAGGCTGGCATCGGTGACGTGACACCGGATGGATTCTGCGGCGGCGGCCGGCGAGAAGTGTGCTGGTTCGAGGCTGGCGCCCACCTCACTGCGCCAGCTGTCAACCCGTTCCAGCAGCTCGGCGTCGGTCGCCCCCGGCGTCGGGGCGAGGGTCGCATCGTCGAAGCGGGCGAGCAGGCACTGCAGGCCACCGACGAGCACGTCACGGGTGGTGTCGGCGAACGCGCGCCGGGAGAAGTTCGTCTGCTTCGTCTCCGGCCCGGTCAGACAGAGGTGGAACCGCAGGCTATCGGCCGGCACCGTGGTGAGGAACTCCCCACCCCAGATGGCGTGGCCCCGGCTGGTGGAGAACTTCGCACCCTCGAGCCGGTAGAACTCGTTGGTGTTCAATTGGGCCGGCGTGGGCACGGTGCCCAGGGCCATGGCAAGCGCCGTCCACAACACCGCGTGCGAGAACGAGCAGTCGAAACCGAAGAATTCCAACACCTGGGCTTCGTCGTCGGCCCAGTCCGGCGTCTCGTGCCCAGAGGTACGAGCCGCCAGCTCGGCCGCGGCCAGGTAACCGAAATAGCCGCTGAACCACGTATCGAGGTAGTGGCCCGCCCACTCCTCCAGCGGCACCCCGATCCCGTACTCGCCGATCCGGCTGATCGGCGTGGCCGGCAGTGGCTCGGACAGCATGAGGTCCAGGTACTGCCGCAGCCGCGGCCGAAGCGGCCGATCGCGGAAGTAGTCGGTCAGCGTGTGCCGGTACTTGTCCAGCGGGAAGAAGATGCGCCGGTGCCGGCGGAGTGTCGGAATCGAGCCGCAGGTGGTGCAGTAGGCCTCGCGCAGCTGGCCGGAGGTCTGGGGCCGGCCGCACTCCTCGCAGTAAAACCCGTCCGAGGCGGCTCCGCAGTGGTGGCACGAACCCCGCATCTCAGCCTCGTACAGGTAGTGCTCGCAGGTGGAGCACCAGTAGACGTCATCCTCGGCGACCTGAAGGCAACCTCGATCCCAGAGCTGAGAGAAGTGGCGCGTCACCAGCAGGTCGTGGTGGGCGCCGCGATGCGGGCGGCCCACGAAGCCAGGCAGCATATGGCCGAGGGCCAGCGTCTGCTCGATCCGGGTACCGAGGGCGCGAGCCGTCTCGTACGGGTCTGCACCCAACTCGCGGGCGCGGCGCGGCACATAGCAGGAGTGCTCGTCGATGTAGGAGACATGCAGCACCGAGTGGCCCTGGCCCTGCAGGTAGCGGGCTTGCACGTCGGCACCGAGGAACGGTCCGGACAGGTGACCCAGATGCAGGTCACCGTTGGGGTTGGGTGGCGCGGCCGTGACGATGTAGCGGGTCATCAAAGAACCTCTCCGAGCGAATTCCGAGGGATCGTGACTTGTTCGGTGGCGCGCTGCGGACTGTTACCGCGCCACACTGTTCCGGGTGAGAGCTGACTGTGTTCCGGCAGGTCGGCCAGCACCACCGCGTTGGCACCGATCACGCAGTCGCGTCCGACGACCACCGGGCCGAGGATTAAGGCGCCGGTGCACAGCACCGAGCCCTGCTGGATGACGGGGTGGCGGCGGCCCTCGACGACCTTCGGATGCCACCAGCCGACCGATCCGACGGTCACGTTGTGATACAGCATGACGTCGTCCTCGAGCACGGCCGTCTCGCCGATGACGACTCCACAACCGTGGTCGATGAACACCCCCGAGCCGAGTGCGGCTCCGGGATGCAGGTCGACGCCGGTGACAACCCGCGCCAGGTAGGCGACGCCGCGGGCGAGCAACCGCCGCCGCCGGTGCAGCAGGTGGGCAGCCCGGTACAGCCAGATCGCGTGAAGGCCCTGGTGGGTCAGGGCGTAGGCGAGGTTGGGCGAGGCCGGGTCCTTGGCCATGACCGTCTCGACGTCGCACATCAACCGCGTACGGAACAATCGTTGCCGGAATCCACGCCGGGCCTCGTGCATTAGCCCGAGCGTTTCAGAGATGCGCATATCGACGCTCCGGAACGAGTTGGTCGCCGCGCGCGAACCGGCGCAGATCGTAGGCGGCGATCGCATCCGGCGTCCGGCCGGTGACCACGCCGTCGGCGACGTGCCGCCCGACTGCGGGAGCGATCTTGAATCCGCCGCCAGAGAACCCGCAGGCCAGGTGCAGGCCGTCGCATTCCGGCACAGGGCCGAGGACGGGCCGGTTGTCGGGCGTGTAACCGTCGCAGGCGGCCTGACTGCCGACGACCCGGGCCTGGGCGAACGAGGACACCCGGGCCGAGCTGCGACGCACCGCCTCGGTGACCTCGGCACGGCTCAGCGGCTGCGCCGGTAACGGTTGGTCCCATCTCGGCCGGGCTCGGACGCCGAGCGCGACGGAGCCGTTCGGGCGCGGCACAAAGTAGGCGCCGGTCACGTCGTCGATCACCACCGGGCCCGAACTCGGCGCCGGGTCACCGTGGATGACGGCCAGCCCGATCCGGCGCGCCACGACGGGCAGTTCGATGTCCAGCTTGGCCAGCAGCTCGGCGGACTGCCAGCCGGCCGCGATCACGAGGTCATCGGCAGCCAGATCGTCGACATTGGTTCGCAGCCGCCAGCGACCGTTGGCCCGTTCGATGCCCTCGACGCACACCCCGCACCGCAGATCACCCCCGGCGCCGACGAAGGCGGACCGGTAGGACAGCGCGGTGGCAGTCGCGTCGCCGTAGCCGCCGTCGGTCTCCAGCACCCCGAACTCGTCGGCACCGATCGTCATGTACGGGTAGCGGCCGGCGAGTTCGGCCGAGGTCAGCCAGCGCGAGGCCGGCTCGAACCGATCGATGTAGCCGCGGTGCACCGAGGCGTCGGCGGCCGATTCGGCTTTTAGCAACAGCAGGAACTGCTGCCGGGTGTACCCGCTGCTGCCACCGACATGGTCGGCGAAGCGGCGGTAGAATCCGATCGACTCCCCGGCCAGGGCGATGTCCTCGGCCAGGGTGTGGTGCCGGCGCAGGATACCGGCCGAGTAGGCGGTGGCCCCCAGCAGCGGCAGGTGGGTGTCCAGCAGCTGGACGTCGTGGCCGGGCGCACTGGTGTTCCGCAGGTTCCACGCGATCGACGCCCCGACGACGCCGCCGCCGATGACGACCGTGGTGCGGTTCGTCATGCCGGGTCAGGCTCTGGGGTGGTCCGCACCGGACCGTCCCACCACATCGAGACGAACACCAGTGGAGTCGGGCCGTCGTTGACCACGCAGTGGTCCACGCCGGGCTCCATGTACATCGAGCTGCCGTAGCCGATCCGGTACTGCTCGGCCCCGTGGCGGACCAAGCCGCCGCCGGCCACGACGAAGAACACCTCGTTCTCGTCGTGGTGATGCGGGGTGGAGGTCTCGCCGGGAAGCACCTGCACCCAGGCACCGCCCCACTCGGCGGCCTCGATCCCGTCCCACGGGAAGAATCGGCGGGCCACCGTGTTGTAGGCCGGCTCGGCCTGCCAGTCCTGCTCGTGCAGATGAAAGATCCTCACTTCGATGCTCTTTCCAGTACGGGAGCCTCGGACAGTTGCCGCAAGCTCTGCACGATCTCGGCGGCCCGATGAGCGAGCAGGCTGAACGAGGTCGCGCTCGCGATGCCATGCCGGGACTCGGACATGCCGTTCAAATACAGCGCTACGTCGTCAGCGTGCTGGAGCGGAACCTGGAAGTCGCGTTCCACGGCTAGCCGGCCGTCGCTCTCGACGGTGAGATGTTCGGCCAATGGGCGCAGGACCTCCGGGACGGCCGGTTCGCGGTAGCCGGTGCACAGGATGACCGCGTCAACCTCCAACTGCCGGACCGCGCCGGTGTGGCACTCCTGCAGGCGCAGCCGCACACGGTCGTTCTCGGCCTGCAGCGAGGTGACGGCGTGCCGGCGGATCATGTCCAGCCGTTGCTGACCTGATACCTCGCCGTCGTACCAGGCGTTGTACAGCCCGGTCGAGACGTCTGGGTCGACCGCGGCGTAGTTCGTCCGGTACTGCTCGTCGAAGATCTGGGTGCGCGCGCTTGGCGGCAGCGCGTGGAAGTAGTCGGTCTCCGGTGGCCAATAGGCCTGGTTCGCGAAATGGCCGAGATCGTAGAGCCGGAAGCCGCTATTGCGCACGATCGAGTGCAGCTGCACGCCGGTCGAGTGGTATAGGTGCAGCAGCGCCTCTCCGGCGTTCTGCCCGCCGCCGATGACGGCCACCGAGCCCAGTCGACCGGCCAGAGTGCGCATCCGGTGGGCGAACTGGCAGGAATGAAAAACCCGCTCACCCAGCGCCGGGCGGAACTCGGTTGGTACGTACGGCTCGTGGCCGGTGGCCAGGACGACCCGGTTGGTAAGCGTGGTGCTCAGCGCCCCGTCTTGATCGCGGGCCGTCACGGCCAGGGCCACCAGAATACCGTCGCTCCCGTGCACGGGTTCCACCGACACCGCGCCGTGGCCGTAGCGGACCTTCGACATCACTCGGGCCGCGGCCCACTCGCAGTAGTCCGACCACTCCGCCCGGGTGACATAGCCGCTGCGCAACGTAAACGGGTAGAACCGGTCCCGCTCGTGTAGGTAGTGGATGAAGCCGAACGGGCTGGCCGGATCGCGCGGGGTGCCGAAGTCGCGAAGGAAGTGGTGCTGGATGTCGGTGCCGGGCAGCACCATGCCGGGCTGCCAGGCACTCGACGGGGCCCATTCGATGAAGACGGCCTCCCGAGCGAAGTCCGCGGCCCAGCCGCCGTCGAACTCCGACGACGCCGCATCCGTCAGCGCGGCGCCAAGTCCGATGCCGGCCGGACCGAAGCCGATCCCGACCAGGGAGGCAGATTCGGGAACGGCCATCATGCGAAGCTTTCGGACAGGGCGAGTGCTCGACCGGAGGGCAGCGGGGTCGTGTCGACGCAGGACTCGACCAGCTCGGCGAGTAGGCCGCAGGCGGCGTCGATGACCTCGGCCGTGACGTTGAGCGCCGGCAGGATCCTAACCACGCAGTCCTGCCGGCCACCGCGCTCGACGATCAGACCGAGCTCGACCGCACGTCGCTGAACGATTCGGGCCAGCGAACCCTCGGGTGCGCCGGTCTCCGGATCCTGCAGTTCGATGCCCCACATGAGTCCGAGCCCGCGGACCTGACGCACGTGCGGCAGCGCCTCCAGCGGCTCGAAGATCCGGCGCACCTGCGCGGCTCGGCGCTGTACGTTGTCCAGGATGTCGTCGCGCTCGAAGATCCGCACGGTCTCGATGCCGGCCGCGAAGCCCAGCTGGTTTCCGCGGAACGTTCCGGTGTGGGCTCCCGGCGCCCAGGTGTCGAACTCGCTGCGGTAGATGATGATGCCCAGCGGGGTGCCGATGCCCGACAGCGCCTTCGACAGGCAGATGATGTCCGGTTCGATGCCGTACTGCTCGAAGGCGAGCCAGGTACCGGTTCGGCCGCAGCCGGTCTGCACTTCGTCCACGATCAGCAGCGCGCCGGCCTCCCGCGCGGCGGCGGCGACCCGGTGGACGAACTCCGGTTCGGCCGGGATGACGCCGCCCTCGCCCTGGACGAGCTCGAGGATGACCGCGGCCGGCGGCAACATCCCGCCATTGACGTCGCGCAGCTGGGTCTCGATCGTCGCCGCGCAGTTCACCTGGCATGTCGAACGTTCCAGGCCGAGCGGGCACCGGGAACAGTGGCTGTAGGGGGCGAAGTGCACGCCCGGAACGGTGTTGGCCACCGGTTCGCGCTGGTCGAGCAGCCCGGTGAGCGACATGGCCAGGTGCGTGGTGCCGTGGAAGCCACCGCGGAACGCCATGATCTCCCGCCGACCGGTGGCCGTCTTGGCCAGCTTGATCGCAGCGTCGACGGTGTTTGCCCCGGTCGGGCCGCAGAAGTGGATCTTGTAACCGTCGGCCCGCATCGCATCAGGCAGCAGGCCGAGGTGGACGGCGGTGAACTCGTCCTTGACCTCGGTGGGCATGTCGAGCCCGTGCGCGAACACCCCGAGTTGGCGGGCCGCGACGTCGACGAGTTCGGGGTGGCTGTGCCCAAGCGGCAGTACGCCAGCACCCATTAGGAAGTCGACGTAGCTGTTGCCGTCCACGTCGACGAGGAAGCTGCCTTCGCCGCGCGCGATCGCGAACGGGAGGTTGCGGGGATAGCTTCGCGCGTTCGACTCGTGCTCGGCCTGCCTTTGCAGCAGCGCCGCGGAGCGGGGACCCGGCAGCGAGCGGGCAGTCAGGGCGGCGTGGACATCGATGGACATGGGGAGGGCTCCTAGTTGATAAGCGAAGGCAGCAGCGGCTGTTGGTTCTCCAGCCGACGCAGCTCGGTGAGCAGGGAGGAGGCGATCGTCTGCGCCCGGACAGAGAGCAGGCTGAATGAGCCGGCATCGCCGATGCCGTGGGTGGATTCGCACAGACCGTTGAGATAGACCGGACCGAGGTCGAGGCCGGGCCGGGGCTGTAACCGGTAGTCGCGTTCTACCTGCAGGTAACCGGAGTCGGTCCAGGCGAAGTCGTCGGCCACCTCGGTCAGCAGCGGGTGATGCGGCTCGTGCCGGCTGCCACGACCCATGTCACGGAATCCGGTCGCCAGGACCACCGCATCGGCCAGCACCACGCGCGGCGAGCCGTCGCCGGGTCCGACCAGGGTCAGCTCGACCTGGTTGTCGCGTGGTTCGACCCGCACCACGTGGCTCTCTCCGAGCAGTTCGACCCGCCGACGGCCGAGCACCCGGTCCTCGTACATCTGCAGGTACAGCCGCTCGAGGACGTCGAGGTCGGCGGCCGAGTAGTTCGTCGGACGAGTAAAGGAGTCCAACAGCCCGCGATCACCCTCGCTGGCGGTGAAGTAGCGGTCTGTGAAGGCGGGGAAGTAGATCTCCTCGCTGAACGGGCTGTGGTCCTTGGCCCGCAACGACCACGATCGGGCTACCAGGTGTACCCGGCCGGCCGGCAGCCGGTTGGTGAGATCCAGGGTGAGCTCGACCGCGGACTGGCTCGCCCCGATCACCGCGACCTGGGCGTCGCGGCCGAGGTCCAGGGCCTCGATGGCCGCCAGATACCGCGTGAGGTGGAAGATGCGCGGACCGTCTAGCCCGGCGAATTCGTCCGGGATCAGAGGGGTCCGGCCCGGACCGAGCGAGATTGCACGGGCGGTGAGGTGTTGGCCGTCGGCGAGTTCGACGCGGTAGCCGCCGGGCAACTCCTCGCTGCGACGAACCGCGCTCACCCGGGCGCCGTAGCGCACGTCCGCCGGCACGGTGTTGCGCACCCAGTCGATGTACTCGGTGTATTCCGAACGGAACGGGAAGGCGACCGGCAGGTTCAGGTGCTCGATCAGCCGGTCGTGCTCGAAGAGGAAGTTGATGAATGAGTAACGGCTGCGCGGATTGCGCAACGAGACCAGGTCACGGATGGGGTTGTGCTGGATGTCCGAGCCGGGCAGCAGCATGTTCGACTGCCACCGGGGTTGGGTCGAGGCTTCCAGATAGACCGCCCGCGGCGGCTGGGGTAGCTCGTCGAGTGCGATCGCCAGGGCCAGGTTGGCCGGACCGTAGCCGACGGCCACCAAGTCATAGATCTTGTCGAGGATCTTGATCTCACTACCTCCGTTACTGAGCCGCCGCAGTGTCGCCGCGATGATGGCCGACGGACCGGTTCCGTCAGAACCTGCTCGACGCGCGCGTGGTGTTTGTGCTGCGCGTTCGCGGCCAGGATCAGCCCGGCGCGGATCGGGCTGGTTCCTTGGCCGCCCCGCGACCACGCCCGGCGACCGCGCGGTAGCCGAGCGCCCCTAGCGCGATCACGATCGGCACCAGGACATGACCGACAGCGAAGGGCACCGTGACTAGGGTCAGGATGAAGCCGATTACGGCGATCACCCGGCTGGATCCGGACAGGATCTTGATCGCCGAGGCGGTGCCGAGCAGGTAGACGAAGATGACCAGGGTGGACGGGATGTACACGATCTGCTGCGTGCCCCAGTTGAAGATCCAGGCCAGGATGAGCCCGGCACCGCCGACGGCCGCGACCAGGCAGATCCCGCCAGCCGGGGAACTGTGTCGGTTGAGGTGGCCGAAGCGTCGGGGCAGCCAGCCGTCTCGGGCCAGCGAGTAGCCGAGTCGCGAGACCGACGCGACGAACGCGTTGGTCGTGCCGAGGCTGATCACCAGGGCCACGACGGCTGAACTCCAGCCAGCGCCGACGCCGATCGCCGACTGCAGGAGCTTGCCGATCGCGTAGTGGTCAGTCTGCTCGTTGCCATAGGTGCCAGTGGCGACGACGGCGGCGGCAATGGCGAGATAGAGGATCGTGACGACTACGATGGTGACCGCGGTCGCGCGGCGCAGATCGCGCCCGCTGTCCTGGAACTCCTCGGACAGGTGGGCGACCGCCTCCCAGCCGGCGAAGGCGAAGAACAGCACGACCACGGCGCTGCCGATGCCCGACATCCCGTGCGGTGCGAACGGGGTGAAGTTGGCAGCTCGGGCGTGCGGGATGGCGAACAGGCTGGCCACCAGCAGGACCAGGGCCACTGTCAGGGCCAGGGCGACCTGGACCCGGGCGCTGGTGCGGATGCCGGCCAGGTTGGCCAGCGCCGCGGTCAGCAGAATCGCTCCGGCGAAGAGGTAGCTCCAGTGCTGGTTCAGGTGGGCGGCCGAGGCGAGGTAGTACCCGCCGGTCAGCGGCACGATCGTCTGCCCGACCGAGCCGGCGACGAAGTACCACCAGCCGGCCACGCCGCCGGCATGGGCGCCGAATGCCTTGGCCGCGTACGTCGACACCCCGCCGGCGTGGGGCAGGCGGGTGGCCAGGGCCGCGAACGTGAGTGCCAGCGGAACGCCTAGCAGGCAGCTGAAGCCCCAGGCCAGCAGTGAGGCCGGTCCGGCGAGGGTGGCCGCCTGGCCCGGCAGCACCAGGACGCCGGCGCCAAGGATTGCGCTGACGTAAAGGGCAACGCCCTGCCCGAGTCCGATGCTGGGGGTCAAACTGGTCGGGTGGGAAGAAGTGGTGGCGACTGCAGCTGGCTCTGAACTCACCTAATAACCATGGTCGATCCTAAAGTCGCCATACACCCCGAAACGAGACAAGTTTCGTAATTAAACAGACATGGCGGCCGACTGCGGCGGGTCGAGATGCCCGCAAATGTCTCGGCTTCGGATTAGGCCACGACCGCCGCGCCCAAGGCTCGCTCGGACGGCACCAAATGGTCGTCGAAGAAAGCCCGGCGATAGGCGGCGGGTGAGATGCCGACGTCGCGACGGAATCGTTGACGAAGATTTGTGGCGGTGCCGAAACCCGACCGCGCGGCGATCGAGTCAATGGTGAGGTCGGTGCTTTCCAATAGGTGCTGAGCGAGCAGGATCCGTTCGCGGTTCAGCCATTGTTGCGGCGCCATCGCCGTCGTCGATCGGAATTGTCGGACAAGGGTGCGCTGGCTGATCCCGGCCTTTCGTGCCAGGGCCAGCACCGACACGTGGCCCAGGTTCTCCCGCGCCCACTGTTGCAACCCCGCTTGCTGGTCGGCGCTGCCGGGCGAAGCGCCCTGGTGCCGGACGTACTGGGCCTGACCGCCCTCGCGGTGCGGCGGCATCACGATCCGGCACGCCAGCTCGGTGGCCACGGCCGAGCCGTGGTCCCGGCGGACCAGCTCCAGGCACAGGTCGAGCCCGGCGGAGGTGCCGGCCGAGGTCCAGATGGCACCGTCCTGGATGTAGAGGATCGAGGCGTCGACCTTCACCTTTGGGTAACGCTTGGCCAGTTCCTCGGCATGCATCCAGTGCGTCGTGGCCCGGCGCCCATCGAGCAAGCCGGCCTCGGCCAGCACGAAGGCGCCGGAGCAGATGGAGGCGATTCGCGCCCCGCGCGCGTGCGCCTGCAGGATCGCGGCCACAAGGCCCTTCGGTGCGGCGGCATGGACGTCGCCACAGGCCGGAATGATGACCGTGTCCGCCGTCGCGAGATCGTCGAGCGAGGCGTCCTGGGCGGCGATGAAGCCACCGGCCAGCCTGACGTTCGGGACCGCCGGACAGATCTGGAAGTCGTACCAGTCGTCGGTGATGTCGCGCCGATCGATCCCGAACACCTCGCAAGGCACCGCGAGTTCGAAGATCGGCGCCCCGGGGTTCGCCGCTACTGCTACGCGATGTCTGGCCGTTTTTTTTCGCATGATGGCAAGTCTGCCACTGCTGCTCGGAATCGGAAAGCACCAGACTGGACTTATGAACAGTTCACTGTCCGATCGAGCGGCCACGGAGGACATTCACTTCACCGATGCCGAGGACCGGGAAAGCCTCGAGGTAATATTCGCCAGTCCCGCAATCGAGCGGCGCGCCGGGCACCGGCCTCACCGGTCGCCATGGGTGATGCTCATCGCACAGCACTGGCTGTCCACTGGTCGTCTCTAGCGGGTCGTGTCATCGCGATCCTGCTGACCCACCTGCCTGGACAGAACAGCTAGCCCCAATACCGTTCAGTTAAACTTACAACGGTGTAGTTTGGTGACATGCCTCGTGCTGGATGGGTGAAGCCGGAGACGGGTCGTCGGTTGTCGGATCTGGTGTCGGTGGGTGTGCTGACCCGGGTGTTCC